>CAZOCQ010000054.1:0-15755 GCA_964578335.1 uncultured Desulfobacca sp.
TGAAGCGCTTGGTCCAGGAGATGTCGGAGATGTGCACCAGGCCGTCGATGCCTTCATCAATGCCGATGAAGATGCCGAAGTCGGTGATGTTCTTGATCTTGCCTTCGATGACCGAACCCACCGGGTATTTCTCGCCGATGACTTCCCAGGGATTAGGCTCCACCTGCTTCAGGCTGAGCGAGATGCGTTTGCGGTTGGGCTCCAGTTCCAGGACGGTGGCTTCCACCACGTCGCCCACGCTGATTACCTGGGAAGGATGGCGGATCTTGCGGGTCCAGGACATCTCGGAGATGTGGATCAGGCCTTCCACTCCCGGCTCCAGCTCCACGAAAGAGCCATAGTCGGTCAGACTGACCACCTTGCCGGTGACCCGGGAACCCAGGGGGAATCTTTCTTCCACCAGGGTCCAGGGGTCCGGGGCCATCTGCTTCAAGCCCAGGGAGATGCGTTCCTTATCCCGGTCGAAGCTCAGGACCTTGACGGTGATGGTGTCGCCCACCTTGAAGAGGTCGGCGGGATGGCGCACCCGGCCGTAAGAGAGGTCGGTGATGTGCAGCAGGCCGTCCAGCCCCCCCAGATCCACGAAGATGCCGTAGTCGGTAATGTTCTTGACCACGCCGTCCAGGATCTTGCCCTCTTCCAGGGTGGCCAGCAGGGTGGACTTGGCCTCGCCCTTGGCCTTTTCCAGGATCATGCGTCGGGAGAGCACCACGTTGCGCCGCTTGCGGTTGAACTTCAGGACCCGGAAGCTGTACTTCTGGCCGATGAGATGGTCGGTATGGCGCATGGGGGCCAGGTCCACCTGGGAGCCGGGCAGGAAGGCGATGATGCCCCCCAGGTCCACGGAGAGGCCCCCCTTGACCTTGGCCACCACCGTGCCCATCACCTCGCCGTCGTGATGATAGGCGCAGCTCACCTCTTCCCACACCTTGATCTTCGAGGCCTTGTTCTTGGAAAGCATGAGCGCGCCTTCTTCATCTTCCCGGCTCTCCATCAAGGCTTCCACCTCATCCCCCACCTGGGCGGTAATTTCGCCCTCCGGGGAGGTGAATTCGTGGATGGGAATCTGGCCTTCGGATTTGTAGCCGATGTCCACCATCACAAAATCCTTGGTGATGGAGACGATGCGGCCTTTGACCACTTCCCCTTCCTGAACCCGTCTCAGGCTCTCCTCGTAGAGTTCGCTCATGGATTCCATGTCCGGCATCTCCATCATGGCTTCCGTCATAACTTCAGCCTGGGAGGGCTCCTCCGGAGCCGCGTCCTGGGAAGCTTCAACCGGAGCAGCTTCCTCCGGCTCAATCTCCTCCGGGAATGCCGGTTCTGCCGAAGCGGCCAGGCCGGCCTCGGGTTGCGGCCGGGCCTCAATGTCCTCCGGCTGGGTGTGGTTAGTCAGTTCGTTTTTTTCCATACCGTCCATGTTAGGTTGACCCCCTGTTAGCACCAGTTAATGGTTTTTATTTTTTATCCGGCAATTTTGGCCGGTAGATGTTCTTAATCCGTCCCTGAGGTAAAGGGGAAAAAGGGTAAAAGGGTAAAAGGGTAAAAGGGTAAAAGGGAAAACCCCTAACTATGCCCTTCCTTTTCCCCTTTTCCCTTTTTGTCCCCTGGCTTTAATCACTGCCAGGCAACGGGCTATTACTTCATCCACCGTCAAATCGGTGGTATCAATAACTATGGCCCCCGGCGGCACCGTCAGGGGCGCTTCGCTCCGGTTCTCGTCCTGGCGGTCCCGGGCGGCCAGGTCGCGTTTGACCTCCTCCAGAGAGGGCGGATCACCGTAGGGTGCGCATTGCGCACCAGCCTTTGGCTGCCAGTCCTGAAGACGCCGCTGCGCCCGGGTCCTGAGCGCCGCGTCCAGATAAAATTTGAACTCCGCCTCGGGGAAGACCACGGTGCCCTGGTCCCGGCCGTCGGCCACCACCCCGCCGTTTTGGGCCAGCCAACGCAGGTGCTCTTTCACCCACTGGCGCACCACCGGCAGTTTGGCCACCGTTGAGGAGCCCCGGCTCACTTCCGGAGTGCGGATTTCCCCGCGCACCTCCCGGCCGTCAATGACCAGGTGAAACTCCGCCCCGTCGGCCCGCAGTTCCGGCTGGAAACCCGGCAAAAAGGCCGCCAGGGCCCCGGCGTCATTGAGGTTGAGCCCCCGGCGCCCGGCCTGCCAGGCCACCGCCCGATACAAGGAACCGCTGTCCAGATATAAAAAGTGTAGGAGTTGCGCCAGCCGCCGGCCCACGGTGCTCTTGCCGGCGCCGGCCGGACCATCGATGGTGATAATGACCCGTTTGCCCACTCAGCCGTTCATCCCCAGCACCCGTTCTAAAGCCGCGAGAAAGCGCTGATTCTCCCGCGGCAAACCGACATTCACCCTGATGAAATCGGGGAAGTCGTAGGCATCCATGGCCCGGATGATGACCCCGAGGCGCAGCATGGCCTCGAAGACCTCCCGCCCCGGTTTCGGCACCCGAATCAGGATAAAATTGGCCTGGGAGGGGATATAATCCAGGCCGAGGCGCTGCAGCCCCCGGCAAATCTCTTTTTTACCGGTCAGCACCAGTTCCTTGGTGCGGGCCAGAAAGTCGGTGTCCGTCAGGGCGGCCCGGGCGGCCACCTGGGCCAGCCGGTTGATATTAAAGGGCATCCGCAGGCGGTTCAGGCAATCGATGAGCTGGCTGGGGCCGTAGCCGTAGCCGACCCGGAGGCCGGCCAGGCCGTAGGCCTTGGAAAAGGTGCGCAACCCCACCAGGGCCCGGTCTTCGGCCAGATAATCCAGGCCGGAGGGCACCTTGGGGTCGTCGGCGAAATCGATGTAGGCCTCATCCAGGACCACGGTGACGTTGGCCGGGATCGCGGTCAGAAAGGCTTCCCACTCCTCCCGGAAAAAAGCGGTGCCGGTGGGGTTGTTGGGATTGTTCAGGATGATGAGCCGGGTTTGGGGCGTTACGGCCCGGGCCACGGCTTTTAGGTCCACCCGGAAATGGCGCAAGGGCACGGGGCGGAAGACCCCGCCGACGGCCTGGGTCAGGAGGCCGTACATCAGGAAGGTGTGGGTGGTGCTGACCACTTCGCCGCCGGCGGGCACCAGGGCCCGGACCAGCAGGTCCAGGACTTCATCGGAGCCGTTGCCCAAGATGAGCTGCTCCGGAAAGAGGCCCAGGTGGGCGGCCAGGTCCTGCTTCAGGTAATAGGCGTGGCTGTCGGGGTAACGGTGCAGGCTCTTCAGGTCGTCCTGCAGGGCGGCCAGGGCCTTGGGGGACGGCCCCAAGGGGTTCTCGTTGGAGGCCAGCTTAATGGCGTCCGTTAATCCCAATTCTCGTTCGAGTTCTTCCAGGGGTTTGCCAGCCTGATAGGGCGTCAGTCGGGTGAGGTGCGGCAGAATTTGGGCGATGAGCGGGTTGCTGGCGGTCATATGATAAAGGCCAAAAGCTTCCGGGTCCTATGGAAGGTGGGTAAAAGGGGAGAAATCGGGTGAGCCGGTGAGAGACGGTCGTAAAACCAAATATTTAGGCCAAACTCCTGCCCCCAAAGCCGTTAGGACTTCGGGCGGCGTGTCCTTTACCCTGTTTTATCAGTAACCTAAGCCCGTTACTCTTGGGAAGCGCTCCTTTATGACCAGGGGGCTCCTGGCCTGGTTGTTGGCAGTAAGTAACCAATTTAGAGCAAAATCATAAAAAAAGCAAGAGATTTTGCTGATCTGAGGTAAGTCTGCTCACTGCTATTTCATTGACCCCGGCGGCCATTCCTGTTAGGCTGGCAGAGATTATCCGCCCGGAGCACCCCATGCTTTACGCCAATCTCTACGTGGATCGGATCGACCTCGTCCCTTATCTGACCCCGGAGGAGTGCCGGGCCGCCGGGGCGCCCGATGCCGCCGGCCTGGCCGCCAGGCTCAAGGAAGGCGCCCTCCGCCCGGAAGACTGCCCGGGGCTGACTCCTGCGAAGCGCTACGCCCTGTCCCTGGCCTTGCGGGCCGCAGAGATTCTGCCCAAGGTGCAGTCCCTGGAGCTCCCCCGGCCCCTGGAGCCGTCGCTCTTTGAAATCAACGACCCTGACCCCGAAGCCCCGGTCCTGGTCACCGGCAACAGCGAGTTCACCCTGACGGTGCTCACGGGCCTCCTGGCCCTGACCGTCAGCCCGATTTTTCTGCTCCAGGTGGACACCCGGGGCGACACCGCCGACATGGCCATGATCTACCGCAGCTTCACCCCCCAGCGACTGGACCAGGCCCTGGAGAAGCAAAAGCTGGCGGCGCGGCTCCGCCACCGCGAGCTCATCATTCCCGGGGTCCTGGCCCCCTTGAAGGAGGAGCTGGCCGGCTACCTGACCGGCTGGACCATCATCCCCGGCCCCATCTGCGCCGCGGAACTGCCCCTCTTTCTGGGAGAGCGGTGGCAGCCGCCCCCAGGGCTGTAGCACTGCGCACCATTAATTGCCACCGGCAAATTTTCGGGATTTTTTTGTGAGGCGCTTGCCGCCGGCCCCGGCAGGGCATATTATTAAGAACATAATTAAATTTCTAAATATATTGGAGTAGTTGTTCATGAAAACCATCCTGGTGGTGGATGACGAAGACGCCATCCGCACCCTCTTAAGAGATGAACTGCGGGATGAAGGGTATAACGTCCTCACCGCCAGCAACGCCCGGGACGCCCTGAAGATGGTGCAGGAGGAGGACCTGGACCTGGTCATCCTGGACATCCGCATGCCCGGCATGGACGGCCTGGAGGCCCTGCCCCGCATCCTCGGGTTGAAAGAGGGCCTGCCGGTGATCCTCAACACCGCCTACACCCAGTACCAGGAAAGCTTCATGAGCTGGGCCGCCGACGCCTACGTGGTGAAGTCTTCGGACCTCAGCGAACTCAAGGAAAAGGTCAAGGAATTGACCAGCAAATGATGGACCGCCTGAAGAAACTAACCACCATCATCATGGCCGGGGGCAAAGGGGAGCGCCTCTTTCCCCTGACTCGGGACAAGGCCAAGCCGGCCATCACCTTCGGCGGCCTTTACAAGATCATTGATTTCACCCTGTCCAACTGTCTCAACTCCGGCATCCGGCGCATCTACGTGCTCACCCAGTACGGCGGCTTCTCCCTGGACCGGCACCTGCGGGAGGCCTGGGACATCATGCACCCGGACCTGGGGGAGTTCATCTACTCCATGCCGCCCCAGCAGATCATGGTGAACCGCTGGTACCGGGGCACCGCGGATTCCATCTACCAGAACCTCACCCTCCTGGAAGCGGAGCGCCCGGAGCAGGTCCTGATCCTCTCCGGGGACCACGTCTATAAGATGGATTACCTGGAGATGTTGGACTTCCATCTCTCCCGCAACGCCGACATGACCGTGGCCGCGGTGCCGGTCCCTCGGGCCGAGGCCAGTTCCTTCGGCGTCCTCAAGGTGGACGCCCAGGGCGCGGTGGAGAATTTTCTGGAGAAGCCCGCCCAGCCGCCGGGGATGCCGGGCCAGCCGGACCACTCCCTGGCCTCCATGGGGGTCTATATCTTCCGGGCCCGGACCCTGGTGGAGGAGGTCATCAAGGACGCCAAGAAGAAGACCGGCAAGCACGATTTCGGGGCGGACATCATCCCCCAAATGGTGGGGCGCAAACGGGTCTTCGCCTACAGCTTCGCCGACCCCCACGGCGCGCCCCGCTACTGGCGGGACATCGGCCTGCTGGACGCCTACTTCCGGGCGCACCAGGACCTGCTGGGGCAGGAGCCGGTCTTCGACCTCTACGACCCCGACTGGCCCATCCGCTCCCGGCCCTCCCTATACCCCCCCAGCCGCTACCTCTATTCGGGGCAGGCCATCATTGTGGAAGACTGCCTCATCGCCGCCGGCTGCGCCATCGAAGGAGTGGTGCGGGAATCGGTGCTCTCCCCCGGCGTGCGCATCGGGGCCGGGGCCCGGGTGGACGCGGCCATCCTCTGGGATGGAGTCGAGATCGGCGCCGGGGCCCAGGTGCAGCGGGCCATCATCGAAGACGGCGTCAGGATTCCCCCCGGCTTCCACATCGGCCTCGACCCGAAACATGACGCCAAACACTTCCACGTCACCGAAAACGGCGTCGTCGTGGTGCCCAATAACGTTATCCTGGAAGGGTAGCCCACCAGAAAACGCGTCTCCACGCCCAACGCCCCCAAGGATTGCTCACCACTACGGCTCCTGCCCGCCGCCCCGCGGCCCGGCTTGATTCCCTCCCCCGGAGAGGGGGGAGGGTCAGGGAGGGGGTGGCATCTGTAGGGGCGGCTCTCGAGCCGCCCCTACGAACCTTCCCCGGCCCGAAAAGCCTCCACTGTAGGGCGCGTCTCACGCGCCAACAATGGTGCGTGAGACGCACCCTACTGAGCCCGCTCTCAATTCATGAGCAATTGCAGGATGGCCGGCAGACAGGCCTGGCTCGCAGAACCGAGAATAATGGTCCGGCTGTAAGTGTCGCTGCCGTTGGGTCCGCTGATCTGTTGAGTGACCGGGAAGCTTCCCGAGGAGTTGAAGGTATGATAAGGGCTGCGCGCCGTACTGCCGGCGCCGTCGCCAAACTGCCAGGTCCAGCTGCCGGCGGCGATGGACAAATCGGTAAACCAGACCCGCAGGGGGGCCAAGCCGAGCAGGGGCTGGGCGATGAAATAGGCCAAAGGCGTGGTCGCCTCAAAGGCGTACCAGCCGCCGTAATAACTGCCGGTGGGATTCTTGACGGCCTTATAACCCATGTACCAGTGGATGGAGGCCCGGTCCCAATAGACGGTGGCGTTGGTGACGGCAAAGTAATCAACCCCGCCGGGAGCGGCATACCAGGTGCCGTCCCCCTCCCAACTGCCGGCCCGGGGGTCCCGGATGGTATGTTGCACCAAAGTTCCGCCATCCTGTTCCGCCACCCAGGCCACCACCCCATCTTTGACCAGGAAATATTGAAAACCGGCAAGATTGGTGCGCTCGGTTTGCCCGCTGATCCAGGCGCCTTTATCCGGGGCATAGGTGGTATAGCCGATCACGGTAATATTGGGGGGCAGCCCGGCCAGGAAGGCCACCACGCCGTCGTTCACCTGCAACTGGCTGACCCCCGAATAATACCCCTGGCTCCCCTGCACAAAGGTGTTCAGAAAGGGGTCAAAGGTGCATGAACCCACGGAAAAATTTGCGCCATCCTGGACGATCCAGGCCATGACGCCGTGGTGCTGGGTAAAGTTGGAGACCGTGACCCCTGGCGGGTATTGAGCTGAGGCCCCAACTCCGCCGCCCCAGGGATAGGCGACGCTGAACGAGACTTCGCTGCCGCCGCCGCTGCCGGTGGCCAGCAGGGGCGGATAATAGGCGGCCGCCGGCGCAGCCCCCAAAATCAGCAGGCAGCCCAAGGCCAAAGCCGCGAGCCCAACTGAGCCGGACTTTTTCATGACCATTCCCTCCCTTGGAACTTTTCCTGAAAAGCCGGTGGACAAGGTGGACTAAGGGGCTGATACGGTTTCTGGTGAAAAAAATAGCGATATAAGCAAGTTAATTGGTTAAGTTGCCGCAAATGAATATGAAAATGGCATGATTCGGTCTTGTAAATTTTTTAATAGCAAAATTTATGGAATTGTCAAGATGGCCAGATTCAGGTTGGAGGCAGGCGGCCCTGGAATTTTGCGCACCGTCTTCCAGGCCTCCTTGGTAAGGAAGGAGTCCCGCCAGCGCCGGATCATGCGCTCGAACATTTCCTGGGGCGCGGCGAAGGTGATTTCGTCGGGCTTCAAAAACTTGCGGTCCGAGGGGTCTCGGCCGCCCAGGAGCGTCTCGGAGCTGACCCCGCTTCCCGAATTGGGCGGCCTGGATTAAAACTTTCTTTCCTGGAAGAACTTGATAATTTTGCCCACGCCCATGGAGGCAAACATGTACTTCATGGCCCAGAAGAGCTTGGGATCCAGAAAGCCGGAGGCCAAGGTCCCGCAGGTCAGCAGTAACAGAATATATTTGTCTCTTTGGTCGCTGGGGGCGGTTTCCTGGATCAGGCGGATTTTGTCCCACATTTCCCAGAGCTTTTTTCTGTCCTTGGGTGCCGCGGCCAGGCAATGCTCCAGAAATTTAGTTGCCGCTTTATTGCTTTTATTGTCTGGGAAATTCAGGTTTAAGCGCAATTTCTGTTCCGCCTTGGATGCTATCCAAGTCAACCTGCCCGTGATATTCAGGGATTCCTGAGTCTCCAGATTCGTTAAATGCAAGAGGCCTTTCTTTTCCTGGAGAATTTGCGGATTTCGCAGGACCCCAAATTTATTGACTTCCAGGACCACGGTTCCTTGGTACAGGTTTTTCAAGCGGACCGGGATCATTTCGGCCGGGAGTCCTTTTTCAGGCTTAACTTCGAGCAACAGGGAAAAAAGCGGAGCGGCCGCCGGCGGCGCCGTTCCCTTCGAACTGCCGGGCAGATTTGCCATGATGTGGAGCAGCGCCTCTTTTTCCGCCTGGCTGATAAGGGGCTGCGGGGTGGGGGGCTTGCCGGGAAATTCCTCAGAAGCCGACAGCCCCTGGCTTACCAGGTTGTCCGGGGGCTGTTTTGCCCCTAAAGGCAAATCCTCGGTTGAGAAGATAGCCTGTACTCCTGCCACCCATTTGGCCATGAAGGCATCCGGATCCACTTTCTTTTTGGCCTTGGCGGTATCCTCCCATTCCTGCGCCAGCGACCGGAATAGAGCCTGTAAACGATCGTCCATGTTAGCCAAATCTTCATCGGGGAGCTTTGTCTGCATGTGGTCCGCCCTCTTTAAGAGAAAAAAACGAAAAGCCGGGATGACCTAAAGACATCCCGGCCTCATCCCTGAGACCGTGTTAGCGCTCCCAGCCAAGCGGCTATTTGGCTATGTAAGGCATATTTAATAAACTTCTAAGGATGTTACAATCAGGGAATTCCTGAAATTGTTGGGCAAAATTCCTAAAATTAATTAAGGTAATTTTAAAGGTATTTTTAGATCCTAATTGAGGATAAAAGCCGGCGGATTGCTGAGATTTGGCGGGCCGGAGAGCATTCCCGGCTCCTCCTTAACCTTCACAGGCCGTCGGGGGCGCCGCCCCATTTTTCACCGGCTGGGGGCCGCCTTAAAGTTCCTTCCAGGTCTTGCGGGAGAGTTCGATCTTTTTGCGCACCGTCTTCCAGGCCTCCTTGGTAAGGAAGGAGTCCCGCCAGCGCCGGATCATGCGCTCGAACATTTCCTGGGGCACCGCGAAGGTGATCTCGTCGGGCTTCAGAAACTTGCGGTCCGAGGGGTCCCAGCCGCCCAGCACGGCCTTGAGTTGGCCCCGCTCCAGGTATTTCAGGGGCCAGGCGACGATATTGGCGCAGCCCGCGCCGAAGGGCGACAGCACCGCCTCGAAGTCATTGGTGACGAAGGTGGCCAGTTGGTTGAGGCCGGAGATGGATTCGGGCCGGCCGAAGAAGATCACCACTTCGGGGGTCTCCTCCGGGGTGAACTGGCTCAGTTGTTTGAAGACGCAGAACTGCTCCGGGGCCGGCCGGGGGTCCAGAACCTGGAAGAAGCGCCGCACCGCCTCGGGGGAGTCCAGGTAGCACTCGCCTTCCAGGACGTTGGGGATGCCGGTGGAGACGTAGTGGACAATGAAATCGAGTTGGGGCTTGAGGAACCCCAGGTAGAAGGCCCCGCCCAGGCAGCCGAAGCGGGCCTGGTCAAAGTAGGCGGGCTTGCCCAGCTTCCGGGCCCGCCAGAGCACCCCGATGACGCAGGCGAAGTTGGCGAAGGTCGCCTCCCAATCCACCTGACCGGCCCGCTCCATCTCGGCGCTGGGCAGCACTGCCTGCTGCGGTGAAATCCCCCCAACCGGCTCGCTGGGGGTGTAGAGCAGGCCCAAGGGTTCTTCGGTGAGGCCCAGGATGTCGCAGAAGGCCCTAATTTCGGCCAAGTCTTCTTGAATGGTCATAGTTTTTCCTCTTTATTTTATTAGGTAGCGCCGGCGCCCCCGACAGCGAACCGCCGGGGGCGGCGTTCCGGTTTTGGGCTCGTTCCCAAGCTCCGGCTTGGGAACGTTTTCTTTTTACCAAAGCTCCTGCTTTGGTGGCGAAGCGGAGCTTCGCCTAAAAACTCACGTCCCCAAGCAGAGCTTGGGGACGAGGGTTGGAAGCAAATCCGGCGCCGCCTCCCGAGCCCCTCTCCTGAACTAACCTGCTTTGTCGGTGGCACAGGCTTTCCAGCCTGTGCCGGGGTATTGTGCGCACTGTGGGCCGACCTCTGGCGGGCGAGACGCCCGCCGCTACAAACTTTTCATGCTTTGAGGGTAGGCCCAGGGCCCATGAGGAGCTGCTCCGAAAACTAGGGATAAAAAGTAACATCGCCTCACCGTGCTTGTTACCTTTTGCCCCAGCCACTCATGCCGCAGCCGATTTTTATCTTTACGAAATAATTAAACATTTCTGCAACCGGGTCAAGGCTTGGACGGAGCAAAAACTATCTGCGGCCGGGGTGCGGCAGTTCGATTCATTCTTGACTTCTTGACCGGAATTTTTTAGAGTGTACTAGTGGTAATATTCACAAAGTCTGAACCTTTTACGTATATAAATTTCGAGAGAAGGTAATATTATGGCAGCCGAGAAGGGAAATCCCGTAGGTAAGGTAATGGTGGTGGGCGCCGGGATCGCCGGGGTGCAGGCGGCCCTGGACCTGGCCAATGCTGGTTTCTATGTCCATTTGGTGGAAAAGAAGTCGGCCATCGGCGGCGTCATGGCCCAGTTGGACAAGACCTTCCCCACCAACGACTGTTCCATGTGCATCATTTCCCCCAAGTTGGTGGAATGCGGTCGGCACCTGAACATCGATATCATGCCGCTGTCGGAGGTGAAGGCCATTGCCGGGACGCCGGGCAACTTCAAAGTGACCGTGGAGAAGCAGCCCCGCTTCATCGACCCGGCCAAGTGCACCGGCTGCGGCGCCTGCACCGAGGTCTGTCCGGTGCGGGTCCCCGATGAATTCAACATCGGCCTGAGCGAAGGCAAGGCCATCTACCGCCTCTATCCCCAGGCCATCCCGGCCACCTTCGCCATTAAGAAGCTGGACCGGGCCCCCTGCGTCCGGGCCTGCCCGGCCAACTTGAGCGCCCAGGGCTACGTGCAGTTAATTAAGGAACATAAATATCCCGAAGCCCTGTCCATCATCATGGACCGGCTGCCTCTGCCCGGCACCATCGGCCGCATCTGCCCCCATCCCTGCGAGAGTGACTGCCGCCGCCAGGAAGTGGACGAATCCATCGCCATCTGCAACCTGAAGCGTTTCGTGGCCGACGCGGTGGATTGGGACGCCCTGCCGGTGCCGGAAATTCCCCAGAGAAGCGAAAAAGTGGCCATCATCGGGGCCGGCCCCTCGGGACTGAGCTGCGCCTACCACCTGGCCCTGAAGGGCATCAAGGCGGTGATCTTCGAGGCCGCGCCCGAGGCCGGCGGCTGGCTGCGCTACGGCATCCCGGAATACCGGCTGCCCCGGGAAGTGCTGCAAAAGGAAGTGGCCTACATCCAACGCCTGGGCGTGGAGATTCATTACAACTCCCCCATCGGCAAGGACCGCACCATTGACGGCCTGCTGACCAAAGACGGCTTCAACGCGGTGTTCATCGGGGTCGGGGCCCAGGATTCGGTGCGCATCCCGGTGCCGGGTCATGAAGCCCAGGGCGTCTATTGGGGCGTGGAATACCTGAAAGATTCGGCCATGGGCAAGGGGCCGGATTTCAAGGGCAAGAAGGTGCTGGTCATCGGCGGCGGCAACGTGGCCATGGACGTGGCCCGCACCGCCAAGCGCCAGGGCAACCCCGACGTCACCCTGATCTGCCTGGAGTCCCCGGAAGAGATGCCCGCCTCCCCCTGGGAAGTGGAAGAGGCCAGGCACGAAGGCGTGGCCATCGTCAACCGCTGGGGCGTTAAACAGATTAACGAGAAGGGCGGCAAGGTCACCGGCATTGAACTGAAAGCGGTGGAAAGAGTCTTTGACGAACAGGGCCGCTTCTCCCCCACCTACTTCGAAGACCAGACCAAGACCGAGACCGCCGACGTGGTCATCATGGCCATCGGCCAGCGCACCAACCTGAAGTTCATCACCGCGGCCGACAAGGTCGAGCTCACCCCCCGGGGCCTCATTCAGACGGATGCGGCCACCAAGGCCACCAGCCGGGCCGGCGTCTTTGCCGGCGGCGACGTGGAGACCGGCCCTTATATCGCCATCGCCGCGGTGGCCTCGGGCCGCGAGGCGGCCATCTCCATTGACCGCTATCTGCAAGGCCAGGATTTAATGGCCGGCCGCTCGATGCCGGTGCGCCCCCTGCCCCCGGAAGAAGGCAAATGGTCGCCGGTCAGGGCCGACATCGAGAAGAAGCACCGGGCCCTGATGCGCACCACCCCGGTAGAAGAGTGGATCAAGAGCTTCAAGGAGATCAACCTGGGCTACAGCGAGGAAGAAGCGGTGGAGGAAGCGGCCCGCTGCATCAATTGCGGGGTCTGCTCCGAATGCATGCAGTGCGCCATCTCCTGCCAGGCCCAGGCCGTGGCCCACGACATGGGCCCCGAGACCTTCGACCTGGACGTGGGCGCCGTGGTCCTGGCCCCGGGTTTCTCGGTCTATGATCCCACCAAATACGAGGCTTATCACTACTCCAAGCTGCCCAACGTGGTCACCTCCCTGGAGTTCGAGCGGATTCTCTCCGCTTCCGGTCCCTTCGCCGGCCATCTGGTGCGGCCCGGGGACCACAAGGAGCCCCTGAAGGTCGCCTGGCTGCAATGCGTGGGCTCCCGGGACCTGCACCACTGCGACAACAGCTACTGCTCGGCGGTCTGCTGCATGTACGCCATCAAGCAGGCGGTCATCGCCAAGGAGCACTGCAAGGAATACAAGCTGGATACCGCCATCTTCTTCATGGACATGCGGACCCACGGCAAGGATTTCGAGAAATACTACTGGCGGGCCGAAGACGAACACGGGGTGCGGTTTATCCGCTCCCGGGTGCATACCATCGACGAGGTCCCCGGCACCGGCAACCTGGCCATCCGCTACCTGGCGGAAACCGGCGAACTGAAGACCGAAGAGTTCGACTTGGTGGTCCTCTCGGTGGGTCTGGAGTCCTCCCAGGACGCCATGTCCCTGGCCAAGACCATGGGCATCGAGATCAAGGCCAGCACCCGCTTTGCCGACACCTCGCCTTTCACCCCGGTGGACACCAACAAGGACGGCGTTTATGTCTGCGGCGTCTTCCAGGCCCCCAAGGACATCCCGCAGTCGGTGATGGAGGCTTCGGCCGCCGCGGCCGCGGCGGGCGAACTCCTGGCCCCGGCCCGGGGCACCGAGATTAAAAAGCGGGAGTTGCCGCCGGAGATCGACGTGGCCGGCCAGACCCCCCGGGTGGGCGTCTTTGTCTGCAACTGCGGCATCAACATCGGCGGGGTCATCAACGTCCCGGTCCTGGCCGAATACGCCGCCACCCTGCCCGGCGTGGTCTTCTCGGACCAGAACCTCTTCACCTGCTCCGCCGACACCCAGGACAAGATCCTCAACGCCATCAAAGAGCACAACCTGAACCGGGTGGTGGTGGCCTCCTGCTCCCCCCGGACCCACATGGCCATGTTCCAGGAGACCATCCAGGCGGTGGGCCTCAACCCCTACCTCTTCGATATGGCCAACATTCGGGACCAGGACTCCTGGGTGCATATGCACGAGCCCGAAAAGGCCCTGGAAAAGGCCAAAGACCTGGTCCGGGGCGCGGTGGCCCGGGTGGTGCAGTTGGAACCGTTGCACAAACAGGCCTTCCCGGTCTTCAAGAACGCCCTGGTCATCGGCGGCGGCGTGGCCGGCATGGAAGCGGCCCGCTCCATCGCCGACATGGGCTTCCCGGTCTATCTGGTGGAAAAGGGCGACAAGCTGGGCGGCCAGGCCTGGAACCTGGTGGCCAGCGCCCGGGGTTATGATTACCAGGGTTACCTGAAGGACCTCATCAAGAAGATCGAGAGCCACCCCAACATCGAAATCCTCTTTAACACCGAGGTCAAGGACACCGGCGGCTTCATCGGCAACTTCAACACCACCCTGAAGACCCCGGAGGGCGAGCGCGCCGTGGACCACGGCGTCACCGTCATGGCCACCGGCGGCCAAGCCTTTAAGCCGGAAGAGTATCTCTACGGCCAGCACCCCAATGTCTTCACCTCGCTGGAGTTCGACAAGATCTACGCCGACAAGGACCCGCGCCTCGACGCGGCCAAACAGGCGGTCTTCATCCAGTGCGTGGGGTCTCGGGAGCCGCAGCGCCCCTACTGCAGCCGCCTCTGCTGCACCCATTCGGTGGAAAGCGCCATTGACCTGAAGCGGCATAATAAGGACATGGACGTCTTTGTCCTCTATCGCGATCTGCGCACCTACGGCGAACGGGAATTGCTCTACAAGGAGGCCCGGGAGCTGGGGGTGATCTTCATCCGCTTCGATCTGGACTCCAAGCCGAAAGTGGAAAAGGACGGCGACGGCCTCAAGGTCACCATCACCGACCCCATCCTGGGGATGCCGGTGGTGCTGCGGCCCGACCTGCTCACCCTGGCCAGCGCCATCCTGCCCAACCCGGTGGAGGATATCGGCGAAATCTTCAAGGTGCCCAGAAACGCCGAAGGCTTCCTGAACGAAGCCCACGCCAAGCTGCGCCCGGTGGACCTGCCCTCCGACGGCATCTTCCTGGCGGGCCTGGCCCACTACCCGAAACCCATTGACGAGTCCATCGCCCAGGCCAAGGCCGCGGCGGGCCGGGCCGCCACCTTCCTGGCCAAGGACAAGGTGGAGGTGGGCGGCATCGTCGCCGTGGTGGACCAGGACAAATGCGCCGTCTGCCTCACCTGCGTGCGCACCTGCCCCTTCAACGTGCCGGTCATTGACTACACCGTGGACGCGGCCTACATTGACCCGGCCAAGTGCCAGGGCTGCGGCGTCTGCCCCTCGGAATGCCCGGCCAAGGCCATTACCCTGAAAAACTTCACCGACGCCCAGATCATCGCCCAGGAAACGGCCCTGGCCGCGGGTTAAGGAAAGGAGAGAACAACATGAGTGGCGAATTTGCTCCCAAAATCATCGGCTTTTGCTGCCGTTACTGAGCGTACAGCGCCGCGGACCTGGCAGGTTCGATGCGGTTGCAGTATCCCCCGGATATCAAGATCATCATGATGCCCTGCACCGGGCGGGTGGACATCCTCCACCTGCTCAAGGCCTTCGAGGCCGGGGCGGACGCGGTCTTCGTGGCCGGCTGCCTGGAGGGCGAATGCCATTACCTGAAGGGCAACATCCGGGCCAAGAAGCGGGTCATGAAGGTGAAGAAGGACTTTGAGGCCATGGGCCTGGAGCCGGAGCGGCTGGAGATGTTCAACCTGTCGTCTTCGGAGGGGCCGCGCTTCGCCGCCATCGCCAAGGAGATGGTGGAGCGGGCCTATAAACTGGGTCCCTGCCCCACCAAACCGGCGGCCCGGGCCGAGTGGCTCAAGAAGCAGGCGGCGTAATGTAGGTGCGCCCTGCGCACCAAAAAGACAGGGAGGGCCTCGCGGTCCTCCCTCTATTTTTCTGTAGCCTCAGGCTTTTCAGCCTGCGCTTTCGGGTGTCTTATTGCGATGCTTGGCGATTAGGTCCCGCACTGCCGGGACCAATTCGGTTGGAATTTCCATGGCGGTCTGAGTCAAGTTTTCAAAGGCCGCCTCGTCCTCGGCCACCGCTTCTTCTTCGGTCTGTTCCTCGTAATGAGTTAGAACCCGGCGAACCCGGGCTTCATCC
>CAZOCQ010000055.1:0-15703 GCA_964578335.1 uncultured Desulfobacca sp.
CCTCAGGTTTAGGCCGCGGTTTGGGCTCTCGTTTCGGAGGCGGCTTGGCCTCGCGTTTGGGCTCCTCGGGTTCCCGCCGGATGAAATCAAGATGGATCTCCTCGGGGTGGAGACCGGCCTGGACGGTGATCACCACCCGAAGGTTGTATTGCTCCTCCAGGGCCAGAATTTCCCGGCGTTTCTGGTTCAGGAGGAAGTTGCTCACTTCCAGGGGAACCACGGCCCGGACTTCCTGGAGCGGATTTTGCACCACCTGGGCGCTGATCTGCCGGAGCAGGCTCAGGCTGAGGGTGGGGACCGTCTTCAGGCGGCCGCGGCCCTGGCAGGCGGGGCAGGGAGTGTAGGCGCTGGCCTCGGCGGTGGGCCGCAGGCGCTGGCGGGAGAGTTCCAGCAGGCCGAATTTGGAGATGTGGCCCACCGTCACCCGGGCCTTGTCCTTTTTCAGGCTCTGCTTCAGGGCCGCCTCCACCTCCTTCTGGTGCTTCTTGTCCTTCATGTCGATGAAGTCAATGACCACCAGACCGCCCAGGTCCCGCAGCCGGAGTTGCCGGGCCACTTCGTCGGCGGCCTCCAGGTTGGTCTTGTGGGCCGTTTCTTCTATCTCTTTTTGACCGGTGCTGCGCCCGGAATTGACGTCGATGGAAACCAGGGCTTCGGTGGGATTGATGACAATGGTGCCGCCCGATTTCAGGGGGACGCGCTCCGCGTAGATGCGGTCGAGCTGCTCCTCCAACTGGTAGCGGGTGAGGATGGGCAGCTTGTCCTTGTAAAGCTTCAAGGCATGGGTTTGGCGGGGGGCCGCCATGTGCAGCCAGTTGCGGAGCTGTTGATAGACCTCCGGGTTGTCCACCAGGATGGTCTTGATGTCCGTGGAGAGATAATCCCGGACGGTGCGGGTGATCATATCCAGGTCCCGGTAGAGGAGGCTGGGGGCCTTTTGTTTGGCGGCGGTCTGGTTCAGGTCCTCCCACTGCTTCAGGAGAAATTGCAGGTCCTTGGCCAGGTCCCTGGTCTTGGCCTGTTGGCCGGCGGTGCGGATGATGAGGCCCATCTCCGGAGGCAGGCCGATCTTCTGGGCCAGTTCCTTGAGGCGCTGGCGCTCGTCTTCCTTCTCGATCTTGCGGGAAATCCCCAGTTGGGCCTGCCGGGGCAGCAACACCAGGTTGCGGCCCGGCAGTGAAATGTAGGTGCTGAGATAGGCCCCCTTGGTGGCGGTCTCCTCTTTGTAAACCTGGACGATAATCTCCTGGTTTTTACGCAGCACCCGCTGAATCTTGGCTTTGCCCTTGCTCTGCTGCTCCTGATAATATTCCGGGTGCACCTCCGACAGGGGCAAAAAGCCGTGGCGCTCCCCGCCGTAATTGACGAACGCGGCCTGGAGGCTGGGTTCGATGTTAACCACCACCGCTTTATAAATGTTGGCCTTGGTCTGCTCCCGGGCCGCCGTCTCCAGGGCGAACTCGTCCAACTGGCCTTCTTCCACGATGCAAACCCGGAATTCCTCGGGGTCCGCGGCATTGATGAACATCTTCCGAGGCGGGCTCATAAGCTTCCTTGTTGCAGGCGCCGGACGAATTCCCGGAAACCCGGCTGGCGGTCCTGGGCCAGCATCCGATTGATAGCCAGGGGCAGCGACGCCGGGCTCTTCAAACTCCGGATGGGGCGCAGCTCCCGGCGGCGGAAAAAGGCGGTGCGGACCAGAAAGTTGATATCCCCCTGGACCGGCTGGAAATAGAGAAAGTCATCCTTGACTGAGATGGGCATGGGCAGTCCTGCTTCCCCCAACCGGCGCCAGCTCTCATAGGGTTGGGGGTAATGGTTGAAATTCCGGTTCAGATAATGGATGTCGGCATTGGCGATGTCCCCCAACTGAAAGCTCTCCACCATGACGTCCCGGTCCAGCTGCGGGTCCCAGGCCAGCATGCCGCCCTTCTGGGGCTTGAGGGGATTGTTGGCCACCACCTCCATCACCATATTATAGCCCTGCTGTCCTGCTTCCAGGGCCAGACCCAGGCCGGCGAAATCGATGGAATCGGTCAAATAATCCAGATCCTCGATATTATAAGAAATTTTGTCAGAAAAGTCTTGCAGCCATTCTCCCACGG
Organism: uncultured Desulfobacca sp.; assembly: GCA_964578335.1. Classification (GTDB taxonomy): domain Bacteria; phylum Desulfobacterota; class Desulfobaccia; order Desulfobaccales; family 0-14-0-80-60-11; genus JAPLJC01. Next base: position 2,106 of record CAZOCQ010000055.1, read on the forward strand.
CTTCCCGGGCCTGGAAGAACTGTTCTCGGGGGCAGGCCCCCGCCAGGCGGAAGAGCTGCCGGTCCATGGTCTGCTGCAGCACCATCTGACCGTGATTATGGAGCCGTCGGGGACTGTGCCGGTCATAAAAGAACTTGCCGCCCTTCAGGTTAAGGCCGTGGAAGCTCTCCTGCACCATGAAAAAGACCTTGCAGGGGTTAAAGCCGAAGAAACGCCACTGGTAGAAATCCTTTTCCAGGCGGGCCAGCATTTCGGCGGAGATGATGATGAGCAGGTGCTGGCGGGCCAGGACCTCCCGGGGGGATTCGCCCGCTTGCCGGGCCAGCTTTTCCAGGTCAAAGGCCAGTTGCAGCATGTGGCGGGTGCCCAGGGACAGGGGCAGCAGCTCCTGGGGCTGGGCCTCCAGACCCGCGGCCGCGTCCTCCGGGGTCACCAACTCGCCGCTCTCCTGGCTCAGGAGCCGGGCCAGGCGGTCCAGGGTGAGGTCCCGGCCGAGATTGAGAAAATATTTGGGGCCCAGCATCAGGCGGGTGCCTTCGCCGGCGGCGGCGTGCTCGAACAGGACCTCGCCCCGCAAGACCGCGGTTTGGGCGCGGGCCAGCCGCGCCCCCTGGTCCCCCTCTTCCAGCACCAGGATGCACCGGGGCTGTTCCAGGAGCTCCAGGCGGGAGTAGCGGTTGATCTGCCGCTCCTGGGCGGCGATCTCCGCCATGGAGCCAAACCGGCCCAGTTTCTCATGGGCCAAGGCCAGACAGGAAGAGATATATTGGGAAGCGGCGGTATGCGAAGCGGTGGTGGCGGAGGCGGCAAAGGGCATAAAAGGCCTGGAATATTGATAAGTTAAATGTTGTAATTTATCATGCAGGGGCCTTTATGTCAAGTTTGTGGTTTTAGCGCCGCGGCCAAAATTGAATCAAACAGCCACCAGTTCCTTAACAATGTCGTTCCAAGCCAGCTTTACCGTAGCCGGAACGTCCCTGGCATCAAAGAGTTTAAGAACCTCCTGAGTAAATATTGCCCGGCATTTTGCCCCCATCGTTCCCAGCAGGTTAATAATCCAATCAGAAACCTGCAAAAAATTAATCTCATGCCCGTGGCTGAAATAGGTGCGGGCAGCTTGGCGGGCGTCTTCAGTCGGAGTGGAGCTTGAGTAGATAAACAGATAATCTCCGATTCCGCTCCGTACTATTTTGGTGTTGAAGGTTGAGACGACGCGGGTTTTCTCGATCGGCCGCTCGGTCACTTCAATAGCCAGAATTACATTCCCATTTTGGGTTATGCTGATATCCCCCCCTGCTCCGGAGGCTTTATCGGCCACATTGATGCCTTGCGACTCGATTTCCCAGGAAAGCTGGTAACATTCTTTTATGGTGCGCAGGACGGCAACGGATAAAAGCACCGGGATCAGTCCGCCGCTCTGCACTTGGAGCAGTTTGCCGACGAGAATTTGATATTGTTCCAGGCTTAACCGGCTGAGGCGGGAGAGAAGGATATTAGCCGAATGGCGCAACACCACGAACCGGAAGAGCAGATAGAGAACGAGGTTGCGGACTTCGGGTCCTGCAGCCGCTTCTAAGGCGGTGAGATAATCCAACAGGGCGTTATATCCTTCTTTGTCTCTTAAGCCCCTGGCGGTCTCTGGAGTGAACTTAACGCTGCGGCGAAAGCTGGCCAGGTAAGGGCCTTTGGAGCACGGAATCATCCGGTCTTGCAGGAAGGGATTAACCACCCGTTCATCCAGGGTGCGCCCATTGAAAGCATTGGCTCCTTGGTTGACATAAGGAAGTCGGATATTGATCGTCTTATCTAAAATTCGCGCCAGGCCGCACCCCAGCAAGGCCTCTCGGTAGGATTGGGTGGGGGAGGCAAAAAGCCGGTCAGCGGCTTGTTGAATGGCTGTTTCGACTGAGGGGGGGTTATTGTCTTGAAAGGCCGCTTCAGCTTCGGCAAAAAGTTCAGCGAGTAAGGCGGCGGCTTGTTCATAATCCAGTGCCGGCATATCAATAATTCATCCAGAGACATTCTTGGCGCGGCTGTTTAATCGAATGACAGTGTTTCACCGGAGCATCAAAACGACGCCATCCTTCATACCAGGCATCCATAATATCACAACGATAACCTGAAAGGGCCACCTTTCCCCGGCATTTTTTTAGGGCTTGGGATAGTTGATAATGCTGTTCCAAGTCCATCTCAAAGCCGTAGGCCTTGCTGTCCCCGCGGGTTTCGTGCAGATAGGGGGGATCGCAGTAAAAGAGAGTTATCGGGCTGTCATAAAGGCGGATCACTTCCAGGGCCGGGCGGTTTTCAATTTGCACCCGCAATAATCTGGCCGCAATTTCCGGAAGGGCTTCGACCCCGCCCAGCCACCGCGAAACCACCCCTGACATCCCGGCCCGGCTGGTATTCTTGCAATTGGCCCAGCGCCCCAGGGTGGCCGTCTGGGCCAAGCCGGTGCGCGCCTGGCGGGCGCGGACGTAAAAACGGCGGGCCCTTTCGAGGTCGCTGAGTCCTTGGATGCCGCCATTGATCGCGAGATGAAATTCCTCTCGGGAAAAGGGAGTCAAGGAAATGGCGCGAATGAGATCATCGGAATGGTCGCGGAGCACCCGAAAAAAGTTGACCACGTCGCCATCAATGTCGTTATAGGTTTCAACCGGAGAAGGGCAGCGGTTCAACAGAACTGCCGCGGAACCTGAAAAAGGTTCGCAGTAGCAATGGGTTTGCGGCAATAGGGGCAGCAGCCAATCTAAGTGGTTGAATTTACCCCCATACCAGCCGAAGACAATACGGCGGCGACGTGAGGGACGTCTCAAAATTAAGACGCTTTCAGAAGCTTCGGGATTATCCAGGTAAATTGCTGAAAGGCCGCGTCGACTTCCCTTCTCAAAGTTTTCAGAAGCCGACCCGTTTCCCTCCGCTTGAAATAGACGTTTCATTTTTTCCCTCTATGCTTCAAGAAGTAGGCCTTGGAATTGCCGACTTTCTGCATGCCAATTTCTCCCAAATCCACCATAGCCTGTAAGTATCCTGAGGCCTTGGCCTTATCCATTTTGACCATTTCGGCAATTTGCCTATGGGTTAAAAATCGGTTTTTGTTTAAAAGATGTTTAACCGAATTAGCTAATTTTTTTCTTGGAGGCATAAAAACCAATGATAAAAAATCGATGAGAATGAAATCGATTAAATAGATAAATAAATCGATCAATAATTGGAATTAAGCCATATATTCAAGATGATGTCAAATAAAAAATAAATTAATAAAACAGCAGATAATTTCTCAAAGGGCCGGGCGGAGGTACGTGGGGATAAGTTGCTGTGGCGGGACTGTCAGGCCCGCTTCCAGGCGCAGCCGGGCCAGGCGGGCCACCGTGGCGGCCCGGGGGTCCCGCAGTTCCGGGGGCGCCAGGGAGACTCCCTTCGGGAGGGCGGCGTCCAGCAAAGGCGCCACCAACCCGGTGAGCAGCAGGGGCGGGGTCAGGCGGGGGATTAATGCTGCCAGGGGCAGGCGCACCGGGGCCTCCACCTCCTGGGGCCGGTCCGCCGGGCAGCGGTACAGGCCCCAGAAGACCTCGCTCCGCTTGGCGTCCAAAACCACCCCGATGGGCTGGGGTTGAAAGGGCAACTGGGCCGCCAGCGCCTCCATAGTGGGCACCGGGATCAGGGGGACACCCAAGGCCCAGGCCAGGGCCTTGGCGGTGGCGCAGCCGATGCGCAGGCCGGTGAAGTTGCCCGGCCCGACGCTGACCCCGATGGCCTGAAGCTCGGAGGGGCTGCGGCCGGCGAGGGCCAAGAGCTCCGCTACCCCGGGCAGCAGCCGGCAGAGGTAGGCGCCCGGGGCCTCCAGGGAGGCCTCCGCCAGCAGCCGCTCGCCCTCCGCCAAGGCCAGGCTGCCCTTGACGGTGGCCGTGTCCAGGGCCAGAATGAGCACCGGCGCCCCTAAGGGGTGGGATTCACCAGCCGGACGATGTCCTGATAAAAGACCAGGATCATCAGGGCCAGGATAATCATCAGCCCCACCCCCTGGGCCATTTCCCGGTGCTTGATCTCCACCGGCTTGCCCCGTAGGGCCTCGATGACGAAGAACAGCAGGTGGCCGCCGTCCAGGATGGGGATGGGCAGCAGGTTCAAAAGAAAGAGGTTGACGCTCAGCACCGCCATAAACTGGACCAGGGCGGCCACCCCCAACTTGGCCTGCTTGCCCGCCACCTGGGCGATGAGGATGGGGCCGCCCAGGGATTTCAGGGGCACCTCCCGGGCCAGCAGTTTACCGAGACTGACCACGGTCAGATAGGAGAGGCGATAGGTGTAAACGGTGCCTTCGACCAGGGCCTTCCCCGGCCCCACCTCTTCCACCGCCGGATGGTCCGAGGCGGTGATGCCGATGATCCGGGCCTGGGTCTGGCTGCCGAAGATGTCGGGGGTTTCCATGAGCTGGGGCTTGACTTCCGCGGTAAAGACCTGCTCACCCCGTTTGACGGAGAGCTGCAAGGGCTTGGCCCCCTCCTGGCGGATTAGCCGGGAGAGTTCCTCCCAGCGCGCCACCTGGCGGCCGTCCACCGTCAGCACCCGGTCGCCTTTCTGCAGGCCGGCCTGGGCCGCCGGAGATTGTTCCATGACGGCGCCGATTTCGGTGGTGAGGTAGGGGATGCCGGCGAAAGTGAAGACCAGGAACAGGGCCAGGACGGCAAATACCAGGTTGAAGACCGGACCGGCCAGGACGATGACCACCCGGTGCCACAAGGGGTGGTGCATGAAGGAGTAGGGCACCAGTTCCGGGGGCACTTCGTCGTTGGGGTTTTCCCCCAGGAGTTTGACGTACCCGCCCAAAGGAACCACCGACAGCCGGTAGTCGGTGTCCCCGATCTTTTTATGCAGCAGTTTGGGGGGGAAGCCCAGGGAGAAGGCCTCCACCCGCACCCCCAGGAGTTTGGCCACCAGGAAATGGCCCAACTCATGGAAGAAGATGAGAATTCCCAAAACTATAATTGTCGCCAATACGGTGATCATGTTACTACCGAGGCTCCTTAAATTAGACGATCATTCCCGAAAAGAACGTTTAAGCGCTTCGTAAATTTTTATATTATACCACCTGGTAAGATCCGGAACTGAGCCATACTCCCCCTCCCTGCAAGGGGAGGGGGCTGGGGGGAGGGTGGCAAAATGACGACGACGATCTATAAAAAGATGATGCCACCCCCACCCTAACCCTCCCCCCTCAAGGGGGAGGGAATTTTTTAGTTCCCCCGCCCATCGTTAGCGGGGCCGAAACCTTGAGCTTTCAATGTCAGAACCCAAGTTCACCATCTTCTTGTCCGATCACAATAGCAACAGCCAGAGCATTTCGTAACATGAAGGCACCATAATCCTTTGAAAGACGAATGATCTCACCTGCACCTTCTTCGCTCCAATCGGCGCACCGGCATAAAGATTCAGAAAGTAACTTTAAATTCTTTCCTGATAAAGGGCCTTCAGATTTTGCAAATTTCAGAAGAACTTCCTCATACTCACATATTAATGATGCTAATTTCAATCCTTCTTGAATCATAGCATTAATCCTTATGCAAGTTAGCCCCTAAAAATATTAACTCGGTGCCAATGTAGTCGCTCTACAGAAGGCATAAATCGGCGCGGTTTGATTATTGGTTTGCCATGATATGAGCAAATCAACTTCTGGGTGCTCTGAGCCTTTGTCTTTAGCAATTTTGCCGCGACACAGACTTCTAAATTATCGTTAACCGTTATTAGGCCAGCGTCAAATAAACGATCAAAGGTAGAACTCAAACAAAGACCATTTGTTGGGTCCGTTCGGAATTTTTCAGCGATACTCCACGGTACGATGTGACTTGCGATTAAGCATTCCGGGATATTCAAACCTGTAATACAGCAGGTCTCATCAAAACTGCTTAGAATGGCAGCGCGGAAAAAGGATTGATGAACGCGCTGCTTCATCGTTCGAATTTTTTCCGAAGGTCCGGCAGGTTGGGAAAGAAGCGGTTGTTCAGTTATTTCCCCCGCAATTGATTCCCTAAGTTGATTTGCCTCCCAAACTAAACCGTTCCAGTTCCGATTGAATTCCTCCCATATTTCCCGATCAAGTTTGCTTGTGTGGGTTAGTCCGCTAATTTTGGCCTTGCGCAATTCCGGATCAAAGGCACCGAAGTTGCCGAGTTTTCTTGCCACGGAAGCTGGGGTCCTCCCAAGAATCTTCGCAAGTTCCTGTACTTCAGAATTGCTCGCCTTGGTTTTTTGAAATGGAATCCTGCAATACAGTTCGAAGGCGAGGATCAGCTCATTTCTGGACCATGGAACTCCATAGCGAGGCTGAACTGAATCAGACGACATATATTCACTTTGGTTTTGTTATCAACTCCGACGCAAACTCCCTGGCCCATTTATTCACCGCCAGCACCTGGTCCAGGTCCTTCAGGGCCTGGGGCGCATGGGCCGCCATGGTCTGGGCCACCGTCCGGGGAATCCCCAGGAAAGGCAGGCGTCCCTCCAGAAAGGCGGCCACCGCCACTTCGTTGGCGGCGTTGAGCACCGCCGGCATGGTGCCGCCGGCCCGGGCCGCGGCGTAACCCAGGGCCAGGCCAGGAAAGCGGGCCTCGTCCGGGCTTTCGAAGGTGAGCCGGGAGATGGCGCACAGGTCCAGGGGCGGGCCGTTCAGGGGCAGGCGCCGGGGGTAGGTCAGGGCGTAGGCGATGGGCAGGCGCATGTCCGGCACCCCCAACTGGGCGATGACCGAGCCGTCCACAAATTCCACCAGGGAATGGATGATGCTCTGGGGATGGATATAGACGCCGATCTGGTCCACCGGCAGGCCGAAGAGCATGGAGGCCTCGATGACCTCCAGGGCCTTGTTCATCATGGTGGCGGAATCAATGGTGATCTTGGCCCCCATGTCCCAGTTGGGGTGCTTCAGGGCCTGGGCCGGAGTCACCTGCTCCAGGCGGGCGGCCTCCCAGGTGCGGAACGGCCCCCCCGAGGCGGTGAGCCAGAGGCGGCGGATATCCGCCCGGCGCTGGCCCTGGAGGGCCTGGAAGATGGCGCTGTGTTCGCTGTCCACCGGGATCAGGGGCACGCCCCGCTCTTTGGCCAGGGCCATGACCAGGGGGCCGGCGGCCACCAGGGTTTCCTTATTGGCCAGGGCCACTGGGAGATTGGCCCGGATGGCCGCCAGGGTAGGCTCCAGCCCCACCGCGCCCACCATGGCGGAGACCACCAGGTCCACCCCGGGGGCGGTGGCCACGGCCAGGGCCCCGGAGCGCCCGGCGAAGATTTCGGGGCCCGGATTCTGGCCCACCAGTTCCCGCAGCCGGGCCGCGGCGGCCTCATCCTGCACCGACACCAGGGCCGGCTGGAATTGCCGGATTTGCTCCGCCAGGAGCGCCACGTTTTTGCCGGCGGCCAGGGCCGCGACGCCGAATTCCGCCGGGTGTTCCGCCACCACCGCCAGGGTGCTGCGCCCGATGGAACCGGTGGAGCCCAGGATGGCCAAACGCTTCATAGGATCGCCGGGACCTCGTTTGTTGAGTAGCCAGTAGCCAGTAGCCAGTAGCCAGGAAAAATCCAAGAGGAAATGGAGTCTGTTCCACGCACCATTGTTGCCGCCTCAATCCATAACATTGTAACTGATAAGGATTTAAAGTGTAAAGGAATAAGGCGGAAATCGAAACTGGCGGCGTCGCGCAGGCGAGAGGCCCGGCGCCAACGGTAATATGTGGGAGCCTCAATCCTTCCAGGGCCAGATTTGGGCCAGGTGTTCCAGGGAGGGGGCGAGGCTGCCTTCCTGGTGAGGCTCCAGGGTGATGAGGGGCTGGGGGCCGCGCCCCGCCAGAAATTGCAGGATTTCCTTCAGGGGAATGGACCCGGACCCCAGGGCCAGGTGGTGGTCGGCGTCGCCGTGGTTGTCGTGCAGGTGCAACTGGCCGATGACCGGGGCCAGGGTCTCAAGCCAGCGGGGCCAGTCGCCGCCGCCGAAGGCGAAGAGGTGGCCCGCGTCCAGGCAGACCTTGAGGTTGGGGGCGGCCACCCGGCGGAGCAACTCCAGGTGCAGGTCCGGTTCGGTCTCATAGACGTTTTCCAGCATCACCGTCACCTTTTGGGCCGCAGCGATGGCGGCCAATTCCTTGAAGGTGGCCGCGGCGCGGGCCAGCCATTTGGGGGTGTCGCCGCCATAAAAGCGGCGCTCATAGCCCAGGTGACAGACGATGGCCACCGGCTGAAAGACCGGCAGGTAGCCGAAGGCCTGGCGCAGGCGCCGCCGGGAGGCGGCCAGCATCCGGTCATCCAGGGCGCCGGGCAGCAGGTCCTGGAAGGGCGCATGCAGGGTAAGGCGCCGGCCGGCTTGTTGGAAGGCCCAGGCGACCCGCCGGAAAACCGCGGGAGGATAGTGGTCCAGGGGATAAGCGAACAGGCCGATCTCGGGGTTAAGGCCCTGGTCCAGAAAGAGTTCCAGGTAGCCCCGCAGCAGGTAGGGAAAGGGGATGTTGACCTGCACCCGTGATTTCAGGGCCTCGGCGGTGATGGTCATGGGAATGTTGGGACCTCAGCGATAAACAATGATGCACCGCAGAGGCACAGAGAGCACAGAGAATTATGAGGGGGCAAAAGGGAAAAAGGGAAAAAGGATTAAACTATACCCGAGGCACATCTTTTTCCTTTCTCCCGTTTATCCTTTTCGCCTTTTCCCCCTCCTGTTGCTCCGTGTCCTCCGTGTCTCTGTGGTTATTCTTTATTAATTCAATGGGGATACTGGCAGAGTTCCACCAACAGGCCGAAGGTGGCCTTGGGGTGGATGAAGGCCACCAGGGCGCCGTGGGCGCCTTCCCGGGGCTTTTCGTCGATGAGCTTGACCCCGGCGGCCTTGAGTTCCTCCACCGCGGCGTGGATGTCCTCCACCTCCAGGGCCAGATGGTGGAACCCTTCCCCTTTATTTTCCAGGAACTTGCCCACGGCGCTGTCGGGTTGGGTGGGCAACAGCAGTTCCAGGTTGGACTCCCCCACCTTGAGGAAGCTCACCTTGACCTTTTGGGCCTCCACCACCTCTTCGCCGGCCAGGGTCAGGCCGAGGTTTTCGGTGTAGAGCTTTTTGGGGGGTTCCAGGTCCTTGACGGCAATACCTAAATGGGCGATGCGCTTAATCTTCATGGGATGCAGCCTCCTATGCTGGAAATCTGAGTGGAATTGGCTGGGGCGCGACTCGCAACGGCCCTGCGCGGCAAAATCGCGGTAGCTAAAACTCTGCTTGCCCTTGGAGAATAGAATTATATATGATGACAGGACTGAGGAAAAGCCCGGCGAGCCTTTTCGACAAAAATTTTCTTCTAATGTCAAAGATTTAGCTACATGGGAGCACAAATGAACCGGGACGACGACTTCCGGCGCCTGTCGGCGCGCCTGGAACAATATCGGCAGGACATGATCGATTTGCAGCGGGAACTGGTGCGCATCAATGGAGTGGGACCGGAGAACGACGGCCCCGGCGAGTGGGCCAAGGCCGCGTTTTTAAAAGATTTGCTGGAAGGCTGGGGCCTCAAGGTGGACAATTACCCGGCCGAAGATGTCCGGGTGGCCGAAGGGACGCGGCCCAACCTGGTGGCCGTGCTGCCGGGACGTCGGCCCGAAAAGGTCTGGGTCCTCAGCCACCTGGACGTGGTGCCGGAGGGCGACGTCTCCCTGTGGCACTCCGATCCCTTCACCCTGCGGGTGGACGGCGACCGCCTCTACGGCCGGGGCACCGAGGACAACCACCACGGCATCGTCTCCTCCCTGATGGCCGCCAAGGCCTGCCTGGAGCTGGGAATAACCCCGGAGCGCACCGTGGCCCTGGCCCTGGTCTCCGATGAAGAGACCGGCAGCCACCTGGGGCTGGAGTTTTTGGTGCGGGAGCACCGGGAGCTCTTTGCGGCGCAGGACCTGATCATCGTGCCCGACGCCGGCAACGAGGAGGGCACCCTCATCGAAGTGGCGGAGAAGTCCATCCTCTGGCTGCGCCTGGAACTGCTGGGGAAGCAGACTCACGCTTCCCGGCCCCACGTGGGGCGCAACACCCTGCGGGCCTGCGCCCACGTCATCGTGGCCCTGGATGAGCTGGCCCGGGCCTTCCCCCAGCAGGACCCGCTGTTCCGGCCGCCGGAGTCCACCTTCGAGCCCACCCGCAAGGAGGCCAATGTGGGCAACATCAACACCATTCCGGGCCGGGACGTCTTTTACCTGGACTGCCGGGTGCTGCCGGGGATCGAACTGGAGGAGGTGAAGGCGCGGGTAAAGGCCATCGGCGCGGAAGTGGCGGAAAAATTCGGCGTGACCCTGGATCTGGAGCCGGTGCAGGAATTGCAGGCGGCGCCGGCCACCGATCCCACCGCCCCGGTGGTCCTGGCCCTGCAGCGGGCCGTGCGGGCGGTCTATGGCCGGGAGGCCGGCCCCCGGGGCATCGGCGGCGGCACCGTGGCCGCCTTTTTCCGGCAGCAGGGCCTGCCGGCGGCGGTGTGGATGACCGCCAGCGACACGGCCCATGCGCCCAACGAATACTGCCTGCTGAGCAACCTCTTGGGAGACGCCAAGGTGCTGGCGCACGTCTTTTTAGAAAAGTGAATCGTAGGGGCGGTTAGAGAACCGCCCCTGAGGTAGCACAGCCTTTCCAGGCTGTGCAGAAAGCCTCGCACAGGCTGGAAAGCCTGTGCCACCACGTTTACTCTTTGGGCCGCGGGGGCCACATGCGGATATCGTCCCAACAGCGGCTTTCCTGACAGTACTCCCGATGTTCGCTGTCGGTGAGGAGATAATTATCGAGGTCTTCCCCCAGCATTTCGGCCCATTCTTCCCGGGCTTCCTCGGGATCGGTGGAGCCCAGCCAGGGGCGCACGGAATATTCTTCCTGAAAGCCGGGATGGCAGAGCAACTCTCGGGGGTTGTCATCCAGCACCAGGTAGGAATGGAAGCCGTCGTGGAGGCGGATGATTACGGGGGAGGCCATAAGTCAAACTCCTTCGTTTAATCCTGGATCGAGCACATGCGGGTTAATTTTATTTCCAATATCTCTGCTGAGGCAACCATCATGAAGGAGTCTTTTGCCCTTCGGCCCCAGCGGGCCGGAGTTGCCGGCCTGATGACCTGGTGGCGGCTGGCTCTGCTGGCCGGCTGCCTGGTCTGGGCCAGCGCCTGCGGCCAATTGCGGCCGGCGCCGGCTGGGTTCGACGCCCTGGCCTACAAACCCATTGAGTACCAAGCCCTGTTAAACCCCGGCCCGGCCGGCCTCAAAGCCGGCGACCTGGTCCGGGTGCGGGCCTTTTTCTGGCAATATCTCGACTATGATCCGGCCATCGTGAGGAATTATCTGACCCTGCCCCGCTACCCCGTCAAATGGCACCGATTGCGCTGGTTCGCCACCTACGGCGCCGAAAGGCTGACGGGATATTATGATCTGGCGGCCTGGAGTCCGGAACAGGCGGAAAAGCATCAGCTCCAGCGCCTGGACCCCATCCTGATCTACGGGGAGCTCTCCCGCCTGGGACGCGGAGTCTTTCTCCAGGTGCACCATGTCGAGAAAATCGAAGAGCCTTAAGATTAAGGTGAAGCAGGCGCCCCCGCCGGGATGGCGGGCGGGACGCCCGTCCTACGAATGAACAGCCGGGGGCGGCTGTTCCACATAATCTTTCGGCTTCCCGCCCTCTTGCCGCAAAGCTCTATCTAATGATGCCAACCTCAACTCCCGCCCAGGTAGGCCTCCAGGACCTGGGGATGGTGGCGCAGTTCGGCGGCCGGGCCGGAGAAGGCGATTTCCCCGGTCTCCAGGATATAGGCCCGGTGGGCGATCTCCAGGGCCAGGTTGGCGTTCTGCTCCACCAGCAGGATGGCGGCCCCCTGCCGGTTGATGCGCCGGATCACCTGGAAGATCTCCCGCACCAGGAGCGGGGCCAGGCCCATGGAAGGCTCATCCAGCAACATCAGCCGGGCCCGGCTCATCAAGGCCCGGCCCACCGCCAGCATCTGCTGTTCGCCGCCGGAGAGGGTGTTGCCCCACTGCTGGCGCCGTTCCGCCAGCCGCGGGAAAAGGCGGAAGACCTCCTGTAGGTCGGCCTCGATTTCGCCGTCCCGGCGCACGTAGGCGGCCAGGCGCAGGTTTTCCAGGACCGTCAGGTTGCCGAAGATGCCCCGGCCTTCGGGGACCAGGGCGATGCCCTGCTTCACCCGCTCATGGGCCGGCAGCTTCAGAAAATCCTTGCCGTTGAAGGTGATCCGGCCCCGGGCGGCGGGCTGCAAGCCCGAAACGGCCCGCAGGATGGTGGACTTGCCGGCGCCGTTGGCCCCGATGAGGGTGACGATCTCGCCCGCGCCCACATAGAAAGAGACCCCCCGCACCGCGTTAATCAGGTCATAGGAGACCCATAAATCTTCAACATTAAGGAGAGGTGGAGCGTTCATTTTGTTTGGTTATCTCAATTTTATCAGCAGGGGGAAAAGGGAAAAAGGTTAAAAGGGGAAAAGGGTTCAGAAGCAAGCGGTCTTTCCCTTTTAACCTTTTCCCCCTTTCCCCCAATTTTTTACTCTGGTTCCGAAGCTCCAGCTTCGGAACCCAATTTTCCGGCAAAGCTCTGCTTTGCGGACTTTATTGACAAAACATAGTCTATTTATAGTCCTATGCTGCCCAAGCAGGAGCTTGGGCCAAAATCTGCGTTCCCAAGCAGGAGCTTGGGAACGAGAGCGACGTGGCCTTTCTCTTTTAACCTTTCCCCCTTTCCCCTTTTTCCCTTGCATTTAATCAGGCCATCGCCGCAGCGTCCGGTTCATCTTCTTCCTGGTCCAGGGAACCATCCCGGCCCAGGTAGGCCTCCAGCACCGCGGGGTGATGCTGGATTTCAGCGGGCGGCCCGGCGGCGATGGTGCAGCCGAAGTCCAGGACCGTCACCCTCTGGCAGAGGTTCAGGACCACCCGCATCTGGTGCTCGATGAGGACGATGGTCAGTCGGAACTCGCCTTGCAACTCCCGGATGATGCGCACCAGGTCTTCGGCTTCGGAGTGGTTCATGCCCGCCGCGGGTTCGTCCAGGAGCAGCAGGCGGGGGCCGCTGATCAAGGCCCGGGCCATCTCGCAACGGCGCTGTTCGCCGTAAGGGAGGTGCCGGGCCGGGGTGTCGGCGTAGCGGCTGAGTTGGAAGCGCTCCAGCAATTCCAAGGCCCGGCGGGTCAGCTTATCTTCTTCATCCTTATAAGTACGGCTGCGGCGCAGGGCGTCCAACAGCCCGTAGCGGTGCTGGGCGAAGGCCCCCAGCCGGACGTTGTCCAGGACGCTCAAATCCTTGAAGAGCCGGATGTTCTGAAAGGTCCGGGCGATGCCGGCGGCGGTGATGCGGTGGGAGGGCCAGGCGCTGATATCCTCTCCCGCGAACAGAATCCGGCCCCGCTCGATGAGAAAGACCCCGGTGATGAGATTGAACACCGTGGTCTTGCCGGCGCCGTTGGGGCCGATGAGGCCCACCAGTTCCCCTTCCTCCACCTGCAGGGAAAAATCCGAGATGGCCTGGAGGCCGCCGAAGTGGTGGGAGAGGTCGGTGATTTCTAGTAAATGAGGCATGGGTTTTGGTCAGTGGTCAGTG
>CAZOCQ010000056.1:0-2165 GCA_964578335.1 uncultured Desulfobacca sp.
CCAAACCAGCCATACAGTTCTTCCGGGGTGAAGACCACGGAATAGTGGTCGCCGAACCCCAGGTAGGAGGAGCCCAACCGGGTGATGGGGTAGGAGAAGGTGACCCGCTTAAAGCCCAGGTCGTCCAAAAAATGGACCATGCCCTCCAGGTCATCCACCAGGCGGCTCAGGGTCACGGAGGCCACCGGGTCCAGGCCATGCCGCTGCAGCAGAGGCAGCAGGTCCCGGATATGGCCGGTCAGGCCCGGCAGACCCCGATGACCGTCGTGGGCCGCGGCGCTGGGGGCGTCCAGGGAAATGATGAGGTTACCCAGACCCGCGGCCTGCAAATCTTTAATGACTTTGGGAGTGAGCAGGGAGCCGTTGGTGCACAGGAGGGTGTGGAGGCCCAGATCCCGGGCCCGGCGCAGGGCCGGCAGCAGGTCCGGATAGAGCAGGGGTTCGCCGCCGGTGAAGCAGAGGTATTGCACCCCGGCCAGTTTCAGCGAGGCCAGGCCCTGGAACAGCCGGGCCGGATCGGCCAGGACCCGGTCGGAGGGCGCCACCCGGGGGAAGCTGCAAAAGCGGCAGTGGGCGTTACAGGCGTTGGTGACCGCGATCTGGCAAAAACCAGGGCCTCCCTGAAGGATAAGTCGGCATAACTCCCTGGCGGTCATGAACAGCTGGGGCCCGCCCCCGCCTGGGCCTCGGGACACTGACGCCGCCGGAACATGAAACTCAGAAACTGCCGGCCTTCCTTGAGCAGCCGCCGGCGTTCCCCCGGGTCCCGCATCATCACCAGGGCGGCCCGGGCCATATAGCTGGGCCGGAAGTAAAAACGGCGGTAGAACTTGGGCACTGCCGCGAAGATCTCCGCTGCGGCCAGACCGGGGTAATCCACCACGCACTGCTGATAGCCCGTCTGGACATGCACCAGGGCGTCGTCCTGCAGGTAGCCCTGCTCCCGGCAAAAGTCGAAAAATTCGGTGCCCGGATAGGGGGTGGCCAGGGAGACCTGGATGGTGTCCGGGTCCAGCTCGCAGGCGAAGCGCATGGAGGCCTCCAGGCTCTGCCGGGTTTCCCCCGGCAGGCCCACCATGAAGGTGCCGTGCACCTGGATGCCCAACTCCCGGCACCACTTCATCAAACGGCGTCCCAAATCCAGGGTGACGCCCTTGCGGATATTCTTCAAGACCTGGGGGTCGCCGGTCTCAAAGCCCACCACCAAAAGCCTTAGCCCCCCTTCCTTCATGGCCTTCAAGGTTTCGTAGGAGGTGCCGGCCCGGGCGGTGGTGGACCAGGTAAACTTCAGGGGCCGGAATTCCCGGGCCAGTTGGCGGGCCCGTTCGCCGTCGGCGGTGAAGGTGTCGTCATCGAAGAAGAGCTCCGCCATCTGGGGAAAGAGTTCCAGGCTGCGCCGCACCTCGGCCACCACGTTGGCCACGCTCCGGACCCGGTAACGCCGCCCGGTGAAGGTTTGGGGCCAGAGGCAGTAAACGCAATGCCCCGGACAGCCCCGGCCGGTATAAAACGAGACATAGGGGTAGCGCAAATAGGGAATCTGGTAGTTTTCGATCTTCAGGTCCCGATGGTAGATTTCCGTGACCATCGGCAAAGCGTCCAGGTCTTCCAGGTAAGGACGATCCGGATTATGATGGAGGTGGTCCCCCTGCCGGTAGCTGATCCCCAGGACCTCCGGCCAGGGGCGGCCCTGGGCCAGTTCGGTGACGGCGTAGTCGAATTCTCGGCGGGCCACGAAATCCACCTGGGGACCGGCCAGCAACGATTCCTGGGGGAGGATGGAGACCTGGGGCCCTACCAGGCCCACTTGCAGGCGGGAATTTTTTTCCTTGAGACGGCTGACCGTTTCCAGATCATGTTGAAAAGAGGCGCTGGAGGTGAAGAGCACCGCCAACTCGAAATCCGCAGCCAGGTCGGCCACTTGGGCCACCGTCAGATTTTCCGGCGGCGCGTCCACCACCCGGCTCTCCGGGATGAGCCCGGCCGGATAGCACAGCCAGGTGGGATACCAAAAAGAAGTGACCTCCCGGGTGGCTTGGTAACGGGAGCCGGCCCCGCCGTCGAAATCCTGGAAGGACGGGGGATTGAGCAACAAGGTGCGTTTCATGGATGACCTCTCGAATTCGCCGTCAGCCTTGGTGAAACCGCAGACGAAAGCCTGCGCC
>CAZOCQ010000056.1:2265-15653 GCA_964578335.1 uncultured Desulfobacca sp.
GCTGGTTCTGGCGGAATTTTATCCGAGATATCCGCCCCTGTCCAGGAAATAGGGGGATCGGAAAATGCGGTAAGGGTGGGACAGACGCCGGTTATGGCCCCAGCCGGGCCAGAAATGGCGTCTGTCCCCGGTTTAGGGGGATAATAATAATAGCAAGGCGCCGGGATTGACCGGCGCAGTCAGCAGGGTCTGGGCCACCAGACCTACCAGGCTGTCGGGATCGGCGGCGTTGCGGACGTCGCCGGAAAGCTCCCAAAACATGGCGCCGCCCAGGTTCTTGCTTTTGAGATAACTTAACTTTTCTCCGACGGACTGGGTGTCATCATAGGACAGGAACAGACCGCCGGTGAGTCCCACCGTGATATTGGGGCCGTAAAGGAAGGGCGCCAGGGAGGCGCTGTTCCAGTAACGGCTATAGCTGCCGCCTGATAAGAGTTGCAGCACCCGCCAATAGTCGAAGACGCCATTTTGCCAGTTGCCGTCGGTCCCCGTGTTGGGACCGGCCTGGCCGGTTTGGTAGAGGCCGTGGTTCACGTCGGCCACCGCCTCCCAGGAGCGGCCGTAAAGCGGCAGACCCAAGGTCAGCTTACCGGCCGGGGCGCCGCCGCTGAGGTAGGCGTTGACCGTCCAATCAATATTTAAGGCGGCCTTTAGGGGGGAAGGGTCATCGGGATCAGCATAGAGCGGGGCGTTGAAGCCGGTGGTGCTATCCCAGGTGGAGCCGTGGTAGTCGTAGGTCATAAGATTGATCCAGTCCACCACGCCGGCCACCGCGGGAATATCGAAGCCCCCCATGCTGCCCGTCCAAGCCGGCGCGGCCACCGTAAGCAGGTAGGTTTTACCGTCCAGTTGGCCCTGATACAGCAGGGCCTGACGCACGGCCTGCAGCAGGGCGGTGAAATTGGCCTTCTCGGAGCTGGCGGGAAACTCCCAGTCAAGATCAATCCCGTCCATCCCCTGCTGGGAAACCCAGGCGGCGCAGGAGGCGGCGAACGCGGCCCGCCGGGCCGGGTCGGCGGCCACCACGGAGAAGGTCCCGCTCCAACCCCAACCGCCCAGGGCGATCAGGACCTTGAGGCGCGGGTAGAGGGCCTTGAGGTCGCGCAGGCGGCCGAAGTTGCCCGCCTGGTTTAGAAAGGATTGGTAATAGGTTTGGGCCGGCAAACCGTTTTTGGCCGGATAGACCTTTTGGAAATCGGCGTATTCGTCAATGGAGTAAAGCTCGCCGGAATTCCGCACCTCGACGAAGGCGTAGTTGATATGAGTCAACTTGGCGGCGGGAATGTCCGCCGGTTCATAATTGCGTTCATAAGTGGCCCATTGCACATAATAACCGATGACTCGCGGCGAGGCCGCCTGGGCCTCCGCTGCCACGGCTAGCGCCAGTAAGATCAGGACAAGCAGAGAAAGACCCCTGAAAAGATGGTCGCGTCCCAGCCAAATACCCTCTAGTATCACGACGTCCTCCTTTATGCTCAGGTGTGACCTCATGACAGCTCCTCATGGGCCTTTAGCCCACCCGCAAAGCATGAAAAGGTTGGTGGGGCGGGCCTCCGTGCCCCCCAAAACTGAGGTGCAGGCTGGCAGCCTGCGCTACCAATAAAGACTTTTCGTGACAGGCAGCCACCCTCAAGGCAGCGCCGGCGTCCCGCCGGCGTCGGTCCCCTTTTAGTTGACCAGCAAATCGATGATGGGGGCCAGTCTCGGCCGCGGCCGGTAGGCCGGCCCCCCAGCCCCAATCTCCTCATAATAAATTTGCGCCTTTTGGATCCAGAAGTATTTATCGGTGGGGGGGTAGCCGATGTTGGTAGTGCTCTCCCCAATGCCGGCCCCGAACATGGCGGCGATAATCCCGTTTCCCGGCAACAGGCCCAGGTGGCTTCCCCAAATGAGGCGTCCGCCGTTAACCTGCAGGGTTTCATCCTGGGCCTGGTTCTGGCTGAAATAGTCCCGGCGGGTTTTATTGGCCACATCAAAGGCGTCGCCGAAAAAGAAGGTGGTGCAACTGTCTTCATACTTTTTGACGGTATTGTCCAGGTCCGAAAAGGGGATATTGGTCCTGGCGCTCATGGCGGTGGAGCTATTGATGTGGCCCACCGGCAACTGCCAGAGCACCATGGGCATATTCGACACCTGGTTAATGGTATTGACAAACAGCAGGTAGTTATGCCAGTGGTCGTTGTTCCAAAACCAGGCGGCTTCCTTGGGGTTGTTGGGGTCTGGCAAATTGCCGCTGGCGTTTCGAACGCCCATGGCATCCAAACCATACTTATCCACCGCGATAAACGACGCCCCGTTGTTGTGGATGCCGGCGGCCAGGGCATAATTCGCCGTAGTAGTGGCGGCTTGTTTGATGATCTTACGCCCCTCAACCCAGCCTTTTTCATCGGTGACCCGGATGACGCCGGGTCCATAGGTGATGCTCGGGTCGGACCAGAGATTCAACTGCCAGCCGAAAAGAACATTACCGCCCTGGGCTTTTATCTTCTGATTAATCTTTTTTACGGTATCCACCAGGTGTCCATCAGCAGTAGGTAACAAATTGGGTGCGAGTTTGATATCTTTCTGCATATAGCCGAGAAAATCCGGCTCCAGCACCGCGCCGTAAAGCTCTCCCTGCATGACGGCCGTGGCATCGGTAAGGAATTTGTCCAGGTTCTTATAGTATTCCGTCATGTAAAGCTGATCATTAACATTTTCATAGTCGATCTTTGGACTTTCGTCCCCGTTGGGAATGTTGTAAAAAACAAAAAAGGGGATCAGGCCCAACACCATACTTTCTTTGGCATACCTGGTCACCCATTTCGGGGTTTTTTGAGCCCAGCCCGAAATAGGGCCGTCATTCAGGTAAACATAGCGCAGGTCCGCCCGCGTCCCCTTGCGCCCCGGAAGATGATTGATCCAGAAGTTTAAATCTGCATCGCTGTCCTGAGACACCGAGCCCAAGGCCACAGGGCCGGGGAGACCGGGCCGGGCGCCGCCGGCTTGATCAACGCGCAGCCCCATGAAGAGGTCGTCTTGCCAAGTATCTTCAAAGATAATTCTCATCCCGGTGCGGCCCGGGGAGACGCCTTTAACCTTGATGGCGCCATTCTCCACGGTGATCGCGGCCACGGTGGAATTTCGGGAAATCACCTTCGACACCGGTTTGTTAAATTTGAAGGTGCGGGTCTGGTCCTTTGTCACGTGGACCTGCAGCGGCTCGTCTTTCCCCAGGGTAAAGCTGTCGGCGTCGCGATCGGCCGTAATCCGGTAATCCGGGGTTTCCGGCACGTTGGGCGCCGTGGTGGCAGGAATCCAGGTCCCGGCCACCTCAAAGGTCGTGAGCTCCGGCGTGGCGGGCTCACCACTAAAGCCCATTTTCACCACCGGTCCTCCCGGGAAGATGGTGGTTTGGCTTTTCTCTGGCCCCGGAGGCCCCAAGATGTATTTGGTGCCCTCCTGGCTCAAGATACGACAACCCCACGGCTCGCCGTTAATTTTTCCCTTAAAATCGATGGTTACTAGCCAGTCTTTCAGGTCCTGGGCCTCCCCACCCCGGGGGTAGTTTTTGATGTCTATCTCCCCGCTGAAACCGGTTGTCCAAGACTCAAAAACAAATTTCATCATGATATCGCCGTCCGCCGCCTGGGCGGCGCCGGGCAGCAACGCTCCCGCCGCCATCAAGACCATGAGCATCGCCTTCCGCAAAGCAGACATGCCGTTCTCCTTGCTTAAGCTGAAGAATCCAGAGGTAGGTCCCGCTTTTCAGCTTTATAAAACTGATCGGTTTTAATCTTAAGAACTTTAATTTTTGGGGTTGGCCTTCACGTTGGCCGGGGGGGCGGCCGCCGCCCGCTTGATACGGAAATCCAGACAGGAGAGGAGGAGGGGCGGCTTAAGACTCTTTTTTCAACGGCGCCGTCAGAGTGATCCAGGGGCCTCGCCCCGGTTCCGATTCCAGGCTCAGGCTGCCTCCCAGGTATTCCAGGCGCTCCTTGAGGCCAAAGAAACCCAAGCCGTCGGAGAGGGTGGCAGACGACTCAATTCCCAAGTCCGTCAAAAAACCGTCACTTTCAATGGTAACCAGCATTTCCGATGCCTTCCGGCTGATCAACACCGAGACGTTGTTGGGCTTGGCGCCTTTCACGACTTTGGTCAGGATTTCCCGCACCAGCTGAAAGAGCAGCACCCGGACCTCATCGGCCAGGGGTTTGGGGCTGCGGTCCGCCGCCACCTTGGGACGGATGCCGAATTGCTCCTGGAGCAGTTCCGCCAACCATTTCACCGCGGGCTCGAAACCCAGGTCATAGAGGATGGGGGGGCTCATTTCCAGGCTCAAGGAGTGGATGTGGCGGATCGTCTGGTTAATGAGCAGCCGGGCTTCCTCCATCGGTCCGGACAGATTGGCCGGAACAGCCTTGCGCAGGTATCCCAGCTTAATTTGCGCCAGGGCCAAAACCAGGCCCACCTGATCCTGGAGTTCGGTGGTAAGACGCCGCCGTTCCCGCTCCTCGGTCAAGGATAACTCCAGGGCCACGGCCCGGAGTTTTTCCTGATAATCGCGGATCCTATCCTCCGCTTCTTTTTGAGGGCTGAGGTCCTCCAACAGACAAAGGGCCACCTGGCCATCGCTGGCCAGGCCGCGCAGGGGGGAAACCGACAGGCGGACCCAGACCAGCCGGCCGTCTTTGCGTCGGAATTGTTGCTCGAATTGATAAGGCTCCCTTTTCCCCAGCACATAGGCGCCAAAATGATCCATCCGGCCGGCAGCGTCCGCCAGGGGATCGAATTCACTGCACTCCTTGCCGCGCAATTCCCAGCGGCTATAACCCAGCAACTCCTGGAGGGCGGGATTGCTTTCCATGATCCGGCCTTCCTGGTTCAATAAGGCGATGCCGCTGCTGGCCGCCTCGAAGATGGTGCGGAAGCGGGCTTCGCTATCCCGCATAATTTCAAGATAATCTTGGAGGATAATGTCGGACAGGCCCTGGCTGAGGTAGGTCTTATGGGCCCGGACGGCCCGCACGGCCGCGGTCAGGTCTTCACCGGCATAGTCTTTGAGGACATAGCCGAAGGCCCCGGCCTTGAGAACCTCCACCACAAAGCGGCGATCGCCGTACATGGAGAGTCCGATCACCTTGGTGGCGGGGGCCGCAGCCACAATCTGCTGCACCGGTTCGGGCCCCTTTAAGCCGGCCAGGGCCAGGTCCAGAATCACCACGTCCGGCCTCTCCTGCTCCACTAAGCGCAGCGCCGCCTCCCCGGTGTCGGCTTCGGCCACCACCTCAAAGTCCGGCTCTTTTTCCAGCAAGTGGCGCAGTCTTTGTCGGGTATCCTGGCGTTCGTCGGCCAGAAGGATACGGGTGGCCATGGGTTGCCTGTAAAGAAAGGTCCCTGAGTCAGGGACCTGGGAGGTCTCAAAAATTGGTTTTATGGGGCGTAAGTGGCCCCGGTCCAAAGGATTTTCCTGTTACCGGTTATGGTCGCTCGGGGAGCTGAGAACCGCCGGTTTCCCACCAGCCGTCGGCAGCTTAATGAGAAAGCATGTTCTTCATGGCGCTGTTGGTCATCAGATTAATGATGGCCGGTCCCAAAACCACACAAAAGACCGCGGGAAAGATGAAGAGAAACATGGGAAACAAGATTTTTACGGCTAATTTGGCGGCTGCCTCTTCAGCTTTCTGGGTCCGCTGGACCCGGAGAAAATCGGAATGAACCCGCAGGGCCTGGGCAATACTGGTTCCCATTCTTTCCGACTGAATCATCATGCCCACCAGGGCCTTGAGGCTTTGGACCCCGGTGCGCTCCCCCAGGCTTTTCAGAGCGGTTTCCCGGGTGATCCCGGTGCGCAGTTCCAGGTTGGTGAGGTGCAACTCATCATACATCTCGACGGAGATGAGGCGGACTTCGTCGGATATCCGGTTCAGGGTGGACTGCAGGGAGAGGCCGGCCTCGACGCACACGATGAGCAGGTCCAGGACGTCCGGCAAGGCCCGGTCAATGCGGTCCTGGCGATCGCGCACCTTTAACCACAGGAATATTTTGGGGGCATAAAACCCGATCCCGGCCAGGATGATGAGGGCGGGCAGACTCCCGGCCGCCATCCTGCCATGGACCAAATTGGCCAGGAGATACGGCATGGGCAGAAACAGGGCCCCCAGGGCCTGGATGCCGTAAAAAATCGCGGTGTTCTTGGGATGACGATACCCCCCCATAATTAAGTTGGACCTGAGTTTGGAAGTTTCCGCCGTATCCTTCATGCCGAACTGGCCGAAAGAGGAGATCCACTCCAGGAAATTCTTCATCCGGTTTTCGGTGGGCCGGGGTTGCAGGCTCGTCACCATGGTGGCGGTTTTTTTGACCCGGGCCTTCAACATTTTTCGGTTGCCGGCATAGTGCAGAACACCGTAAACGAGGAAAGTCACCCCCAAAAAAGTGGCACCCCAGATTAGCAAGCTCATATCGCCCATCATTCCATCCCTCAGACCTTGATCGCCACCATCTTTTTCATCACCAGCGCTCCCAGCGCAATGTTAATGAAAACTACGCTTAAGAGCATTTTGCCATAGGGATGCACCAGCAAGACCATGGCGTAGCTTCGATTCACAAAGTAGAGAAACAACCAGGCAAACAACGGCAGCACCGTCAGGATCAACGCCGAAAAGCGGCCTTCAGCAGTGAGGCTCTTGATCTTCCCCTTCAGTTTCATCCGCTCCCGGATCAGGTTGCCGATGTTTTCCAAAATTTCCGCCAGATTACCTCCGGTCTCGCTCTGGATCAGCACGGCGGTGACAAAGTAGCGCAAGTCCTGGCTGGCCACCCGGTCCCCCATGCGGCGCAAGGCCTGAGTGACGCTCAACCCCAATTTCTGCTCATCGTAGGTGATGCGCATCTCTTTGCCCAGGGGGGCCGGAATCTCCTGGGCCACCAACTCCAGGGTGGCCTGCAGCGTATGCCCGGCCCGGAGCGACCGGGCCAGGATTTCCATGGCTTCCGGCATTTGCTGCTCGAATTTCGCCGTCTTCCGCTTCTTCTGCCACTTCATATACAAGATAGGCAGAAAAGCCAGAGACCAGCCGAGATTAAGACTCAGGCCGAAAAAATTAATCCTGAGAATGCCGATCAAAAAGCCCAGGCATCCCAGCAGGCCCACCATGCCGATAAAAATCCCCGGACTCAGGTAAATATCGGCCTGGAGCAGCTGGCGTTGCAGGTTTTCCACCTTGCTCCAGCCCGTCATGCGGCGCACCAGGGTGATAATCGGGCTGTTCCGGGACTCCTGGTAGGCCTTGAAGATCTGGGCCCGGAACTCCTGTTCTTTTTTATTGCTCCGGATGCGGCGACTTATCTGGCGGCGTTTTCGGAAGGGCTCGATTACGGAGTAATTGAGGTAGGTGACAAACAGGCAAACCGCCACAAAAGCCCCCAGCAAGGCGATGACATATATCAGATCCATGCCGCCCAGATCCAACAGGCTGCTTTGTCCCATATCCAACTTCTCCTGTCGAAGCTTGACTCTTAAAACTGGCCCGGCGCCCGGGTGCTGGGAGGTCTGAAGATCCCGTCCGGGATCGCCGCCCCGAAAAGTCGGCAGCGATCGGCAAACCGGGGCCGCACCCCGGTGGCCACAAAGCGCCCGATGATCATCCCTTGGTCGTCCATGCCATGGCGTTCGTAAACAAAGATGTCCTGCATGCTGATCACCCCGCTCTCCATCCCCACAATTTCCGAGAGGGACACCATGCGGCGGGTGCCGTCGCTGTGGCGCACCAACTGGATCACGATGTTAATGGAGGAGGCGATCATCTGGCGCATGGCCTTTTCTTGAATGGTGATCCCGGAGAGGGAGATCATGGTCTCCAGGCGCAGCAAGGCGTCCCGGGAAGAGTTGGCGTGCACCGTGGTCATGGAGCCTTCGTGGCCGGTGTTCATGGCCTGGAGCATATCAATGACTTCGGCGCCGCGCACCTCGCCCACCACCACCCGGTCCGGCCGCATCCGCAAACTGTTGCGCACCAGGTCCCGGGCCGTGACTTCCCCCCGGCCCTCCACGTTGGCCGGGCGGGTCTCCAGGCGGCAGACGTGCTCCTGCTGCAACTGGAGTTCCGCGGAGTCTTCAATGGTAATGACCCGCTCGCTGGCTGGAATAAACCCGGAGAGGATATTCAACAAGGTAGTCTTGCCGGCCCCGGTGCCGCCGGAGATAAGGACATTCAGTTTGGCCACCGCAATGGCCTTCAGGACTTCCCCGATTTGGGCGGTGAGGCTGCCCTTTTCGATGAGATCATCCAAGGTCGGGCGGGAAACGCAGAAACGCCGGATACTGAGCATGGGGCCGTCCAGGGCCAGCGGCGGAATAATGGCGTTGACCCGGGAGCCGTCGGGGAGACGGGCGTCCACCATGGGCGTGGATTCGTCAATGCGGCGGCCGACGTTGCTGACGATCTTGTTGATGATCTTCATGAGGTGGTCGTTATCCTGGAACCTGATATCCGCCATTTCCAGGCGACCCCGTCTCTCCACGTAGACTTGATTGTAGCGGTTCACCAGAATATCCGAGATGGTGGGGTCAGCCAGGATGGGTTCCAGGGGACCCAGACCCAGGATTTCAAATTCCAGTTCTCGGACCAGCCGGTTCTTTTCCCCTAAATTTAGCGGCTCTTCTTCCTCCTCCAGGAGAATCGACAGGGCTTCCCTGATTTCCCGGGCCCTGACGCTCTCCTCCAGTTCATCCAGGGCGCTCAGGTCCAACCGTTCCAATAAGATATGATGCACCCTTTGCTTTACTTGATAAAGGCGCGCTTCCCGGCCGTCGTCCTTCTTGGGAAGGGGCACCACCTGGAGGTCTGGAGATTCCTGGGCGGGAACTGCCGGCACGGCGCTCAACCCCTGCCCGGGCGGATTTACCAGACTCATCCCCTTTTTATTTTTCTTATAGACGAGCCAGCTCAAGGTTGGTTATCTCCCCTTAAAACAGCCAAAATCTCTTTTTGGGCGCCGCCACCACGGCCGGTTGCTCCGCGCCCCCCGGCAACTCCCTTCTCACCTGTTGGGCCAGGCTCTTCATGCCGCGCCACAGCTTGGAGCGACCGGCCACGACTCCCAAATCCGACCCCAGATTCAAGGCCTCCATCATAATGAAATAATCACTGGGCAGAGTGGCAAACACGGGCTGTTGGATCATTTGCTCCACGTCTCGCAGTTGCAGGCCGTAGGAACGATCATAGCGGTTTACCACCAGCTTGATTTTGCGCCGGTCGTACCATTCCATCAGGGCCGGCCAAAGTCTCTTCAGGTTGCGCAAATCCGGAACCGTCAGTCCGGTCAGCATCAAGACCATTTCCGCTTCCATGACGACGCGGAGAAAAAAATCATCCATCCAGTGGCTCAAATCCACAATAATATATTTGTAAAGACCCCGCAAAATCGCAAAGATTTTCTCCAGGGCGTCCAATTCAATGCTGTCCTGCTCTCTAAAATCCGCACACCCGTGCAAGATCATGAGGTTATTGCCATAGGGCTGGACGATCCGTTGGATGAAGGACTGATCCACCTCACTCAGGTTTCGGGCCAAATCCAGGATGGAGTAAGTGGGCTCCAGGTCTAAAAAATTACCCACATCAGGGAAGGGGCGACCCAGATCCACCAACACCATTTGTTCCGTGGTCAACTCGGCCAGGGACACCGCCAGATTGACCGCCACCGTAGTAGAGCCCGACCCGCCCTTGTGTCCGGTAACCACGATGACGTGGCCCCGTTTGTCCTGCACCGGGGCTTTTTGGCGCTTTAGGGTAACCCATACCCGGTTCACCGCGGCTTCCAAATCGGCGCGATCCAGAGGCAACGGCAGAAATTCCCGGATTCCCGCTTGCATGACCCGGATCAGGAATTCCGGTTCCATATTGTGGGAACACAGCAGCACCGGGGTTTTCGGATGGGATTGGCTAAGATTTTCCAGCCACTGGGGGATGGCCGTCTGCCCATCCATCTCCACCAGCAGCAGGTCCGGCCAGCTTCCCTGGGGCCCAGTGCAGTACCCCTGCGGGTCGCAAGTCTGGTCCAACAATTTCAGTTGGGGAAGGCTCTCCAAAACCTTTTTGATTTCCGGTCGCTGGGTCCCCGTCCCAAACAGCACTGAAATGGTCAAGTTATCAGACTGCACCACTTACTCCCTCTGACGGCCTTTCCACAGAAAAAATTTTACCGGCAATGATTATTTCACCAAGCTGCCTTGGGTTTTCCGGAAGTCATCCCCCCCATTCTCCCAGAAATTATGGTCAAAGTCAGTAATAAATGCCTTCCGTCCCGCTCCTCTCCCTGGCTATAGTTCGGATTTACTGCGCTCCAACCCCTTAATCACCTCCACGGTACGCGCTTCTTTGACCGGTTGGGGCGGAGCCTGAACCGTCGGTTCAGCCGGTTCTTTTTCCGGGGCCTTTTCCGGCTCCTTTTTCAGGACGTTGCTGAAGAGCCCGGAGATGCCCACCCCGGCCGTTTCCACCGTCTTTTCATTGCGCCGACTTCTGAGGGCCAGGCGAATCCGGCCTTCGTTGCTGGCCAGGTTCAGGACCTCCGCCTGCTCCGGGGTCAATTCCAGGGTGACGGTATTCGCCAGCACCGGCTTGCCATCCCCCTTTTGATCCCAGCTCTGGCCGATGCTCAAAACCGTGATGTTTTGCAGGATGATCTTGGAATAGTTCTCATCCTTCCCCGGCACCTTTAAATCCGCCAGGATATCCACCTTGTCCCTGGGATGAATAAAGCCGGCCACCCCGATAACATCGTCCACCCGCACCGTCAGGGCCCTTTTATTATCATCCAACATGCTGCTCAGGCCGGCGGAGGTGCCCACCGGCGCCAGCTTGCTGAAGAGGACCGGCTCGCCTTTGGCAATGGGGCTCTGGACCACCCGGCCATCCACCTGGTTTAAGCCGGAGGCGGCCTGGGGAGGAATGAGTTCTTTGGGCCACGACACCACCTTGACGGCGCCTGCGCTCAGGGCGTTGCCCGGGGAGACCTCGGCGGTTGACACCACCACTTGTCCGGTGGCCACCGGAGGAATATAGGTCTTGTGGGCCACGTAACGTTGAATGCCGAACGCGGCCACCAGACCGGCGACCACCGCCAGAGCCATGTAAGTCATTCCTTTGGGCAAGTTTAGCATCAGGACCCTCTCCCCCTGTCATAGCAGCTTAAACCGCTGCCGTTGCGCCATTTGGTCTCCCTGGCGGCAAACTACGCCGACCGGTCTTCTCTCTGGCCCGCCCCCGATGGGCGCCAGAAACTTCACCCCCCCCCCCTCCAGAGCAACACCGCCATACCCAAGGCAATGGCCACCCCGTAAGGTATTCCTTTGGTGGCCGCTTGAGGCGAGGAGGAGGCCACCGTAGAACGAAGGTCCTGACTAAGGACCAGGTTTTGGAGGTAAACCGCCCCCGCCCGAATTTTTTGCCAAAGCAGGCCCCTCCAGGCCAGCACCGCCAGGGCCATCAGTCCCCCGGCGATACCCATATAGCAAAACAGGTACAAGGTTCCCTTGGGGCCCAGCCAGGCTCCCAAAGCCGCCAGGGCCTTGACGTCCCCAGCCCCCATGCCCCCTAGCAGATAAGGCAGAATCAGCAGGCCGAAACCCAGGACCAGACCCAGCAGCCCATCCGCCAGTCCACTCCAGCCGGCCACGATGGCGTTATAAATCAGCCCCGCCAGGGCGGCGCCGAAAGTCAGATAATTGGGAATTTTCCTGGTCCTGAGATCTCCCCAGGAGATCCAGACGGCGATGAGAAAGGGGATCAGCAAGCGCGCATGAGAGCCGAGCCAGGTCTGTAGGTCATTCCCAAATATTTGCAACGGCGGTCTCCTTATCACGCTTTGGGAGGGCGCCTCAGGCGTCCTCCACTCTTGCCCGAGCAGATTCTCGCCTCAGGGGAAGGCCCCCGAGCCAAACCAACCCTTTACAGGGGGAGACCGGGCCAATCACGATCGCGCACAACTGCAACAGAGGAGCAATTTCAGAGTGGAGTTTACCCCTGCCGCCTCCGATTGGCGTTAGCAAATCATTCCAGCCGGCAAAGCTCAGGTGTTACAAAACCGCAGCGACGCGGCAAACCGGGCCGTTCCTGGCATCTGCCCTGAGATACCGACCCTGAGTTTAGCACCCCCGGCCCCGGCCGGGGGATTATGTTCCTGTGGTCCATAAGCTTGGGACGTCCGGCTTAAGAGCCGAATTGGGTGGCGTAACCGGTTAACCGGCCACTGATGCTGGTGCCTATCAGGCCCACCGCCGCTATAATGATCGTGGTGATCAATAATAGCACCAAGCCGTACTCTGTAACGCTCACCCCGGATTCATCATGGAAGATGTTTCGTAGCTTTTCCATTTTCCTCCCGGTAAGCGCAGAGGAGGACCGTATGGTCCCCGTCCCATCGGTTAAGACCGTATCCGTTTTCAGTGCCCACCGAAGTGGCGACCCGGTTGAACCTGGAACTGCGGCTTGTGCCAGTAGGGAGACTGTGTTGACCACGCCGGCGGCCCTCAATCCCGCCAACAGGCCGTATTCCACCGCACTGGCCCCCTGCTCATCCCTGCATCCTTGCAAAAAGTCCATCCTTCGGATAATTTTTCCTCCGGGTCGGGCTTTGCTAATTATAAACCTTTTTAAAAAGTTTTCCAGAAAAACTAGGAGGGGGGCCTGAGGCCCCCTCCTTTTTTTTCGGGTATGCAGGATTTTTCTCCGCTTTAAGTGCCGATCGACCCGGCGACCCGGTTGAACTTGGAGCTGAGGTTCGTGCCCAGCAGAGAAACCGCCACGATGATGACGGCGGCAATCAAGGCCACCAACAGGCCATATTCCACGGCGCTGGCGCCGGAATCATCCTGCCAGAACTTTCTGATCGCTTTCATTTTCAACTCCTCCATCTCATGTGTCCAGGCGGCTTTGCTGGCAGTCTTGATGAAAAATCCTGGGGCTCTGCCTCCTGGTGGGAATATCGCAACAATTATTTCCGTCCCTTACCCCGAGTTTTCTTTAAGTTTATAGTTTGATCCTACCCTCCTTTGACCTAAAATTTGGCCATCTTTCGGGTTTACTCCATTTTTGAGGCTAATATTATTTATCTTTGGGGAAAAGGTAAATCAGGGTTGTCCTGATTTTGCCCTTCGATTACCCTGAATTTACCGTTAGTAATAGATAAAAATAGTAAGGAAGTTGAGAGGGCGGCCCAGGATTTTTCCAGGGCCGGGAGCCTGGCCTGGGGCGAGGGTGGTCCCGAAGGGGCGCCGGTTTGATAAAAACCGGTCAGCTTGGGAGCTCCGGCCGCGGCCCGGCAATTTTTGCCCTCACGAGGGCGAGGCCCAAAAGCCCCAAAAGAATCACCGGACCGATTTGCAGCCTGGCCTGGTGCAGCTT
>CAZOCQ010000057.1:0-15552 GCA_964578335.1 uncultured Desulfobacca sp.
TCCCGATCCGCGTCCGTCTGGGAGAGGTCCACTGCCCGCGCCGGGCAAAATTTTTCGCAGGCCCGGCAGGTGCATTTGTCGAAATATATGCAATGCACCTTGTCAATGGCGTATTTTAACGGCACCGCCTGGGGATAGCGCACGAAGGCGGCCTTGCGCCACCCCAGTCCCAGGTTGAATTCATCTTTGACTTTGCGGGGGCATTTCTGGGCGCAGGCCCCGCAGGCGGTGCATTTTTCCGGGTCAATGTAGCGGGCGAATTGCCTCACCTTGGCGGTGAAGCGCCCCGGATCACCGTCGAGACTCAACAGTTCCGCCGGGGCCAGGATTTCGATATTGCGGTGATTGGCGCAGTCCACCAACTTGGGGGAGATGATGCACATGGAGCAGTCATTGGTGGGAAAGGTCTTGTCCAACTGGGGCATGACCCCGCCGATGGCCGGCTCCTTTTCCACCAGATAGACTAAAAAACCGGCGTTGGCCAGATCCAGGGAGGCTTGAATGCCGGCGATGCCGCCCCCCACCACCATGACCGCCCCAACTTTTTCGCTTGTGCTCATAGTTTATTCCGAAAGGTTTTTAGCGGCGGCGTTCGAACCGCCTTCGAGGTTTAAGCCGAGCCAGCTGGCGAAATTTCCGCCGATTATTGCTGAAGCTTTATTGGCCGGGCCAGGGAACTGCCCCCGCCCGGTTACCCCTCTTGAGCTTTCTTGCCCCTGCTCATAACTCCGGCCAGGGTGATGGACTGCAGCTTCTCAAACATGGCCCGGGCCGCCTCCCGCCAGACAGGGCGCGTCGGGCAGAGGGGAGCGCGCCGGCAGCTCGCGGGATTGTTAACGCACTCGGACAGGCTGGCGCCTGTTTCCAGCAGGGCCACGATCTCCCAGATGGTGATCTCTTCCGGCGGCTTGGCCAGGACATGGCCGCCCTTGGGGCCGCGCACACTCTTGATATAGTCCGCCTTCTTCAAGGGAATAATGATCTGCTCCAGATACTTCACCGAAATCCCCTGCTGCCGGGCCACCGCGGTGAGACGCAGCGGCCCCTTGGGATAATGCTCGGCCAGCGCCAACATCAGACGGGTGCCATAACGGCTGCGGGTGGTAAGTTTCATCCGGTCTCCGGACGGCGGCTCGTCATTAACTATACTAAATAAGTATAGTTTATTGACGGGCCATGTCAAGGGGGGATGGCGAAGCTGCTCCCCTCCCAGGAAGCCAAACGGGAACCAAAACTTCCCCTGATTGGAGGTCCGTCGCTTATGGAAATATGATTAAAAAGGAGGCCGGAGAAATCAAGGCCTCGGGCGGAAAAAATCTCGTTTGAAGGGCCGCGGGGAGGCAGGGTCGGCCGTTATTCCGGCCGACCCTGCAAAGGGCTCTATTGTTGCCCGCGGCCTTGGCCGGCCCAGGCCGGGATGCCGGCGGCGTCGCGCAGTTTCATGACCT
The DNA here is from genome assembly GCA_964578335.1 of uncultured Desulfobacca sp. Classification (GTDB taxonomy): domain Bacteria; phylum Desulfobacterota; class Desulfobaccia; order Desulfobaccales; family 0-14-0-80-60-11; genus JAPLJC01. Next base: position 1,449 of record CAZOCQ010000057.1, read on the forward strand.
GGCCGCCTTTTTTCACTTCCCCGGCGATCACTGCCGGCTGCCCCTGAAAAGTAGTGCGGGAGCCGGTGACTTCCAGTTTATCCCCCGGCGTCAAGGTCATGCCCTGTTTATCCAGATACCAACTGGGTCCCAGGTGGACTGTAACCGTCTCTTTAGCGGTCTTCAAAGTCAGATGAGTTCCCAGGGACCTTCCCCGGACGGGGGCAGGGCTTTCCACCTTCACCACTTCGCCGCTGATGGTTTCCACGGTTTTGGGGTTATACATCCGTCCATAAGGATCCCCGCCGCCGCGCCCCGGGCGGCCCATCCCCATGCCGGGCTGGGCCCAGGCGGCGCCGGCCGCCAAAACCAAGGCGCAAACCGCAGTCAGGCTGATGAATTTGGCAAATTTCTTCATGGCGCTGTTCTCCTTTAAATCAGAAAGTTAAGGAAAAGCCAGGTATTTCCAGTGATTTTCGGCTCCCGCCTCCGCCATGCTGCCCTGAGCGGCGGTTCGATATTAATATAACACCAAAGACAGCCAAAAATCGGCGGAACAGGGGAGCGGGAAAATTTCGACCGGAAATTTCCCCAGCCGCCGGGTAGACTGCGATGGATTACCAGGCGGAAAGTCCCGTTTATTCATTGACAGTAACCGGTTAAGCGGTTATTTTAAAATTATGAAAAAGGAAGCCCAACTCTTCAAGTCCCTGGCGGATGAAACCCGGCTCCGGATTATCTGGCTGTTGCTGGCCCGAGAGGAGCTCTGCGTCTGCGATATCATGGGAGTCCTGGGCATCACCCAGTCCAAGGCCTCCCGGCATCTGCGCTATCTTTACCACCTGGGCTGGGTCGCGGACCGCCGGGCCGGGGTCTGGATGAATTATCGCCTCAGCGTCGCCCCCGGCAGTCCGGAGGAGAAACAGCTCAAGTTGCTGGCGGACATTTTGCAAGCCAGCCCCGAGGCGGTGGCGCTGCGGCAGCACCTGGAGCAATGGCTGGCCGCCAAAGGGCAGGGCAGGGAAGGGGTCCTGGCCTGTCAATGCACCTGAACCAGCCGGTCTCGTTTCTCTTTTTCAAAAAATTTTTCTCGTAACTTAACCGGATAAGCGGATAAGAAATGGAGGCTCCGTGTTCGAAACCATCGTGTTGGCCACCGACCTGTCCCCCGCCTGGAATGAGATCGTGGCCTGCGCCGGAGAATTTAAAGCCCTCGGATGTTCCCGCGTCATCTTGACCAATGTCATCGTCACCCGGTTCCTGGTGGGTCTGGAAGAAAGGTTGCGGGCCGATGTCCGGCCCAAACTGGAGGCCCAGCAGCGGCTGCTGCAAGCCCAGGGTTTGCAGGTGGAGGTGGAGATGCCCATCGGCTTGCCGGCCTATTCCTTGAACGAGGTCGCCTGCCGTTACGGCGCCGATCTGATCGTCCTGGGCTCCCACGGCACCGCCCTGTGGCGGGAGGCGGTCCTGGGGTGTTTCACCTGCGCCGTGGTGCACCATGCCAGGCACCCGATTTTGCTGGTTAATGTGCGGATCAAAAAAGACCGGCAGGCCGACGCCAGCCCTCTGCATTGCGGAACCTTGTTGCGCCATGTCCTTTTCCCCACCGATTTTTCCGAGATCGGGTCGCGGGCCGGGGAATTTTTGGAGTCCCTGGCGGCTAAGGGCATCGGCCAGGTCACCTTGTTGCACGCCCTGGATGCGCCGGGAGGAGACTTTTATCCTCCGGGCTATCAAGAGATCGCCACCGGGGCGGCTCAGGATCTGTTGGCGCAATGGAAACAGCGCCTCTTGAGGGCCGGAATTCCCCTGGTCCATGACTGCTTCGATTCGGGGCACCCCTTGCCGGCCATCCTGCAGGTCCTGAAATCTCAGGAAATTTCCTTGATCGTTATGGGCACCCAGGGGAAAGGCTTTATCCAGGAGCTTTTTCTGGGCAGTGTGGCCCATAACGTCTCCCGGCTGGCCGCCTGTCCGGTGCTCTTGATCCCCGCGGCGGCGCGGTAAGGCCGGGAGAGGGATTGGCGCTCAGCCAAAAACTTGCAATCGTAAAGGAGGAAAGCCGGATTTGATCACCGATATTGCTTTGCGGGTCAAAGGGATGGTGCAGCAAGGCGGGTTCACCTGAATGGGCTGTCCGGACGCCGTGCGCGCCGAACTGCTCAACACCAAGGGCGTACTGCAGGTTGAATATCTCCCCGACCAGGATCTCTTCCGGGTGCAGTATGAATCCGTCCTGGTGAGCCTGGAGACTATTTATGCGGCCGTGTTTGGGGCCGGCAAGAAGATGGGGCAGGAATACCTTCCGGAAGTAATTATGGAGAAGGCGCCTTGACCCCGGCGCGGGGACTCGGTAATCAGGGGGCGGTTATCAGCCATGTCTGATGAGGATATTACCCGGATTTCCCTCGGCCAGCTCCGGGTGGGGGTCACCGGCCTGAAGGCGGCCATCGAGGAGCTGCAATCCTGGCGGGGACGTCCTGAGGCGGAGATCGCCCAGGCGCTGTTCGACCGGGTCAAACCCGGCAACTATATCCCCGCCGCCGCCCAGGAGGAGTATAAACGGGCTTTTTGGCGGGAATATCGGAAGGCCCTGGGCGAGCCGGTGGAGGCGGAGAAAAGCGGGCTGAGCATCAAGGTCCTGGGCTCCGGTTGTTCCGCCTGCGACCGGCTGATGCAAACCATCATGACGGTGCTGGCTGAGCTGGGCCTGCCCGCCGAGGTGGAGCACGTGCGGGACGTGCGGGAGATTGCGGCTGCAGGAGTCTTTAGCGTCCCGGCGGTGCTGATCAATGGCCAGGTGATGGCCATGGGACAGGTGCCCCCGAAGGCCCTGCTTAAGAAGTGGCTGGAGGAAGCCAACCGTCAAATTAACCAATAGGGGGAGAATGATGGGCAATGCAAAAACTAACCTGATTTTGGTGAGCATACTGGCCGCCTTGCTTTGGGGAATGAGCGGACCATCCGTTTCCTGCGCCGCGGAGGCCAAACTGACCCAGGTTATTTACATTACCAGGAGCAAAGCCTGCGGCTGCAGCGCCAAAAGCGTGCAAGCCGCGGACGCGGCAGTGGCCCAGGCATTTACCGGGTCCCGGCAAGCGCTGCTGAAGCGGATTGATTACGACACCGACCGGCAGGCCGCGGTGCCTTTCATCGGTGAGTACCGTCTCATCCAATTGCCGGCCCTGCTCTTTCTGGATGGCCAGAAACACCTGCTCTGGATGGCCGTAGGAGGGGTGACTGAAAAGGATATCTCTGCAAAGCTCAGCCAGTTAGGCGGCTAAAAATCAGCTAATATGAGGTGAAATTTAACCATGAAAAAATTGCAGGTCTTGGGCCCGGGCTGCCCCAAGTGCATCGAGTTGGCCAAGCGCACCGCGGAGGCCGCCCAGACCGTGGGCGGAGACTTCGAGGTGGAAAAAGTCACCGAACTCAATAAAATCATGGCCTTCGGGGTATTTATAACCCCGGCCCTGGTGGTGGACGGCGAAGTGAAGGTGGTGGGCAAGGTGCCCAGCGTGGACGAAATCAAGAAAATCATCGCCTGAGGATGGCGCCCGATGCTGAAAGTCTTGTTCCTCTGCACCGAAAACGCCTGCCGCAGCCAGATGGCCGAGGGCCTGGTGAATCACGACCTGGCCGGGCAGGTCAAGGCTTATTCCGCCGGGGTGCGGCCCAGCCGGGTCAACCCCCGGGCCCTCCAGGTCATGGCCGAGTTGGGCATTGACCTCAGCCGGCACTACTCCAAGTCGGTGGACGACCTGGCCGGCGAACAGTTCGACCTGGTCATCACCGTCTGCGACCAGGCCCAGGAACAGTGCCCCATCTTTCCCGGGGAAACCGAGGTCAGGCACGTAGGCTTCCCCGATCCGGCCAAGGCCAGCGGCACGGAGGCGGAGATTATGGCGGCCTTCCGGCGGGTGCGGGACGATTTGCGGGCCACCCTGATCCCCTTGCTCAAAGAGAAGGCGGGCCTCCCATAACCTTGAGGATTCAGAAAATTTCCGGCCAGGCCGTATCCTTTTTCCAGGTATCGTCGTCTTAAGGGAAAAAGCGAAGCTGGAGGTCTGCCCATGTCATTGGCCAGCGCCCAAAAATTGGTCTCCGCCATGAAAAGCGATGGAGAGTTCAGGGCGGCAATCGCCGGCCTCACCACGAGCGTCGAGTCGGGCGAGTTCTTGCAGGCCCGCGGATATGATTTTGAGCTGCCGGAATTGCTCCAAGCCATGGCGGCCTGCATGGATGAACTGGAGTCCTGCGGCGCCCGGCAGCGTTAGTGCTACTGCTGCAAAACTGCCAATATTGGCAAGCTTAAAACCCTTTTTCATCAACCCGTTAGGGACTCGGCGTCATCCGGAGGGAGCAATGTTACTCGGGCGCATTGCCAACGTGGAAATCTTCCGGCCGAAAATGGACTCCACCAAGGAGACCCTGCACGCCATCGCCACCTTCCCGGAAGATATCTCCCCGGCCTTCCCCTACGTCAACGCCGAATTGGGCGGCTGGGATTACGATCAAACCAACCAGGTGCTCCTGCTCAAACTTTCCGAGGGCAAATGGATCACCCTGCACCCCCATCAAATCGCCATCCGCGGCATTCGGGATCTGGAGGAAGCCCAGGCGCTGTTCACCTGGATTCAGGCCCAGATCAACGACATCTATGCGCGCCGGGACGTTATCGCGCCGCGTTTCGCCAGCCAGGCCGGCCTCAAGGTCTTGGAGATTTTAAAACTGCTGCCCATGACCAACTGCCGGGTCTGCGGCTATGCCACTTGCATGGCTTATGCCGCGGCCCTGCGGGAGGGGGAAATCTCCCTCCACGACTGCCCGCCCTTCTGGGAAGAAAAATACCGGGAAAAACGGGAAAAACTCCAGACCTATTTGGCCGCTTACGGCTGGCGCGCCGTGGATGCGGATTAGAAGCCCGGCAGGCGGCGATTATTTCTTAGAACCAGATTGAAGAGAAGGCTGAGATAGCCCCGGCGATACAGCCCCCGGCGGCCAACCGGCGATTTTCTGGGCGGTCCTGAAATCGCCGCCTCCCCCGGCCGCCGGGGGGGTGAGGTTTAGGGGTCACAAGGAGATGGGAGATGCCCCGAAGCGCCGCCGGGCGCCTTGGGCGATTTCGGGGCCGAACCGACACCGGGATTGTGGTTGCCCGGCTCCGGGTTGTTAAAGATTGCCTGGCCGACGCCCGCCGGCGCGGGAGGCCCGCTTGCGGTCACAGTATTGCGGCCCGACCCCGATAAACTGGGGGCGGCCCAGCAGACGCCGCAGTTCCTGGTTTTCATCTTCCAGTTCGGCTTGCCGGTGGATGAGCCTGATGATGTCCTCCTGCACCATATCCGGACGCTCCTGGATGGCATGGGCAATGGAAAAGGCAAGGATGGATTCGGTTTGCATGGTCATTTTCCTTTACACTTACTGATGTTGCCGATCATTAACGGCTCCAGTCCTAACCGCCGGTTGGGCCGATCGAGAAGCCCCCGGTTTACTGGCCGGGCTTGGGCGGCTCCGGTTTCGGCAATTCCGCCGTGTTTTTCAAAGTCAGGTCAGGGGTGCTGAACCGGTAGAGCCTCGGTCCGGCCAGCACATAAAGGGCGCCTTCACCGGCCCACAGCCCCTGGGGTCCTGCCGGGGGAAGCGGGGGCGGGGGAAAGGGCCTGGCCTCCGGTGGTTTGGGTGGCGCCGGCCGGGGCAGGTCCACGGTCTTCACCAACTTCAAGTCGGCGAGGCTATACTGCATGATCGTGGGGCCGGCTACGACATAAAGGAACTGCTTATCCGCAGTGAGGCCGGCCGGACCCATCCGGGAGGGCGGGCCGGGGGGCGGAAACATCCCTTCGGGCGGACCGGCGAAAGTTGGCGCTCCAGTGAGAATCATCACCAGGGCCAAGAAAAAGCTAAACAGAATTTTTCGCAGGTTCATCTCATTTTCCCCTGGCGCCGGCATCAAGGGCTAAGCCGCGTCGAATTGAATCTGAGGCTAATTTAACCATTGATTTTGGAGAAAATGTGAAGAAGTGATGGAATGAATGTGGAGATTGCCCGCAGCGCTGCGGGTCGTGTCCGACCGGCAGCCCCATGACTGGTCTGGAGCGAGAGCTGCTCCCTCCGGATGGGTATAGTGTAGTCCAAGAATGTGGAGAAAATGTGGCGACAAAATGGATTGAATGTGAAGGCGGCCCCCGGAGGGCAGGGAAAGGTTGACCTAACCGGCGGAATATGCGACATAAATGGAAAGGAATGCAGGTCGGCGGGGCGAGCCCCCCGCCTGGCGGGCAAGGTGGTTTTTTTACCCGGGTGATCTGGCGTGCCGCTTAAATTCAGACACAAAGTCTTCTTGATTCTCCTGTTGAACAGCATGCTGATCGTGGTTTGCCTGTTGCTGATCGCCAGGTATTACGCCTCGCGCAATTTCGAAGCCTATGTCAGCAAGGTGGAAATGGAGCGGCTCAACAGCCTGGCCGTAGTTTTGGGTCAAGCCTACCAGAGGACTCGAAGCTGGCCCCCGGTGCTCGATGACCTGGGGCATTGGCTGGAAATCGCCCGGACTGTGCCGGGGCCCTCGGCGGGAGCAGGTGTAGGCGAGCGGCCGCGGCATCCCCCGCCTCCCTTGCTGCCTGATCCGCGGATGGCTCGTGAGGCCGAGGGGGGGCCGCCGCCGCCCTTTGACGGGCGGCCGTCTCCGCCGCCCCTTCAGGCTTTGTCGCCGCCCGCGCCGCCGCCACCCCCGGGCCGGCCGCCGGCGCTGGCCCTTTTCGATGCCGAAAAACGCCCGATGCAGGGGGCCGAGCCTTACTCGGCGGCGGATTATCGGTTGAAATCGATCCAGGTTGATTCCCGGGTGGTGGGCTGGCTGGGGGTGCGGAGGCACGAGCGCCCCACCCATCCCCTGGACGTGGAATTCCTCCGGGCCCAGTCCCAGACGTTCTATGCCATCGGCGGCGTGGCCCTGCTGTTGGCGGTGCTGGTGACCTCCTTGCTCTCCCGGCAGATCCTGGCGCCGGTCCGGGAATTGGCCAAGGCCACCCGGGCCTTGACTTCCCGCCGCTTTGACACCCGGATTGCCGTGCGCACCAAAGATGAGTTCGGGGAGTTGGCCAAGGCTTTCAATAATCTGGCCCAGGCCCTGGAAAGATACGAGCAGATGCGCCGGCAATGGATGGCCGATATCTCCCATGAGCTGCGGACCCCCCTGGCGATTTTACGCGGGGAGATCGAGGCCATGCAGGACGGCGTCAGGGCGATCACCCCGGAGGCCCTGGAATCGCTGCACTTCGAGGTCCTGCACGTCAGCCGCATCGTGCACGACCTGCACGACCTGTCCCTGATCGAATCGCAGCCCTTCCCGACCGAACTGACCGCAGTCCATCCCCTGGAGGTCTTGGAAGAGTCCTTGAGGGCTTTTTCTCCCCGGTTCAAACAGCTGGATATTCGGCTCGAGGCCGACGGCGGCGGGCTAAAGCAGGTGGCCATCAAGGCCGATGCCGATCGCCTGAAGCAGTTGTTTGCCAACCTGCTGGAGAACGCCTTGCGGTATGTCCAGGCGCCGGGGGTGCTGAAAATCTTCGCGGAACTCAAAGACAGCCGCCTGTTTTTATTTTTTGACGATTCCGGCCCCGGAGTTCCGCAAGCCTCCCTGACGCGCTTATTCGACCGGCTCTACCGGGTGGATACGGCCAGGAGCCGGGCCCAGGGAGGCAGCGGGCTGGGGTTGGCCATCTGTAAGAGCATCGTGGAGTCTTTTGGCGGGGAGATTGCCGCGTCCCGGGCTCCCGCCGGGGGCCTGAGGATTGCTATGGTGTTCCCGGCCCTGTCTGCTTGACCGGGCCTCCGGCGTCAATGAAGAGAGGAAGGCATGATCGGTCAGGATATTCTGGTCGTCGAGGATGAGATAAAGCTGGCCGGAATTATGCAGGACTATCTGGAAAAGGCCGGTTACCGGGTCTCCCGGCTCGACCGGGGCGACCTGGTGGTCCCGTATGTGAGGCAGAAGCAGCCCTCCCTGATTTTATTGGACCTGATGCTCCCGGGCCTGGACGGCATGGAGGTTTGCCGGGAGGTGAGAAAGTTCTCCGATGTACCCATCATCATGATTACGGCCCGGGTTGAAGAGATTGATCGGCTGCTGGGGCTGGAATTGGGCGCGGATGATTATATCTGCAAACCCTTCAGCCCCAGGGAAGCGGTGGCCCGGGTGAAGGCGGTGCTGCGAAGGGCCTATGCCCCGCCCGCCGAGAAACCCCTGACCGCGGGAGAGATCAGTCTGATACCGGAAACCCACCAGGTGCTGGTGGCGGGACATGAACTTAAACTCACCCCTTGTGAGTTTAACCTCCTGAAGACCCTGCTGAGTCACCCCAATCGCATTTTTTCCCGCAATGAGCTGATTGGGGTGGTGCAGGGCTATGATTTTGAGGGCTACGAGCGCACCATCGATTCCCACATCAAGAACCTGCGCAAAAAAATTGCCGCTTATCTCCCCGGCCCCGGCGTGATCAGCACGATCTACGGCGTGGGCTATAAATTAAACGTCGCTGCCTGAAGCAGATTTGATTCGGCCGTTTCATCCGCAGCCCCCCGGTATTCCCGGATAACCCGGCTTTCTCAATCTTCCGCCGGCTTATAACCCGGCGGATACTTGCTCCATTTATAACCGGAGCGCGCCAGGTTATAAGCCATATTAAACTCCTCGTTCATGTATTTCGTGTCGAACTCCGAAGTCCGTTTCGGGTGAAAGTCCTTCGGGATATAGGCCAGGTTGTAGTCAATCCCGTCCCGCTGGGCCAGGACGTAGATCCGGTATAAATCGCCCACCCCCTGGTACTTGGTCAGGCTGCTGATGGCCCGGGTGCCGATTTTGCTGATATGAGGTTTAACGATTTCATATTCCGGATAGACTTGGGCATTGCGGATGAGGTAGAGCTTGCGGGGGCGTTGGGGGATTTTCCCCTTAAGCTTTTTCTTGACGGTGAAGAGGCTGAGAGCTTCCTCATAGAGCATCACCTCTGCCCGGATGCCGCCATCCACGTGCATTTCGTCGTATTCCCGGCCGTCGGACTTCACTTTGAGATATACCGGATTGAAGGCCACCGGAATGGAGGCCGATGCCCGCAGCACCTCACGGAACAGCTTGGGGGCGTCGGGGTGGCCGCTGGCGGCGATGGCTCCCATGTCCCAGATCACCTGGCGCTGGGCGTCCAACTGGGTGGTCCCCACCAACAGGCGCCGGCCCTTGAGGTGCTCGGCGGCGATGGCCTTAATCATCCGGTCGTCAACGAGCCGCTCCAGCAGTTTGGCCAACGGCTCGGTGCTGGCCGCCGCTTCGATCCGCCCCAGGTTCAGCACCAGCTTTAGAATGCCGGGGACCTTATAGATGTCGTCGTCGGAGATGGTGGTGTAGGCCTCTTTCAGCTTGGCGTCATACTCCGGCCCCAGGAAGGCGAAGGGCGCGATTAAGGCCCCGGTGCTGATGCCGGTCACCAGCTTGAAGCGGGGCCGGGTGCCGGCCTCGGTCCAGCCGCACAGGATGCCGGCGCCGAAGGCGCCGTCCCCCCCGCCGCCGGACAGGGCCAAAAAGTTGGCTTCGGGCTCGAGCTTGCCGTTATTGGCGGCCATTTCCTGCCGGAGGGACTCGATGGCGCTCTTCTCCAGGCTTTGACTCAGTTCATCCCCCCAGGCGCGGATCCCCGGCAGATCAGGCACCTGGGCCTCGTCCAGCAGGTGTTTGGGCAATGGGTGACGCTCCTGCAGGGCTATGCAGCCCTGACTGAGGCAGGCCAGGGCGGCCAGCAGGGCCAGCACGAGCAGGCGACCGCGGCGCCGTGCTTGGTTGGTGGGAAGCAAAAGCATGTTCTACATCCTTCCTGTGGTCAAAAGTCCAGTCATGACATCAGTTCAAATTCGTTCCCCAGCCTGGGCTGGTGAAATCAGCCTCCCGGAAACGGCATTGCTGCTACCAGGCTTAAGGGAGGCGTGGTAGCAATCCAAGTTGTTAATATTCTCATGCAGATTGCCAGAAGGCAAGGTCTATGGTTCCTGATCTCTGAACTTTTGAATTTTTCTCAATGAGGGAAGTAAAAAAAATACTTTTTCAGGTAAACTTATGGTAAAATTCCACCTAAAATTGATGAAAAACTTGACGAAAATTAATGTAGTTTACATAAATTTTATATGAATGGTTTATGGGACCTAACAATTCTCCAAGTCGGCCTGCCTAAAAGATGCAGGTATAGAGAACGCTCAAGGGCGTAAGACGAGGTCAAAGAACATGTTGAAAAGCAGAATTTTCCCGGCTTCCGTAGCCGTCCTGACGGCGGTGCTCCTGGTCGGCTCGTCCACCGTATGGGCCCAAAGTAAAACGGCCCCGACGCCGCAGGATCAACAGCGCCTGCAGCAACAGCGGTTGGAGCAGCAGAAAAAGGCCCTGGAGCAACAGCAGCTCAAGCAGCAACAGCAAAAGCAGGCTTTGGAACAGCAAAAAATAAAACAACAACAAGAACAACAAAGAAGAGTTCAAGAGCAACAGCGCTTAAAGCAACAGCAAGAGCAACAGCGAAAAGCCCTGGAGCAGCAGAAGCTGAAACAACAGCAGGAGCAACAGAAAAAAGCCCAAGAACAGCAAAGGCTCAAGCAGCAGCAAGAGCAGCAGAGAAAGGCCTTGGAACAACAGCGCCTGAAGCAGCAACAGGAGCAACAGAAAAAGGCTCAAGAACAGCAACGGCTCAAGCAGCAGCAGGAACAGAAAAAGGCTCAGATGCAGGGTAAACCCGGCGAACCGAAGGTTAAACCGCCGCTCCAGGAAACCAAACCACCGATGAAATCAGATGCTCCCGAGGCCAAGTCCTTGGCTCAGCCCCCCGGTTTTAAAATGAGGCCCCCGCCGCCGGGCGCCAGTCCGGAGGTGCAAAAAAAGCATCAGGATAACGAAAGAAGCCTGTATTTGCGCCGCCTTCAAAGTTCACAAGCCCAGGCCGAACGCAGGGGAGATGCCAAAGGGGCCAAGGCCATCGAGCAGCAGATCAAGCAGCATGAACAAAAGTGGGGCCTCAAGGCCCCCTCGGCCGGGAAGATAGGTGATCTCCAACCACCAAAACAGCAAACCGGCTCCCCGGCCGTTAAGCTTCCACCCAGCCAAGCGACCGTCCCCGAAGTCTCCCGGCTGGAGAAAGCCAAGGAGCAGATGGCCGAGGGCTACCGGAAGGAATGGAGCAAACTGGCCAACGAGAAGACTCAGGCGGAGATCGCCGGAGACCACCAAAAAGCCAAGGCCCTGCTGGAGCAGCGAAAGCAGCTGGAAAAAAAATGGGGTCAGGAGTCCAAGGCTTACCAGAAGCAAATCGACGCGGCCAAAAGCAAGCAGCCGGGCGCCGGCCCGCCGGACTTGACCCGCAGCGGCCAAACGGCTATGCCCCCAGGCGCTGGGACCGGTAAAGGCAAGGACCAGCAGGGGTCGCCACCGGCTGGACTAAGCCAGAGTCAGATTCAGGCCCAGAAAGATAAAATCTGGCAGGATTGGAAGGCCAAGGAGGCCAAGGCCAAGTCCAGCGAAGAATGGTGGAATGCCCGCAACGAGTATTTCAACAAAATGAAAGGCTTGGAAAAGATGGAGGCTGCGGCCAAAGGGGGGAAAACTCCGCCAGCACCCAAGACCGCAAGTCCCAAGGCCGGCTCCGGTCCGACTCCGCCGGCAACCACTACTGCCGCTTCCCCGGCCGCACCCGGACAGCTTCCAACCCCTAAGACTATGGTAACCACCCCTCCCGCCGCTACTCCTGCTGCAGGCAAGACCGCCGGCCCCGCGGCTTCCACCACCGCGTCGACCACCTATGGCCCCGGCCAGGAATCCCCGGCAGAGATTCATGACACGGGCGGCAAGGCCCCGCAGTCGCTTTTCCTTAACGAGGCTCAGGTGAAGGCGAAAAAGGAGATGTTAAAAGACAATCCGTACGGCTTCCATGAAATTAAGACGAAAGACGGCAAGGTTATTGATGTGGTGGCCAATCCCAAGCCGCCTGATCCGAGTGATCCGCAAAAGAAGCAAATCGAGGAGGGCCCGCCCACCGGATATGTCACCATCGGTAAGGGCAAAGACGCCCAAACCACCGCAATCCAATATAAAGAAGGGACCTTTGATAAGGGCGGCAAGCCGACCTACGGCGTCAGCAGTGACGTGTTATCAAAGAAAGAATATCCCTCGGTCAATGAGCAGATTGACGCCATCCGCAAAAAACAACAAGAGGCCTTTGAGCGGGACCGGCTGGAGGCGGAGAAAGCCATGCAAGCCTGGGGCAACGCCACGGATAAGAGTGCGGAACTTCAGGCCCAACGTCTCCTGAGCGAAAAAGCCGCCCAGCAGGATAAGAATTTCTATGAATTTGAAAAACAGATCCAGCAGCTTGATCCCAACTATAAGCCGCAAATACCGTTATCCTTGCAACGGGAAATGGAGCAGCAAAAGAAATAATCGGCCTCCCGAACTTAAGGTTGCGGCGTTTTCGAGGCTGCCAAGATTAGTAACCCCGGGGGCCTGCAAAGGTCTAATCTGATCTTCCCGGGCACCCGGCCCCCTTACATCTTGAGATTGGAAAACAGCATCTCGTAGATGGCCATGAGGGTGAAGAGGGCATAGGCCGCCAAGGCAACCAGGGTCAGGCGCCGCTGAATCGCCGGCACGACCTCTCGGAGGCTGGCTAGGTTTCGGAACCGGGTCAGCACCCCGGCCCCCAGACCCGCCACCACCCCCGCCAGCAGCGTCAGGTAAAGGGGATAGCCCAGGTAATGATACTCCGCCTGCAAGATGCAGAAGGGACAATGGTGGGTGGGCAGTTCGTAAATATAGAGGGAGATAAAAGAGATCAAGGCCGCCACCGCGATGAGGAAGGTGATCAGGCTGGCCGCCCCCAACAGATAGCCCCCCTTGCCGGTGCGGTAAAAAAAAACTCCCAAAACTAAAGTCCCCCCCATGCCGGTGAAGAAAACTATCTCCATGGCCGTCACCGGCAAGGCGATCACCCCCGAGGCGAGAGATTTGGACTCCGCGGTGAATTGAGTCCCGCAACAGGAAGTGATGACCTCCGGCTCCAGCCCCAGGAAGTAACCGGCCTGCAGGGCGGCCTCGGCCAGGATCAACGGGGTGAGCCACAGCAGCAGGGTGTATTTCTCTTTTATGAGGGGATAATCATAGCCCCGGTTGTCAGTGTAATTGACGATCAGCCAGACCCCGGCCAGCAGAAAATTGAGCACCTTCAAACCCACCACCGGATAACCCCAGCGGCAGGCGTTGAGGGAGCCGGCGGCGCACATGGCCCCGGTGAAATAGCTGTGCAGGTGGTCGGCGGTGTAAATAAACAGGAAAAAAGACAGCAACTGGAAGGCCAGGGCGTAGGCCATCAGGGTGGAAATCAGGTAGGTCCTTCTTTCCAGGCTGAGCTGGAGTTCGCTGCCGCTGTGGATATCCCAATTGCGCAGAATGCGCACCGCATAGCAGGCGGCGAACAGCAGCATGCCGCTGGTCAGCAGGGAGCCGGTGAACAGGGCGATGATGGCGGGCTTAAAGAACACGCGGGCACCCCGGATCGGTAATCCTGCCGTCCCGCATGGCCACCACCCGGTCGATCACCGGGGCTTCGTGCACGATGGGGTCGTGGCTGGCGATAATGATGGTCTTGCCCGCGGCCCGGAAGTCCTTGACGATGTCCATGAACTCCCCGGACAGCTTGGTGTCCAGGTGGGCGGTGGGCTCGTCGGCGATGATGACCGCCGGGTCGTTGATCAGAGCCCGGGCAATGGCCGTCCGCTGGGCCTCGCCCCCCGAGAGCCATTCCACCTTGGCGGCGGCCTTGGGCGCCAGATTGAACATCTCCAGCAGGTTCAGGGCCTTCCGCCGCAGAACGGAAAACTTCTCCCCCAGGGGATAAGCGGGCAGCATGACGTTTTCCAGGACGCTGATGCCCCGGATGAGGTTGAATTGCTGGAAAATGAAGCCGAAGCTCCGGCGCCTGATCTCGGTGAGGAAACGCTCCGGCAGGCTGGTGAGCTCCCGCTCCTCGAGCCAAAGCCGGCCGGCCGTGGGTCGGGACATGCACCCCAGGATGCTGAGCAGGGTGGTTTTGCCGGAGCC
>CAZOCQ010000058.1:0-4120 GCA_964578335.1 uncultured Desulfobacca sp.
AGGCGCAGAGGGTCAGGATGTAGTCGTAGTCCGCCGGGTCCAGGGCGGCCAGGTTCTGCAGGGCCACCTCCCGGGCCACCTCCTTTTCGCCCATCATCTTGGCGGGCAGGCCGCAGCAAGTCTGGTTCAGGGGGTATTCCACCTGGACCTTCCGGCCTTTCAGGAGCTTCATCAGGGCCGCGCCCTGTTCGGGATAGACGAAGTCCACCAGGCAGCCGCCGAACAGGGCCACCCGGTAGCGGGGCATCTCCACCTGCTGGTGGAGCCGGGGCCACAGATCCCGGAAGGGTGTCCGGGCGATGACCGGCAGGCGGCGGAATTCGTGTTCCTTACCGAAAAAGAAGGGCAGGTGGCGCAGGAAGCCCTCCTGGTTGCCCAGCGGCTTCTGGGCCAGGGAGGCCCGGCGCAGGATGAAGTGGAAGAGGCGGCGGTCCTTGAGCACCCGGCGCAGCAGCCGGTTTTTCAGGGGCGCTTTGGCCTCGCCCTTCAGGACTTCGCAGTAGGTCTCCTTGATGAGGTGGGGCAGGTCAATGCCCGCCGGGCAGACCGCCTTGCAGGCCTGGCAGTTGAGACAGTTCTGCACGATGGCCCGGTCGTTTTTGCGGCCGTGGTAGAAATAAGTGAGGATCAGGCCAATGGCCCCGATGTAAACGTGGCCGTAATTGTGGCCGCCCACCAGGCCGTAGATGGGGCAGACGTTGGCGCAGGAGCCGCAGCGCACGCAGCGCAGGGCCTCGGAGAAGACCTGGTCCCGGGCCAGGGCCAGGCGGCCGTTGTCCAGGAAGACGACGTGCATCTCTTTTTTACCGTCCGGGCCGGGCCCGCACTCGTTGGCCCCGGTGATCCAGGAGACGTAGGAGGTGATGACCTGGCCGGTGGCCCGGCGGGGCAGGATTTGCAGGACCCGCAAGGCCGTGGCCAGGTCGGGGATCAGCTTGTCCACCCCCACCAGGGCCACGTGGACCCGGGGCAGGGTGGTGGTGAGGCGGGCGTTGCCTTCGTTGCTGATGATGCCCAGGGTGCCGGTCTCCGCGATGGCGAAGTTGGCCCCGCTGACGCCCATGTCGGCGGAGAGGAAATGCTTGCGCAGCTCCCGCCGGGCCACCTTCACCAGCTTGCCGATGTCGGGTTCCTGCTTTTCGCCGGTCACCTTGGCGAACAGGTCCGCCACTTCCTGGCGGGACAGGTGAATGGCCGGCATGACCATGTGGGACGGCCCTTCGTGGCGCAACTGGATGATCCACTCGCCCAGGTCCGTCTCCACCACCTCGTAGCCATCCTTCTCCAGATGGTCGTTGAGGAAGGTCTCCTCCGCGGTCATGGACTTGGATTTGACGATCTTTTTGACCCCGTTGGCCTGGGCGATGCGGGCGATGATCTCGTTGGCCTCCAGGGCGGTCTGGGCCAGGTGGACCTTGACCCCGGCGGCCTCGGCCCTGGCCTTGAAGCTCTCGTAAAGCTCTTCCAGACGGGGCAGGGCGGCGTCTTTGCCGGCGGCGATGGCGGCGGTGATCCCGGCCACGTCCACCCCGGCCATCACCCGGCCCTGGGCCTCCTTGTAGGCGGTGGCGAAGGCGCCCATGGCGGTGCGCAGAAACTGGTTGTTCAGGGCCTTTTTGAGGCGCTTTTTATATTCCTTGAGGTCTTGGGCGGTGTCGATCATGGCGGCTAATCCTTGAGGAGCAGCAGGTGTAGTTCCAGGGGGCCGTGCACCCCGAGGGTGAGGACCCGCTCGATGTCGGCGGTGCGGGAGGCCCCGGTGATGAAGGCCAGGTAGCTGGGGGGCGCCTGCATCACCCCGGTCATTTCGGCCTCCAGGTCGAAGGCGGTGGCCTTGAGGCGGGACAGGGGCAACACCGCGACATGGGTTTCGGAGAGCATGGTGGCCAGCCGCAGGTCCTCGGAGGAGGAGTCCAGCACCAGGGTGCCGGTGTCGGCGAGGCCCCAGTCAGCCCGGGTGAAGCCGGTGTGCAGTGCGGCGGCATGCTCCCGCAGGTTCTTCCCCAGGAACTGCACCCCAGCCTGAGCGCAAGCCTCCTGGATGGCCTGCCGGGCCTCGGGGTCCCAACCCGGGGCGGCCAGGGTGGTCCCGCCCTGCTTTTGGGTGACCTCGACGGCGTAGGCCAGGGCGTCCGGCAGGCTGGGAACCTCGCTGACGATCACCTGGACCGCTTCGGCTTTTTCTTTCATGGTGGCGACGAGTTTTTTCAATGCCATGACGTCAATCCTTTGGTATAAGTGAACAAAAGCGACAAGGATGCCGGTTGCGGTCAGACCATTGGAAACCAGAGGTCATATTAAGCCTGAAATACATATGGTCTTACCACTTGACCTTAGCATAAAAAAGCGTTAAGACCTTGTCAAGCAAAAAATTCACAGGCTGGATTTTTGGCAGGGGGAGGCCATGAGCATCGCGTTAAAACCCATTAAGGCAAAGCGGGTCTCGGACCAGGCCTTTGAGCAGATTCGGGATTTGGTCTTTCGCGGGCAATTGAAGCCTGGAGAGCAGATCATGCCGGAGCGGGAACTGGCCCAGGCCCTGGGGGTGAGCCGGCCCACGGTGCGGGAGGCCATTAAAAGGCTGGTGACCATGGGGCTGCTGGAGCACCGGCAGGGCCAGGGCACCTTTGTCTGTTCCATTGACTCCCAGCGGGAGCACAACCCTCTGGCCGCGGTGATGGAGGGGCACGACGCCAGCCTGGAGGAGCTCCTGGAGGTGCGCATGGGGCTGGAGGGGCAGTCAGTGAGCCTGGCGGCCCAGCGGGCCACCGAAGAAGACGTCAAGATCCTGGAGCAGGCCCTGGAGGCCATGCACGCCGAAAACCTGGCCGGCCGCCTGGGGATCGAAGAAGACGTCTCCTTCCACATGGCCATCGCCTTCGCCACCAAGAACCCGGTGCAGGTCTATCTCATGAAGAACTTCTACGACCTGCTGCACTTCGGCATCAAGGAGAACCTGAAGGCCCTGTGGGAGGAGCCCGACAGCCTGCCCGTCATCCGGCGGCAGCACCAAGGGATCTTCCAGGCCATTAAGAACCACGACCCGGAAGCGGCCTACCAGGCCATGAAGGAGCACATCACCTTTGTCCTGGATTTCGTCCGGCGGCGGCGGGGTAAAGGGGAGTTATGACCAGCAGACCAATTTATCAAGTTATCCAGCAAAAGGAGTGACTGATAATTGGTCATACCTCTTGACAAAGGGCCTGCGGGAAGATAAATTCTGCTGAAATATGGGGAGCGTTCATCCCGCCGGAGGGCATATGGTCAGTCAAGCCTTGATTAAGGAATTTCAGCAGCTCCTGGGCAAGGAGCAGGTCATGGTGAGCGAGGCCGACCGCCTCACCTACGCCTATGACGCCGCGGTCCTGGCGCCGGTGCCGCCCGCCCTGGTGGTGCGGCCCCGGACCACCGAAGAACTGGGCCGGGTGGTGCGTCTCTGCAACGACCACGGCCTGCCCCTGACCGTGCGGGGGGCCGGCACTAATCTATCCGGCGGCGCCATCCCCCATCCCGGCGGCGTGGTGGTCCTGACCAACGCCCTGACCAAAATCCTGGAGATCAACGAGGCCGACCTCTACGCCGTGGTGCAGCCCGGGGTGATCACCGCCAAGCTGGCCGCGGCGGTGGAGGCCAAGGGCCTCTTTTATCCGCCGGACCCCGGCTCCATGGCGGTCTCCACCCTGGGGGGCAACGTGGCGGAAAACGCCGGGGGCCTCCGGGGCCTGAAATACGGGGTCACCCTGGATTACGTCATGGGCCTGGAGTTCTTCGCGGCTTCGGGCGAGCCGGTCAAGACCGGCTCCCGCACCGTCAAATGCGTCACCGGCTACAACCTTACCGGGCTTATGGTGGGCTCCGAAGGCACCCTGGGGGTGATCTCGGAAATCATTCTGAAGCTGATTCCCCTCCCGGCGGCCCGCCGGGCCATGCTGGCCACCTTCGATAGGGTGGACCAGGCCTCGGAGACGGTGGCGGCCATCATCGCGGCCCGCATCGTCCCGGCTACCCTGGAGTTTTTGGACAACTTCACCATCCGCACCGTGGAGGATTACAGCCACGCCGGCCTGCCGGTGGAGGCCGCGGCCCTGCTGCTCATCGAAGTGGACGGCCACCCCGCGGT
>CAZOCQ010000058.1:4220-6531 GCA_964578335.1 uncultured Desulfobacca sp.
CCGAAGCGCAGGCTAAAGCCTGCGGCTACCAAAGATTTGGTACGGGAGACTCACCCATGTCCAGCCTGCGGGCTCTGGCCAGGTTAATGAAGGAATTGGAAGACCAGTTGGTGGTCTGCATGCGCTGTGGCCTCTGCCAGGCGGTCTGCCCGCTGTTCGCCGAAACCGGGCGGGAGGCCGACGTGGCCCGGGGCAAGCTGGCCCTGCTGGACGGGCTGCTGCAAGAGATTCTCAAAGATCCCCAGGCCGTCCAGGACCGCCTCAGCCGCTGCCTGCTCTGCGGCTCCTGCGCCGCCAACTGCCCCAGTGGCGTCAAGGTGCTGGACATCTTCCTCAAGGCCCGGGCCATCCTGGCCGGCTACCTGGGCCTCCCGCCCCTGAAGAAGGCCATCTTCCGGCATCTTTTGGCCAAACCGGGGACCTTCAACCGCATTGTGGCCTGGGGGGCCAAGTTCCAGGGCCTCTTCATCAGGCCGGTGGACGATCTGCTGGGGGCCTCCTGCGCCCGCTTCATGTCGCCGCTGCTCCAGGACCGGCGGCTCAAGCCCCTGGCGAAGGTGCCCTGGCACCGGCAGGTGGGTCCGCTAAATACCGCGGCCGGCGCTTCGGGGCTGAAGGTCGCCTTCTTCGTGGGCTGTCTTATTGACAAGCTCTACCCGGAAGTGGCGGACGCGGTGCGCTTCTCCCTGGAGCACCACGGGGTGGGGCTGCTGGTCCCGGAGGAGCAGGGTTGCTGCGGCATCCCGGCCCTGGCCGGCGGCGATACCGAGACCTTCGAAAAACTGCTGCGCCACAACCTGGCCCGGTTCGCCGGGGAGGACTTCGATTACCTGGTCACCGCCTGCGCCACCTGCTCCTCCACGATTAAAAAGCTCTGGCCCCTGATGGCCCAGGATTTCGCCGCCGCAGAGCAGGAAAGAATCGCCGCCCTGGCCGACAAGACCCTGGACATCAGCCAGTTTCTGGTGGAAAAGGTGGGCCTGGCGCCAACCGGCGGCACAGGAGTCTCGCCTATGCAGACGCAGGCTATCCGCCTCACCTACCACGACCCCTGCCATTTAAAGAAATCGCTGGGGGTGGCGGCCCAGCCCCGGGCCCTGCTCCGGGCCAACCCGCGCTACGAGTTGACGGAGATGGCTGAAGCCGATTGGTGCTGCGGCATGGGGGGGAGCTTCAACCTGCAATATTATGATATTTCATCCAGCATCGGCGGGCGCAAAAGGGACAACATCGTCAACTCCGGGGCCCAGTTGGTGGCCACCTCCTGCCCGGCCTGCATGCTGCAGATCACCGACATGCTCTCCCAGGCCGGCGACCGGGTGCAGGTGAAACACATCATGGAAATCTACGCCGAGGGGCTGAGGCGCTAGTTAGTTCTCATCCAGAAAGGATATCTGGCTGAAATAATTTAATAAAGGGTATTTTTCCATCGCGATTTCACTCGGAATGTGTTATCTTAATTGAAGTAACTGGTTAATGGAGTTGAACCGGGGGACGCCCAACAGTTCCACGGACAACGCCGGTTCGAGTCCGGCCCAGGCACCATTGATTTCGGTAGTTTTTCCATTTAAAATGCTCTTCCAATGAACCAAGCCAAGCCCAATGTTCTGGTGTTTGCTTCCGGGACCAAGACCGGGGGCGGCTCCGGATTCGAGAACCTGGTGAGGGCGACTCGGACCCGGCCGCCGGTCTTGGACGCCTGGATTTGCGGGGTGGTCACCAATCATTTCGGCGGCGGGGTTTGGCAGAAGGCCCAGGCTCTGGGGATACCCGCGGTCTACTGGGCCGGTCCCTATACGGCCCGGGGCTACCAAAACCTGGTCAGGTATTTCAACGCCGATTACGTCATGCTCTCCGGCTGGCTGAAACTGGCGGCGGGCCTGGACCCGGCCCGGACCATAAATATCCATCCCGGTCCGCTGCCCCGATTCGGCGGGCCGAACCTCTACGGCCACTTTGTTCATGAAGCGGTGCTGGCCGCTTATCGGCGGGGGGAAATTACCCACAGCGCGGTCACCATGCACTTTGTGGATGAGCAATATGACCGCGGCCCGGTCTTTTTCGCCCTGCCGGTACCCATTGAGCCGGGCGACACCCCGGAGACCCTGGCGGCCAGACTTAACCGGGCCGAGCACGAATGGCAGCCCCGGGTGCTCAACTATGTGGCGCAGGGACAGGTGCGGCTGGCGGGGGATGAAGTGGTTTACGAGACGGAAGAACTGCGGCGGCGGCTGCGGCCGGAAGCGCCATAATACCGTTTTCGGTTTTCAGTTTTCGGGTTTGCCGCGCCCCTACCCAACACTCCCCTTCC
>CAZOCQ010000058.1:6541-15459 GCA_964578335.1 uncultured Desulfobacca sp.
ATCCTTACCCACAACTCTCCCTTCCACCCGTAAACCAGAAGATAGGAGGCACAGGTTTTCAACCTGCCTGAACAGCACGGGGCGGCTGTCCCACCCGAACTTTACGGGACAGACCTCAATAGAGGTCCCAGCCGCGAGCTTGCAGAACGGCGCGATTCGTTTCGCTGGCAGCGGTGCCGGGCGCGCTCCAAATGGTCCCGCCCCAGACGTTGGAGGCCACGGCGTCGGCAAAAATCTGGTCCAGGGCCTCAGGGGAAAGCGCCGTGCCCAAAAGATGGTATTCCCGGGTCTTGGTGGCGTCGGTGCGGCCCAGGGTGGTGAGGCCGCCTTCGTTATAGGCGTAAAGGACGCGCATGGATGGGCAGTTCTCGAACCCCGACATGGCGGTGAGATGCCCGGCGCCGCCGCCGTCGCTGGCCCCGAAACGCATCAGGGCGGCGCCGTCGGAGATGATGAGGTAATGGGAATGGAGGCCCGGGCCCAGGCCGGTTTTAACGGCGGCTTCTTCTGAGACAGCCGCGGTGGTGGCGCCGTCGGACCAGTGCCACACGGCCGTGGTGGCCGCCCGCCGGCCGAAATCAACCCGCATGCTGGTGGCGTCGCCGTCGGTGGTAAAGTCGAGGCGCTGTTCACCGTTGAAGGGCTCCAAGGGTTCGAAGGTTTGTCCCTCCACCCACACGGTCCAACCTTTGCCGGCCAGGGCCGCGGCATGGGCCAGCCCCGTGGCCGAGGGGGTGGCGTTACCGCGCAGGTCCGCCCGCAGATGGGCCCCCGCGGGCAGGTTATTTTCACTTCGGCCCAGGGCGTCGAGGGTCGCCAGCAGGTTATCCAGCGTAACCGAGTCCAATAGGTTGTTGTCCAGGAAGAGTTCGGTTATCTGGCTGCACCCGGTGAGGTTGACCGAAGTAAGAAGGTTGTTCCGCAGGCTGACCATGCCTCTTAAAGCGGCGTTGGCCAGCGCGCCGGACAGGTCCATAGAGGAATAATGGTTGTCATCTGCCAGGATAGATACTTCGGTCGCCGGATTGGTGGCCGGCAGGCGCAGCGAGCCGGCCTGGTTGTCGTTCCAGATATACAGGTCGGACAGGTTCGGGAAAGGAGTCAGGTCGGCGAAGAGCGCCTGATTGGTCAGCTGCGGATTGTCGCGCACGCAGATATGCCAGACGTGCGCCCCGATGCCGCCGAAATTGATGGTGGGGAAGTCGTTCACGGCCCCCCGCAGGTCTTCCAGGTTGGGGCTGCCGGACAGGTCCAGGGAGGCCAGGTTGCAGTCCTCGAAGCAGGCCCGCCGGAGCTTCGGGGTGTTGGCCAGGTTCACCGTTCTCAGGCTGTGGGAGAAAAAGCACTCTATGGTGTCCAGGTTGGTGAAATTGCGGAAGTCCAGGGAGGTAATGAGGTTGTAGGAGGAGCACCACTGGGCCAGGTAGGGGGCGACCAGGTGGAGTCCCCGCACGGCCGAGACCTGCTGGTCCGGGACGTGTTCGATCAGGTCGCTCCCGCCGTCCCCGCCGTCATAGCCGAGGTTGATGCGCTGCACCGCGCTCCAGGGCTTGACGTAGAGCCGGTTCAACCTGGCGCCTGGAGAGCCGTAGTTCTTGTTGGGCGTAGGAGAATTGCTGGTGGCGCCGTCGGCAAAGACCCAATGGATCAATGGATTGCCGGTCACGGTGAGCACCGGGGCGAAACTGCTGCCTTCGGTGGTGAAACTGATGCAGGCCCCGCTCACCACCGGCGGGACAACTAGAGGCGGCTCCGAAGTCAGCGCCTGCACTGCTCCCACTCCGAACAAGCCGCCCAAAACCAAACTGCACCATGCCAGCAAGATTTGACTGATGGCTTTCTTCATCTCTCGCCCTCCTGATTAGGACCGGAGAAAATGGTTGTTCAGACTTGCCGTGCGGTGGAGGATATCCGAAGCAGTTTCCCTCTTAGAGGACCAATCGTTTTCTACAGGTAAGATAGCACAGATTCGCTCAAATTGAAGCTTTTTTGTAGATTTGGAGGGCTCGGCTCATCCGGGTCAGGGCCTCGCTCAGCAGGGCCCGCGGGCTGGCGAAGCTGAGCCGGAGAAAACCGGGGCCGCCAAAGGCGGCGCCGTCCCCCAGGCCCACCCCCGCCTGTTCAAAGAATTGCCTGGGCGCGGTCAGGCCGGTGGCCCGGGCGTCGATCCAGGCCAGGTAGGTGGCCTCCACATGATTCATGGCCAAGCCGGGCATGCGGTTGACCGCCCGGCTCACCAAAGCGCGGTTCTCCCGGAGGTAGGTCAGCAGGGCGGCGTGCCAGCGGGCCCCGTCCCGGTAAGCGGCCAGGGCCGCGGTATAGCCCAGGAGATTGACCCCGGGCACGATGCCGGCCTTGGCCCGGTTAAACCGGGCGCGCAACCGGCTATCGGGAATGACGGCAAAGGCGCAGCCCAGACCCGGCAGATTAAAAGTCTTGCTGGGCGACATGAAGGTAACGGTGCGTGGGGCCAGGCCGGGGTCCAGGGTCGCCAGGGGTAAATGGACCTTATCGGGGTCCAGCACCAGGCCGCAATGGATCTCATCGGAGCAGATCACCAGGTCGCGCCGGTCGCAGATCACGGCCAGGCGGCTGAGTTCCTCCCTGGTATAGACCCGGCCTACGGGATTATGCGGGTTGCAGAGGAGGAGCAGTCTGGTGCGGGGGGTGATTGCCGTTTCCAGGCGTTCGAAGTCGAAAGTCCAGCGGCCGCCTGCCGAAATCAACGGCACGGTGGCCAAAGCGCGCCCGCTCAGCTTCGGGGCGGTGAGAAACGGCGGGTAAACGGGAGTGGCGGTGAGCACCTCCTCCCCCGGCTCGGCTGCGGCCCGGCAAATCACGTTCAAGCCGGTGACCAGCCCCGGCAGCCAGACCAGCCATTCGGGCTGCACCTGCCAGCCGTAGGCGGCCAGCAGCATGGACAAGACCACCTCAACCAATTCCGGCGGCGTGGCGGGATAGCCGAAGACCCCGTGCTCCACCCGGCGATGCAGGGCTGCTATCACTTCCGGGGGTGAGCGGAAATCCATGTCCGCCAGCCACAGGGGGATGACGTCCTGTCCCCGGTACTTCTCCCACTTCTGACTGTCGGTGTCGCGCCGTTCGATGAGCTGGTCGAAGTCAAAGAGATCATCCGGGTTCATGGCCGACTCTTGAATCTGAATAATCCGGAGGATAACCGCCGCTAAAGTCTATCTTAATTTCACCCAACCTGCCAAGGAAGGAAAATCCGCCGAAACCTTGAGGCCGGGCTTCCTGCCGTTGCACGGGCCGCCGGGAGTGATTATCAAAGTGATTATCACTACCAAGGGAGGCAACCATGAGCTACACTATTGAGGGTCTGAAGGACGCCATCTTTGCGATACACCCTGAAATAGTCCAACACGCCCTGAATCTTTCGGCGACCTTCGATGCCGCCAAGAATGCCTATGTGCTCACTTTCAGCCGCAGCGGCAAAGAGCTGCAGACCTATTTGGATAAGTCGGACGCGGATGAGTGCATGGCCGGAAAAAAGTGCATTCATCTCGGCGTGCAGATTGCGCAATTCCTGGCTGATTTCGAAGAGATAGCCCAACCCAGGAAACCCGGTTAAAGGCGCCGGCGTCCGGCCCCCGATTCCGGCGGGGCCGGACTTGACTCAGAACAGCCCAAGGCCGGGGCCAGGATGGTGACGGAGTTTGGCGGAATTATGAATTTTTTGTGGTTTTCTCTGCCCTGGACCGGCAAAAAATGCCGCATGAGCCGCAATGGGTGATTCCGCCCGGCTATGGCGAAATTGGCCATGGCCCCGGACCCGACCTCCGCAGTTCACGGGGTATTGCTTTCTCCGGGCTTCCTGATTATATCCTCTTTAAGAAAAGGAGTCTAATGCCGGCGGCTGCCACGGGGAAACCGGGTTCCGGCGGCGATATCCCTTCGAGCCGGGCTCGAGGGGGGATTACCGCGGCGGGTTGCCGCCTCGTAAGCTACTGATAAGAATGGAGGAATGATGAATTTTTTAAGGATCAACCTTTGGGTGTTGCTTTGTATCCTGGGCATCGTCGTGGGCGGTTGCGGGTCCGACAGCGGCTCCGGTTCTCCCGCGGTCAAGAAGGAGAAAAAGTCTCCCGCCGGCCAGCCCGCGAAGGTGGTGGAACTCCTGACGGATAAGGATAAGGTCAGAGAAACCTCGGCGATCCCCGCCCGCCCGGGACCGATGGAGCGCAAGGATATCCCGGTGATCCCGCCGGGTAAGGCCGGCGGCAAGGGCTTGACCCAGGCGGAAGTGGAGGCCCGGCAAGCCAAATCGGCGACCATGGACCCCAAGAGCCGTCCGGTGATTCCGCCGGCCAAGCCCGGAGCGAAGAGCGTCACCCAAGGGGAAATCGAGGCTATGAGAGCCAGGGGACCGGCCTCGGGCAGATCGGAGGTCATTCCCCCTCCGGCGCCGGGCGGCCGGGGGATGAGCGAACAAGAGCTTAACGCCTTGAGAACAAAATCGAGGGGGGCGGGGGAATCCCCCAGTATAGAGGTCATCCCGCCGTCAAGTCCCGGAGGCCGCGGAGTTACGCAACGGGAGGTAAACGCCTTAAGGCCGGCGGCCAGTTCGACCGAGGCCCCGGTGGTGCCGGGGCCGGAAGTATCACGCGTTCCAGGGAAAGGACCGGCAACACCCGGCGCCTCCCCTGCGGTTCCCGCCTTTCCGTCAGAAAAGTCCCGCTGAGCGGGCCGGTCTGCCCAAACCTCACCCCACACACGTAGCCCTTTAGCGGCTACGTGGGTGGGGTGGACGCCGCCAGAACCTTCTGGGGAAAAGACGCATCCCCGAGATCGTCCGGGGATGCAAGGCTCATCGGTTTAAGCGATTTTGCCTGGCTATTGATTCAAATACATGCAAGACATGTTGCTGTAAGGGGCCACGTCATCCAGCCAGACCAGCACGGTCTTGCTCAGACTGATAGCCGTCAGGGCAGTGGCCAGCATTTCCTTGGCCCGGGTGGCTTCGGCGGAGAAATAGGTGCCCGGGGCATAAGGGTTGGTGCCGGAGGAATCGGTTAACTGGATGTAGGTGAAAGTGCCGCCCACACCCACCGAGTTCACATTGGCGGTGGACCACGTGCCGGCTGCGAAGCAGAGGCTCGGCACCAAGCAAACAATCGCCAAAACCATCAACATCACCTTTACTTTTCTCATCTCCCACTGCCTCCTTTAATTGCTAACGGCTTTAATTTGCAAACAGTCTGACGACATCCTCATTTCCTGTACAAACGTTAGCATAAATTTTTCTAGAAAGGTACTTTTTTTTTTAGTCCCTGTCAAGTTTCTTGCATCCTAAGTTATCCTCGGAAACTTCCCATCTTATCGTCGCCAGCCGTCCCCCCCGGTCCTCTCGCCTGAAGGGCCGGGCCGACGGCGGCTGCTGCAATCCCGCCTCGCGAGTTAGAGGGGTCTTCATGGGGGAGCATGCCGGGGAGGGTTTTTCCACCCGGTTTGACGATCGCCAGGCAAACAGAGCAACCCGAATAACCTCGCCACCTCCCTAATATCAACTGGATTGGTCCTGCCAACGAAGTTTTTAGGCAATAAAAGGTTTTTCAAATGAAATTTTCTATGTTTGCAGTAATCGTCGGTATTCCTCCTTATATGTCAAAAAAAATTGTTACTCTCCAACTTTGTTGAAAGGTTAATCGGCCGGCTCCTGTTTCAACTTGAAGATAATCGTCGGCACGCCGGGGCCTACCCGGAAAAAAATGACGGTAATTAAAAAAAATGTTTATTTTTTTCATAATATTGCTCTATTATACTTTGCACGTAACGTGCCGGTTCGCTAGATGGCGAGGAAAGGGCAAAAAAAGAGGAGCAGTCCATGAAACAACTCTCGGGCGCCGTGGCTAAAGGATTGGTAATCGGTCTACTGTATGTGGCCTTGTTTTTAGTTACCGGAGCCTGGGCCAGGCCCACCACCCCGGAGCAGGCCAAAGCGGTGGTGGCGAACTGGCTTGCTCTGGAGGCCCAGCCCCTGGGCGCCCCCCTGGGGGGGCAGATCAGGGAAGTGCAAACTTTTAACGACCGCGCCGGCAACCCGGCCTATTACGTGGTCTGCCTGAACCCCAGCGGCCTGGTCTTTCTGCCGGCCGACGATCTGGTGGAGCCCATCATCGCCTTCGTGAGCGAGGCGACCTCCTATGACCCCTCGCCCACCGATCGTTTGGGACGCCTGATCAGCGGCGACCTCCCGGCCCGGGTCCTGCAGGCCCGGCAGACGGAGGCCCAGCTCATGGCCGCGGGCGCGCCCCTGGCGGCCGCCGCCACGCAGGCCGCGGCCCAGCAAAAGTGGGCCTCGTTGGCGGCTGGCAGCGCTAGCGGAGACAGCCCCATTATGGCAGCCTACGGCGAGCCAACGATATCTATTATCAACCCCACTGTCCATGCTCCCGGGACCTTCACTGTGACCCTCACGGGAAGCAATTTTACCGGGGTCCATTTAGTTACTTGCTACGGGGCCTCAAATCTCACCTGGACTTTCGTCTCCGATACCGAGATCAAGGTCAATGCCACTTTCCTGCCTGGCACTTACTCCTTTTGGGTAGACACACCCAATGGCTATCACTGCTCCCCGACTCTGACGGTGACCACCGGGCCAGTGATCAATAATATCAGTCCTTCTATTCACTCGGGCGGCACCTTGACTGTTAGCCTCATTGGACAAAATTTTACCGGCGTCACGAATGTCTCTTGCTCTGCCGCCATAGGCTTTAATTGGGCTTTCGTTTCCGATACCCTGATCACCATTGATGCCATTTTTCCCTTGGGAACCTACACCTTTACAGTTGTTACCCCCAATGGCGACGCCACCAGTCCCACCCTGACGGTGGGCGAATTTGGCTTATCCAGCCCCTCCGACGTGCGGGTGGCGCCCTTTATACAGAGTCATTGGGGCTCGACTACGGTGGCCGGCCTGCCTTGTTACAATTACTTCACCCCGCCGTATCCGGCCGGCAGCGACTATAATTATCTTAATTATCCCACCGGCGCCACCGCCACGGCCGAACTGATGCGCTTCTGGCAGTATCCCACCGCAGGGGTGGGCACCTCGCTGTTCCTGATCACGGTGAATGGCGGGGAGAGCTGCTGGCCCCTGCGGGGCGGCGACGGCCTGGGCGGGCCTTATCAATGGGCCAATATGCCCCTGGATCCACGGAACCCCCTGGCCTCCGATTTGCAGCGCCAGGCCATCGGCAACCTGACCCACGATATTGATCTATCGCTGAATATGGACTATGAATGGACTTATAGTCCGACGACCGGTTATGACGGCACCAACAGATACCGGATGTCGGATGTGGCCCAGGCCCTGGTAAATACCTTCAAGTACGGCAATGCCATGGCCGGCCGCAATGCCGGGAAAAACATCCCCTGTCCCAACCGCGACGCCATGATCAACCCCAACCTGGATGCCGGCTACCCCGTGGTCCTGAGTGTCACCAGCACCCAAGGCGGCGTTTTCCTCGACGCGGTCTGCGACGGCTATGGGTATAACCTGAACAGCATGTACCATCATCTCCATATGGGCTACAACACCTGGTTCAATCTGCCGCTGGTTTGGCTCTCAACTACCGAATCAGAGTTACAATTTAACATCCTCACCGACATCATCTATAACGTTTATGTCACCGGTGCGGGCGAGATCATTTCCGGCCGGGTGACCGATGCCGTCGGCAATCCCCTTGCCGGGGCGGTGGTGACCGCCACCGGCGGTTATACCGCCACCACCAACGCCAACGGCATCTATGCCCTGGCCAAGGTGCCCTCCAACACCACCTTCACCCTCAATGTCAGCAAGGCGGGATATAGCTTTTTCCCGCAAACGGTGACCACCGGGAAATCTATCAGCAGCTCTCCCGACACTTCTTCCTACGTTTGCGGCAATCTCTGGGGGGTGGATTTTGCCGCCCTAGCCACCTTGGGCCAGGCCCTGGACAACACCCAACTCGCCTTCACCACCACTGGAGCGGCCGACTGGTATGCTGAATCCACCCATTGGTATTACGGCGGCAGCGCCGCCCAGAGCGGGGCTATCAGCAATGGCCAAAGCTCCATCCTGCAGACCACCGTATCCGGCCCCGGCACGTTGTCGTTTTATTGGGCCTGCTCTTCCACCCATTCCTATAACAAACTCACCCTCACCTTGGATTCCACATACGTGGGAGAGATTTCCGGGATAGTGGGCTGGAATCAGAGAACCGTGAATATTCCCGCCGGGCTGCACACCGTGGCCTGGACCTACTCCAAGACTACCAGTGACTCCGGTTCCTCTGATTGCGGCTGGGTGGACAAGGTGGTTTATACCTCCGCGGCCGGCAAAAAGGTCCTCGACTATGTTTATCAATTGCTGCTGATGGAGTGAGGAAAAGAAGGGTAAACGACAAGAGAAAGTGCAACAGAAAAGAAGAGGCAGTCCATGAAACGACTCTCGAGCACCATGGCTAAAGGATTAGTAATCGGTCTGTTGTCTGTGGCCTGGCTTTTTGTTACCGGAGCCTGGGCCAAGCCCACTACGCCGGAGCAGGCCAAAACCGTGGTGGCGAACTGGCTCGGCCTGGACGCCCAACCCCTGGGGGCCTCCCTGGGCCAGAAGATCAAAAACGTCCAGACCTTTGCCGATGATAGCGGCAAACCCCTTTATTTTGTGGTCTATCTGGACCCCAACGGCTTTGTCCTGGTGTCGGGCGAAGACCTGGTGGAGCCCATCATCGGCTTTCTGCCCACCGGCGCCTATGACCCTTCGCACCGCAATCCTCTCGGGGCCCTGGTCAGCCGGGATGTGCCCGGGCGGGTCCGGCAGGCCCGGCAACTGGAGGCCCAGCTCATGGCCACCGGGGCGCCCCTGGCGGCCACCACCCCGGAGGCCGCGGCCCGTGAAAAGTGGGCCTGGCTGG
>CAZOCQ010000059.1:0-1828 GCA_964578335.1 uncultured Desulfobacca sp.
TCCGTGGACCCCCAGGCGTCGCTCTCCGACATCTTTGAGCAGGACCTCTTCGGCAAGGGGCCGGTGAAGATCATGGACAACCTCTGGGCCCAGGAGATCGACGCCGACCGCCGCATCAAGGCCTACCAGGACGAAATCCGCGGCAAGATCCGGGAGATGTACGGGTTCACGGACCTGCCCGAGGAGATCGAGTCCTACATCCAGGCGGCCTCGGCCGAACCGGCCATGGAGGAGTCCGCCATCTTCGACGCGGTGGTGGACATCATGGTGGCCGGGGAATACGACTATTACATCTACGACTTGGTGCCCCTGGGCCACGCCCTCTACTATCTCTCCATGGCGACCGTCTATGACGCCTGGATTGAGAAGATCACCACCCTGCGGGAGCAGATGCGGGAATACGACCAGGTGGCGGCCCAAATCAAGCGGAGCGACTCCGGGATGGACGAGGACGCCATCCTGCAGGAGCTCCTCTATATCAAGGACCGCATCCAGAGCAGTTCCCGCATCCTGACGGACAAGGAGCGCACCGCCTTCTTCTTTGTGCTGGTGCCCGAGGAGATGATCATCCTGGACACGGTGAAGGCCGCGGAACTCTTCGCCCGCTTCAAGGTGCCCATTTCGGGCTACGTGGTGAACCGGGTGCTGCCCACGGAGTTGTGGACCGAGGACATTCCCGAGTTCCTGCGGCGCCGCATCGAGATGCAGGGACGCTATCTGGAGCAAATCAAGCAGACCTTCGGCAATCAGGTGCTCACCCGGGTGCCGGAGTTGGAACGGGACATCACCGGGCTGCCCATGATCTCCCGGGTGGCGGAATATCTGTTCAGGTGAGGCTCATGGAAGGAAAAATCACCACCGGCATGCGGCAATACCTGGAGGATCATCCCCAGGTCCGGTTTCTCTTTTTCGGGGGCAAGGGCGGGGTGGGCAAGACCGTGATGGCCGGGGCCACCGCCCTGCACCTGGCCCGCCAGGGCAAGCGGACCCTGCTGGCCTCCACCAACCCGGTGCACTCCCTGTCGGGGTTGCTGGGCCGGGACGTCTTCGGCCGCATCACCTCCCTGGGCTACCCCGACGCTTTTGCCTATGAGATCGACACCAAGGACACCATCGAGAAGTCCAAGCAGGACATCCGGGAAAAGATCAATTATTTTCTGCGCTTCGCCGACTTGCAGGTGAAGGCCGAGGAATTTGTGGACGCGGCCACCCTGAACCCGGCCTTCGAAGAGTCGGCCATGTTCGAGAACATGCTGGACCTGATGTTCGGCGAGGAGTTCGACGCCTACGTCTTCGACACCGCGCCCACCGCCAACGCCCGGCGGCTGCTGGGCATGTCCAAGGTCTATTCCCTCTGGGTGGACAAGATGATGCGCAGCCGGGAGGAGGCCAAGTCCCTGCGCCAGATGCTCTCCTTCACCAGAAAGAAAAAGGAAGAGCCTGACCCGCTGATGGATTACCTGGTGAACTTCCGGGAGCGGATGGGCCATGCCCAGGAACTGCTCACCGATCCGGCCCTCACGTCCTTCTTCTTTGTCACCCTGCCCGAAGCCCTGCCCATCGCAGTGATTACCCGGTTCCTCAAGTGGTTTAAGGACTTCGGCATCCCGGTGGGCGGCATCGTGGTCAACGGCCTGCTGCCCCCGGCGGAGCCGGGCCATCCGTCCCCGGAATTTATTGAGAACCGGCGGGAGATGCAGGCCGAGCACCTCCAGACCATCTGGCGGCTCTTCGACGGCGAGGTGCGGGCCTTGGTGCCCCTGCACGAGACCGAGATTCGGGGGATGGAGGCCCTGACCCGCCTGGGCGAGACCCTGTTTGCCTGAAA
>CAZOCQ010000059.1:1928-15423 GCA_964578335.1 uncultured Desulfobacca sp.
AAAGAACTCGCCAAGATTTTTTATGAGCTTTCCGAATACCTGGAGATGGAGGGGGTGCAGTTTAAGCCCTACGCCTACCAGAAGGCCGCCCTGACCCTGGAGACCCTGAAAAACGACGTGGAAGAGATTTATCAGGCCGGCGGCTTCAAGGCCCTCAAGGCCATCCCCGGAGTGGGCGAAAGCCTGGCCCGGAAGATCGAGGAATATCTCACCACCGGCCGGATGGAGTACTACGAAGAGTTCAAGCGGAAGCTGCCCATCAACCTGGATGAAATCGTCGGGGTGGAGGGCGTTGGCCCCAAAAAGGCCAAGGTCTTATACGAACAATTGGGGGTCAGGACCCTGGAGGATCTGGAAGCCGCGGCCCAGGCCCATAAGGTGGCCCCTCTGTTCGGTTTCGGCGATAAAACCGAAAAGAATATTTTACAGGCCATCGAATTCCTCAAGGGCAGCAAGGGCCGCTTCCTGCTGGGAGATATCCTGCCCATCGCCCAGCGGATCCTGGCGCAGTTGCAGGGCCTGCCGGAGGTGGAGCGGGCCAACCTGGCCGGCTCGGTGCGGCGCCGGAAGGAGACCATCGGCGACGTGGACCTCCTGGCGATTTCCACTCACCCGGAGCGGGTCATGGAGTTCTTCGTGGCCCTGCCCGGCGTGGTCAAAGTCTGGGGCCGCGGGGCCACCAAGTCCTCGGTGCGCCTCAAGGAAGGCTTCGACATGGACCTCCGGGTCATTGCTCCCGAGAGCTACGGCGCCGCCTTGCAGTACTTCACCGGCTCCAAGGAGCACAACATCGCGCTGCGCAAAATCGCCATCGAACAGGGCTACAAGTTGAGCGAATACGGCCTCTTTCGGGGTGAGGAGCTGATCGCCGCGGTGAGCGAAGAGGAGGTTTACCAAAAGCTCGGGATGCCCTGGATTCCCCCGGAATTGCGGGAGGACCGGGGGGAGATCGCCGCCGCCCTGGCGGGGAAGCTCCCCGACCTTATTGGTTATGACGACCTCAAAGGCGACCTGCACGTCCACTGCAACTGGAACGGCGGGGCCGACTCCATCGAGGCCATCGCGGTTGCGGCGATGGCCCTGGGCTATGAATACGTGGGCATCTCGGACCATACCAAGTATCTCAAGATCGAGCGCGGCCTGGACGAAGAGCAGCTCCGGGCCCGGAATAAAGAGATTGACGGAATTAACGCCAAGCTGGCGCAGCAGGGGAAAAATTTCCGGGTGCTCAAGGGCTGCGAAGCCAACATCCTGGCGGATGGGACCATTGACATTGAAGATGAGGCCCTGGCGGAACTCGATTATGTCATCGCCGGGGTCCATTCCCACTTCAAACAGCCCCGGGAAGAGATGACCGGGCGGATGCTCCGGGCCATGCGCAACCCCCACGTGGACATCATTTCGCACCCCACCGGGCGCATTTTGAAGCGCCGGGAGGAGTATGAAGTAGCCATTGACGACCTGCTAAAGGGGGCCAAAGAGACCGGCACCGTCCTGGAGATCAACTCTTACCCGGAGCGCCTGGACCTGGGCGACCTGAATATCCTGGCGGCCAAGCAGGCCGGCATTAAAATGGTGATCAACACCGACACCCATAACCTGGACCAGCTCCACCTGCGGCATTTCGGCATCTCCCAGGCCCGCCGCGGCTGGGCCGAAAAAAAGGACATCATCAACGCCTGGCCCGCCGCCGAACTGTTGAAAATGATAAAATTAAGTAGCTGCCAATAGCGCTCCCCTGACCGTGCTCCCGCAAACATGACTTGATGAGCCGCCAGTTGATTTGAGGCGAAGAGTTCTTAGTTTTCAAGTTATCAATAACTGCACAGACGATCAAGAAAGGAGGGCTGGCAATGGCGCCGGAGAAAATAGTGAATGGGGTAAATGTCGAGCAGTTATTTAAAAATATTGAGATGATTAAGCAAAATCCCGAAATTGCCAAGTTCAAGTTTCGGGCAACGAACAGGTGGATCGACGGGACTCATAATCAGGCGACGATCAAGGAATTTTACGGGGCCTTGCAGGAGGATGACTCTCGGGAGCCCGCGGTCTTCGAGGTGGATGAACCGCCGGTGCTGTTGGGGAACAATCTGGGGGCCAATCCGGTGGAGTATCTGTTGGTTGCCCTCTCGGGCTGCGTGACCACCTCAATTATCGCCCACGCCGCGGCCAAGGGAATCACCATCAGGAGCCTGGCCTCCAGATTGGAGGGCGAGCTCGACGTTCGGGGATTTCTGGGCATCTCCGAGGAGGTCCCCGTGGGCTACCAAGCCATCCGCATCTATTTCAAGATGGAGGCGGATCTTAGCGAAGTGCAGAAAGATGAGCTCATCCAAATGGGCCTGAAATATTCACCCGTGGCTAATACCGTAAGCCAACAAACCCCGGTTTCGGCCCACCTGGAATAATAAGGCTTTTTTTTAGGCTTGGGGGTAATCAAATTCCTTCCGAAAATTTGCGCGGTTTTTTCTTGGCTTCTCGCCACCGTCTGGCCTATATTTCATCAAAGTGCAAGAAGCCGCGTCTGATATAAGGAGAACAGTAATGTCCCCCCTGAGCAAGGTCCATCGCAAGACCCGGGAAACGGAAGTGGAGTTGGAACTGGAACTGGACGGCCGGGGCCGGGTGGAGATCGACACCGGCATTCCTTTTCTGGACCACATGCTGCACCTGTTCGCGGCCCACGGCTATTTTGACCTGAAGCTCAAGGCCAAAGGCGACCTGGAGGTGGACCAGCACCACACCGTGGAGGACATCGGCATCTGCCTGGGTCACGCCATCCGGGAAGCCCTGCAGCAGCGCCCCGGAGTGCGGCGTTACGGCGAGGCCCGGGTGCCCATGGACGAGGCCCTGGCCCAGGTGACCCTGGACCTGAGCAACCGTCCTTTTCTGCACCTGGAGGCGAGCCTGCCCCCCGGCGCCGCCGGCCTGGACCCGCAGCTGCTCAAGGAGTTCTGGCGGGCGGTGGCGGTGCATGGGGGCATCACTTTGCATATCGTCGTGCCCTACGGCGACAACACCCACCACATCCTGGAGGCTGTCTTCAAGGCGGCGGGGCGGGCCCTGGACGTCGCCACCCAACCCGAACCCCGGGCCCAGGGGGCGCCGTCCACCAAGGGGGTGTTGTAACCCGGCGATTAATCGGCTTACGGTCGTCAAACCAAGGAAGGAGGATGGCGCCATGGGAGGGATTACCAGCGCCCGGGCCTGGGCGAACAACGAAGTGGCCTACGTTGCCTGGGATATTGACGGCAAGATTGATGGTTGTTTGGGTTTTGAAATAACGCGGGTGTACCTGAACGACGACGGCACGGTCGCGCATCGTCCGGATGGCGGCGAGGACCGGGTCAAATGTGCGGCCTGGGTAGCGTTCAAAGGCCAGCGCAATCCGCGTTGGCTGCCGCAGGACACCGGGGTGTGGCCGGTGCAGAAGCTCAGCTGGCGCGATCTCACCTTGCGTAAGAAACGGGACGCCCTGAAGCGGCGGGTGGCTGAGACTTTTGTGCGCTATGAAATCCGGCCGGTGGGGGACCTGAAGCCGGGTCTGGAGTCGGTGGCGTCCAACGGCCGGGAGTATGGGGAGGTCGTGAAGCTCGATGCCCAGGGCAAGGCGGTCTTGGACGCCCAGGGGAAGCCCGTCAAGGAGAGAGTTAAGGCTTACCAAGGCAAGCCGCGGCCTTTGGGTTATCTGGCGCCGGCGGCGGCGACCAACAACGTACGCGTCACCTCGCGGCGCGGCGTCTTCCGCTCCACCTTCACCAACGGCATCCTGGCGGGGCAATGGCTGCGCAACGTCCTGCTGGAGGACGGCGTCATCGGAAAGAATGAACTTTATTACAAGATCATCAATCCGGCCGATCCCATCCGCAGATACCTGACCGGGGACGTGGTGCCGCTGATCCGGGACCTGTTCCAGCGTCCGGGCGAATTCTATCTGAGCCTGTATGAGCTTGAGGATGAAGAACTGGAGGACCTGCTCATCGCCAATGCCGCCCGCATCCATCTCATTTTGGCCAACACTTCGGCTGACCACGGAGAGTGGGATAAACGCAACCGAGAGGCGCGCCAACGTCTGATTGACGCCGGGGTGGACATTGAACATCGCATGTTCAATAACAACATCCATATCGGCCACAACAAGTTCGTGGTGCAGGCGCCGCCGGGAGGCGGGCCGCGGTCCGTGCTGACCGGCAGCACCAACTGGACCTCCACAGGTCTGGCGGGTCAGACCAACAACGCCTTGCTGGTGGAGGACGATGCGGTGGCGGGGGCGTTTCTGGACTATTGGGAGCGCCTGAAGAACGACCGGTTGGAGCTGCCGGAACCGTTCGGCCGGGAGATGCCGGGCAACCGGCAGAGCAAGGCCTTGCGCAAGGCCAACGAAAGCGCGGCGCAGGCGCAGGTGGCCGGCGGCGCCGGGGTAAAGGTGTGGTTCTCTCCCAACCGGCCGGAGCGCAAAAAGCCGACCCCCAAGAACAAGTCGGCTCCGCTGCCGCCGGACCTGGCCGAGGTCTATCGGCTGATGCGGCTGGCCAAGGAGGCCATCCTGTTCCTGGCCTTTTATCCGGGCCAGTCCGGGAAGGACTGCATCATCGGGGAAGCTGTCAACATCGGCGCCAAAGACCGGTCGCTGCTGGTCGCCGGCGCGGTGTCGAGTCCGCAGGCCATGCCTAATTATGTTCCCAAGAAAAAAGATGAGGGCGGCGAAGTGGTGGAGGAGGGGGAATCACCGACCACCTATGATGACGCCAACATTTCGATCGTGCGGGCGGCCCGGATAGACGACCGCACTATCCTCGGCGACCTTGGAGCCGAACAGCTCACGGCGCGGGGTGGCGTGGGGGCTATCATCCATGACAAGCTGGTGGTGATCGACCCGCGCTCTTCGGACTGCGCGGTCATCCTGGGCAGCCACAATCTCGGCTATAAGGCTTCATACTCCAACGACGAAAACCTGCTCATCGTCACCGGCGACCGGGAACTGGCGGCGGCTTATGCCGTGCACATCCTCGACGTGTACGATCATTACCGGTTTCGAGCCATCGCCAGTGAGCGGGAGCGGCAAGGCAAACCGGCCTGGTCCGGGTTCCTCGATACCACTGACCGTTGGCAGCAGGGTTACGTGGAAGGCCGCAAGGGCGCGCTGATGCGGTATTTCGCCCGGGAATGAGGGTGGCAATCGCCGCCGCAGAGGCGCTGATGACGCCACCCCCTCCCCAACCCTCCCCCGTCAAGGGAAAGGGAGCCAAAACATTGCCTTGGCGATGCAGCATAGATTTGAGAGCGCGAATCTTTTTAAGGACAGCGCAACAAAAGAGGAAACGCTGATGCTCTGGAGCACGCAAAAGGTCAAAATCACCATGCTGATTATCCTGCTTGCCGGTCTGCTGGGCGGCTGCGCCGCGGGGTGGCCGGCCTCGCCTGCGGTCAAGGACCAGGCGCTGCGGGGGGCAGGATTCTGGCCCATGGAGGCGGACACCCCCAAAAGCCAAATAGTGATGCAGGGTTCCCCCCAGGGCCAGTTTTCATCCTACGAAGTGGAAGGCCGGAGATATTATGTCTATCCCGACCCCCACTCCAACACCCTCTTTGTCGGCAATGAGACCGCTTACCAAAGATACATTTCCAGGCAGCAGGATAAGCAGCTTTGCGGGGCTTTGGATGCCGAGAGCGGGGCGGCGTTGAGTGATTGTTTAAGAAAATTGGAAGCCCCCAGATAGCTTTTGAGATACACCGTAAAGAACGGGTGACGGCATGATGGAAAGACGGGAATTCTTAAAGCTCTTGGGACTGGGGCTGGCGGGCGCCTGCGCGGTGGGTCAGGCGGCCTGGCCGGCGGGAGCGGCGGCGCAGGCTCCGGAGTTGCGCCTGGCCTTTTTGTCCGACGCGCATCTGCCGGACGGCGACGAGCGCCGGCCCGAGGCGCAGGCCCTGGCTCGGGCGGTGGCGGAACTGCGTAAGCTGAAACCCGCCCCGTCACTGGTCCTGTTCGCCGGGGACCTGGCCCATAACGGCCACCCCGCCGCCCTGGGCCTGGGGAAGGAAATCCTGGCCGACCTGCCCGCCCCGCTCCTCATGGTCATGGGCGAAGGGGACGGCCTGCCGGACGCGGCCGCCCCCTGGCGCCACCTCTTCGGAGAGCCTTGGTTTTCTTATGTTTTACCGAAAACCGAAAACCGCAAACCGCAAACCGTCATTTTAGGTCTCCACACCGCCTGGTGCCCGGGCCCCGGCGGGCCACTCTTCCGGGTGGGCGAGGCCGGTCAAAGCTTCCTGGCCCGGGAACTGGCCCGCCTGGACCCGGAGACGCGCCTCCTTATCCTGTCCCACGCCCCCCTGGAGCCGCTCTTTCGGCCCTGGCAGCAGTGGACCGTGGACGGCCCGGAGGTCCTGGCCATGTTGGCCCGCTTCCACCGGGTCCTCTGCCTCCATGGCCACACCCATAATGCAGGGATTAGGGGTCAGGGGTTAGGGATTAGCAAGGACAATGATCGGGGAGAGATTTTTTTCAGCGAAAACCGAAACCCGAAAACCGAAAACCCGCTTCACTTTTCCCTGCCGGCCACGGCCTGGCCCGGGCCGACGGCCGTCCAGGGCACCCCGGCCCGCCTCACCCCCGGCTGGGGGCCGGCCGGCTGCGGCTGGGCGGTCCTGGCGGGCAGAGATTCCGCGCCGAAGTTTGATTCTCATCTCTGGGAGGCTTGAGGCGGGCGCCCACCGGACCTTGGCCGAGGGCATAAAGCGACCGCCGCGCCGCCTGGATAGGCGGGCCAGGGGAAAATTTTTTGGTGCAGTTTGCTACTCACCATCGAAGACGCGATTCATGACCGTAGCGCAGTAGGTTTCCCAATCCAGCCAATCCACTTCTTCCACCAGCCCCTGTTCAAACAGTTCCCGGGACTCGTCGCTGGCAATGGGATCATCTCCACCGTAGGTCAACTGATACATGCGCTCCAGTTCGCGCCTGGCGGCCCGATACACGGCCTTCCTGGTGAGCCTGAATTCCACCAGATCTCCCATGATCTGACCCCTGAGGAGAGCACCTCGCCTGATTTTGCTGCGACAAGAATCGGCTCTCCAAACGGACGCCCTCGATCAGGACGATGGAGAAATCGATTCCCCTCAGCGCTCCGGCATCACCTGCTCTCCTTTCCGCGATTTTTCTAAAAGATAATTCCCATAAGGGTCCCTGTCAAATCATAACTATTGAATATTTTTGCGAGAAATTGTGAAGATAGCCACAAGGGATGATCGGGCAGGGGCAAGTATTAATCCTGAAATACTTGTTCACAAAAAGAAAAAGCCGGCAGGCCGCCGGCCTCAGGTAAGAGCTTGTTAGAGAAACGCTAAGCTTCTAGGAGAACCAAAGAAAAATATTTTTTATTACTCCTGGGACAGGGCCGCCACCGGTGCAGCTTCCCGGGTTTGCCCCTGGGGTCCCCGTTCCTCCCAAAGCTCCTCCACCCGTTCTTCCAGGCGGGCGATGAGGGGCGGCAAAGTTCGGGAGTCAATGGCCGAAACCGCCACGCCGCGCTGGCTGCGGCAATGCAGGGCCGCCAAGTTGGGGTTGACCCGGTCCGCCTTGTTGAAGACCTTCAGGACCGGCTTGTCCTGGAGATTCAGGGAGGCCAGGATGTCGTCCACCGCGGCCATCTGTTCCAGGAAGCGGGAGTTGCTCAGGTCCACCACGTGGATGAGCAGGTCGGCCTCTTCAAGTTCTTCCAGGGTAGCCTTGAAGGCTTCCAGCAGATTCTTGGGCAGGTTTTTGATGAAGCCCACGGTATCGGTGATGATTACCTCCCGCTCCCGGGGGAAGCGGAGGCGGCGGCTGGTGGGGTCCAGAGTGGCGAAGAGCCGGTCCTCGGCCAGCACCGCGGCGTGGGTCAGGGCGTTGAACAGGGTGGATTTGCCGGCGTTGGTGTAGCCGATGATGGAAAGCACCGGCAGACCCTGGCGGCGCCGGGGCTGGCGACGCTCCCGGCGTTCAGCCCTGATCTGCGCCAGGTCCTGGTTAAGGCGGTGCAGACGATCTCGCAGGCGCCGCCGGTCCATCTCCAGTTTGGATTCACCGGGGCCCCGGCCGCCGATGCCGCCCATGAGGCGGGAGAGGGCGTCGCCTCGGCCCGCCAGGCGGGGCAGCAGGTACTTCACCTGGGCCATCTCCACCTGGAGCTTGCCTTCCCGGCTCCGGGCCCGTTGGGCGAAGAGGTCCAGGATGAGCTGGGTGCGGTCAATCACTTTGAGTTCGGTGAAATCGGTGATGGAGCGCACCTGGGAGGGGGAAAGCTCGGCGTCGAAGACCAGCAGGTCGGCGCCGGTTTGCAGGGCCTGGATGACCAGTTCCGAGAGCCGCCCCTTGCCCATGAGGAAGCGGGGATCGAAGCGGGGCCGGCGCTGGATGAGGGTGGCGGCCACCTCCAACCCGGCGGAGCGGGACAGTTCGGCCAGTTCCGCCAGGGAGTCTTCGGCCGCCTCACGGTTGGCGCCGGTGACCCCGATGAGGATGGCCCGCTCCCGGCCGCCTCCCTCGCCGGCGTTTTCCACCCTTGCCAGTTCCGTCTCCAGGGAAGCCACCAGGGCGGCGAAATCGAGGTTGAGGGCGGCGGGGTGCGGGGCCTTCAGGATGGCCCAGTTATGGCCGTCCAGGGGCTGGGGCAGGAGATGGGCCACCTGCACCGCCCCGGCTTGGCCGTCGGGGCCGGGGGCGACGGCGGCCACCGCGTCCAGGCGCAGCAGGGCCAGGTCCATCAGGTCGTCCTGGGTTAAAGTGGGTGAGTCCAGATGGGTGTGGATGAGGCGGAGGCCCTTGAGGCGGCCCTTGGCGCCGCGTTCGCGAGGCAGGGGGGGAATGACCAGGCCCTTGGCGTCGCCCACCAGGACGTGGGTCACCAGGCCCTGGCGGTCCAGGAGGACCCCCACCTGGCGGTGCAGGTCTTGAGAAATTTCCGTCAGTTGGCGGGCCAGTTCAGGGGTGAACAGACTGGCGGGCGGCGCCTTGCGGCGGTAGAGCCGCTCCAATTGCCGGTATTGCTGGGCCTTTAGGCCCGTGAGATTGCCGAAGGGCTTATGGATGGAAAATACCTCTTAAGTTTCGAGTTTTAAGTTTCTATTCTGAGCGACTTAATTAACCGCACTTAGTATTCTCAGGGGCCTCTGCGAGAAACCTTTTTATCTCGCAGAGACGCAGAGATGAATAATGGGCAATTATTTATGTCGCCAGGTATGGTTTTTAGTCAAAATCAGGGGCGAAGGTCATGGTTTTCTTTTTTGTTTCATTTTAACATTAATATCAAAATCTTTAAACTCGAAACTTAGACCGCTTGATCGATCAAAGGCTAAGCTGATCGACGACTCGCAAGCAATTTATTGGTCCCACAATAAATAGTAAGCCGGGAAAATTGCTTTGGCGCCCCAGGCCGCGGCGGCATCCAGCACGGCGCGGGCGGCCAGATCGCGGGCTTGTTGAAAGATGGGCGTGTTGAATCCCGGCTTCCAGGTGAGGGTAAAAAGTTCATCGGAAACCGCCAGCAGACCGGCCACCGCCACTTGCCGGTATTTCCCCAAGGTAAAAAAGGCTGACATTTCCATCTCCACCCCTTTAACCCCCAGTCCTTGATAATATTGCACCAGGCTGATGGTTTCCCGATATAAGGCGTCGGTAGTCCACACCTTTCCCTGGTGCACGGTGGCCGAAACGCCGGTTAAGGCGTTGAGCAACAATTGCTGCACCTCAGGGTCCGGGAAGGGCGGGAAATTTTCAGGATGATAATAGTTGGAGGTGCCTTCCCCGATCGTGGCGGAGGTTGGCACCAACAGGTCGCCGATCCTGACCTCGGACTGCAGAGAGCCGCAATAGCCGAAATAGATAATCATGCGAGCCCCTGAGGCGATGAGCTCTTCCACCACCATGATGGTATGGGGGGCGCCGATGAGGGGGCCGGCGATGGTCACCGGGGTTCCTTTCCAGGAGCCGTGTCGCAGGGGACAATCCCAGATATACGACAATGGATCCGTAGCGTCGGCCAGGCTGCAGACCAGATCGAAATCCTGCCGCGAACAGGTCAGAATTACCTGGGGTGTCACCGGGGGATCATTGGCATCTGGGGCCGGGTTAACAATGGCCTGGTCCTCGTTCTCTTGCAAATCCGGATAGGCGCTGCTTGGGTGGACAGTTGCGGCGGCAATAAACAAGAGAGCAAAAAGAACGGCTGAATATGAAACCCTTTTCATTGGACTCAACCTCCTTGTCAAGCGTCTGATTTTAGGGGAAAAATTTAAGTAATTATATAATATCTTTAATTTGGAGAAAGTTTAATTTTCAATTAAAAAAAATAATTACGGTCAGGAGACCGGCTTTTGCACCGGGAAGGCATTGTTGCAGCCTCCAGGGAATGAGCCGTCATACCACTTGGTTAATAAATTTTAGGGTTTCCATCACGCCGGGTTGCAGCACGTCGGCCAGGGCGTAGGTGAGGCCGGCGCCGGCCAGGAGGTAGAGGCAGGCCGCGTCGAGTTGGGCGGGGTAGGTGTGGCGCAGGCCGCTGCGGAGGTTGGAGAGGCCTGCCAGGGTGCGGGCGGGGGTCTGGAATAGGGACCCTTCGGTTAGCAGGCGCACCAGCTTGACCGCGGCGCCCACCTGGATCCAGGCGTCGGGCCAGGAGAGGTGGGGCAGCACCGGATCGAAGATGAGGTGCTCCTCCTGGACCCCGGCGGTTAGGGCGGCATCCCGCAGTTGCAGGGCCAGCGCGGCTTTGCCCTCCAGGCCCGGCGGACCGAAGGAGCGCTCATCCAGGAGCAGCAAGACCAGGTCGGCGTTGTGGGCCGCGGCCAGGGGCAGGATCTCCCGGAGCTTGTCCGGCTCCAGGGTGAGGGCGTCTAAGATGGGGGGCTGCTCGCAAGCCGCCAGCCCCTTGGCCAATACCCGGGCGTTGGGGCTGTCCAGCATCAGGCGCAGGCGGCTCACCTGCTGCACCGCCTCCACCATGAAGACCATGCGGTCTTCATGCCGGGCCGAAAGAAAACCGGGGTTGATATCCAGCAGGTTGGCGCCGGCCGCCTCTAAGCGCCGGGCCAGCTCCTGCAAGGGCGCCGCCTCCAGGTTCTTCAGGGCCGCGGCCACCACCGGATTGACCACGTTGAGATTATCGGCGATTACGAGCAAATTACGTTACCCCCGATGGGTTTGATGACGCCACCCCCTCCCCAACCCTCCCCCCTCAAGGGGGAGGGAGTCAAAGCGCTGATGAACCGCGGGGTTTGGGCCTGGTTCCCCAGCTCCGCTTGGGAACCCAATTTTCAGGCAAAGCTCCTGCTTTGCCTAAAACGCGACAAGCTCCGGGACCACCTGAGCTTCGCCAAGCTGGATCTTGGCGCACAGAGAGCGTTCCCAAGCTGGAGCTTGGGAACGAGCCATTCATGAGCCTTCGGCTCACCCAAAACCATGAAAATGCAGCACACCGCCGCCCTCGGCGTTTTGCCGTAGGGTGCGGCTTACGCACCATTTTCGGCGCGTGAGACGCGCCCTACGAAGGACTTTCAGAGCAGGGGAGCTCAAATATCAGGGCAATCCTGAGGCCCTATTCTGATCAGCAGGGCCGATTGCACCCGTTGGTATAAGTCATTGCCCTCCCGGTAAAACCGGCGCAACTCTTTCGCCAGGCTGCGGCGCGCTTCCCCGGAAGACAACAAGGGCAGGTTGGCCTGGGCGATGTGCAGGGCGCCCCGGCAGGCGGCGGCCAGGAATTCGGCGGCCACCAGGAGGTCGGAGACCAGGTGCGGCCGGCAGCGGTCCCCGGCCCAGGCCAGGAGTTCCAGGGCTTGGCAGGCTTGCCGGGCGATGCGCCGGGGGCAGTCCACCGCTTCCTGCAGGGCCGCGGCCAGGACCACGGCGTCTCCGGAGGCCCGGGCCGCGGTGAGTCCGAAGTAGGCCCGCACATCCTCCTCCCGGAGGCGCGCCAGGTCCTCGGTCAAACGATGCAATTTTCCCAGGGTCTCTTCCCAGACCGCAGGCGGTTCGCCCGCCGGGTTGGGCCGGCGCCGGGCTTCCAGGCGCAGCACCTTCTCCAGCAAAGCCAGTCCCAGGCAGGCCCCGTGGGCTGCGGCGGCGCCGCCGCCGGGATCGGGTTGGGGCCGGGCCAGTTTTGTCAGGAAGTCATCAGCCATCGCTTACTCTCAAAGCGCGCTTATTTTGAGCGGTCAAGCTCGGCCAGCAGACGCCGGGCTTCCCGCTGATCCTCCGCCAAACCCTGGGGGCGGACGGCGTGCGTCCGGGCCTGTAGGACCTGCTTAAGCTCTTGCCGGGCCTGGGTCTTATAGCCCATTTTCAGCAGGGTCTCGGCCAGGTAGAGGTGGTTGGTGCTGTTGTCCGGGGCCAGGCGCACTGCGGCGGCAAGGTGCCGCCGGGATTTCTCCAGGTCACCCACCGAAAAGGGCCGGCCGGGGGCTTCATAATAGATGCGTCCCAGCACCCGGTGGGCCCCGGCCTGGTCGTAGGTTTCGTCCAGGGCCAGGGACTGCTGCAAGGCGGCGATGATCTTGGGAAGCAGCCGGAACCCCTGGAAGCGGCTGCCCACGTCCGCCAGACCGCACCTATTCAGGGCCTGCCAGTAGTGGCCGGCCACCCCGAGGGGCTGTTCCTGGACGAGCCGGTCGGCGTAGGCCAGCCCCCGGTTATAGTAGCCGGCCCGTTGCCTTTGGGGGGCCAGGTCTCCTGAAATGAAGGCGGCGCGGGCCAGCCGCGGCAACAGGGACAGACGGTCGCGGCCGGCGCTGAGCTGCTCCTGGTAGAGGGCCAGGGCCTGGTTGGCCTGCTCCAGGGTCAGGGCGGGGCTGCGGAGCAGGGCGTCGGCCCGGGCCATGGGATCGGGCGACCGGGCGGAAGCGCCGGTGGCCCACAGGGGGAGCAGGATTGAGGCCAGCAGGAGGATAGCAAATTTCATCGCAGTTTAAGCAGTGGCACTGGTTTAAATGAGTTAATATATCTCCCAAATCCGGAGAGGGCAAGGCGCGGGGTCCCGCGGCTCGAGTCTAAGGTCTTTCCCCACTTGAATCCAGATAAGTCCTTGCCCGTCCGCGGTTTCTGTGATAGAGGTTTTTAATACCCGCGTGGCCATAAAGGAGGGAGCATGGCTGGGGTCAATAAGGTCATCTTGGTGGGGAATCTGGGGGCTGACCCGGAGATGCGCTACACCGCCGACGGCACCGCGGTGTGTCGGCTCAGGGTGGCCACCAGCCGGCGGTACACCGACAAACAGGGCAACCGCCAGGAAGAAACCGCCTGGCACCGGGTGGACGCCTGGGGCAAGTTGGCGGAAATCTGCGGCCAGTATCTCAGCAAAGGCCGCCAGGTCTATATCGAGGGGCGCCTAAAATACGGCTCCTATGAAAAGGATGGGGTGAAGCATTACACCACCGACATCGTGGCGGAAAATATGCAGATGTTGGGAGGCGCAGGCCCCGGCAACCGGGCCCAGGAACCGGAGCCATCCTTTGGCCC
>CAZOCQ010000060.1:0-15325 GCA_964578335.1 uncultured Desulfobacca sp.
CAGGTCGCCCTCGGCCAAGTCCTTCAGGTAGCGGCTGGGGGGGAGCAGGGGGTAATCGCTGCCGAAGATGATTTTTTCGGGGCCTACCATCTCGGCCGCGGCCCGGTAGATGGCCGGCCGGTAGAGGTAGGGCGAGGCCGCGGTGTCGAAATAGACGTTTTTAAAGACCTCGGGGACCTCCTTCTTCAGC
Source organism: uncultured Desulfobacca sp. (assembly GCA_964578335.1). Lineage (GTDB taxonomy): Bacteria > Desulfobacterota > Desulfobaccia > Desulfobaccales > 0-14-0-80-60-11 > JAPLJC01. The sequence continues at coordinate 191 of CAZOCQ010000060.1, forward strand.
AGGCCGTAGAAGGGCAGGCCGCCGCCCCAGTGGGCCAGGATCCAGGTGACTTCCGGAAAGGCCTTGATGGCCTGGTACGCGGCCGCCAGGGAAAAGGGGGCCTTGCCGGGGTAGGCCGCCCCCACGTTGGCCGGGTCATTGGTGTGCAGCATCAGCGGCGCCTGATAGTGCTGGCAGAGTTCGGCGATGGGGGCCAGCACCGGGGTGAGGTCGTCCCCCAGGTCCGCTTCGTACCAGGCCAGCTCCCCCACGCCCCGGAACCCCGCGGCCAGGCAGCGTTCCACCTCCCGGTAGGCGCCGGGGGAGAGGACGTGCACCGCGCAAAAACCGAAAAACTTGCGGGGCCAGCGGCGCTGGGCCTCCAGGAGGACTTCGTGGTGCCGCCGCCAGAGGGCCTCCCGCCGCCAGGGAAAGCCCAGGATCACCGCGGCCTCCACCCCTTCCTCGGCCATGGCGGCCAGCATCTCTTCAGGCCCCAGCATCCTGGACTTGGGCGATTCATAGAGCAGGCGGAAGGCGGGCTCGGAGGAAAAAAAGTCCTCCCGCCGGCGGATGACTTCCTCGGGGAAGATATGGGTGTGGCCGTCTAGTATCATAATTGGGCAAACCTAATAAAGTTGATTCTTCATTGCTAATAGCCTGAGACGGGAAAAAGGGGAAAAGGTTAAAAGGGGACAGGGAGAGAATCAAGACATTTCGGATTCATGATCGGGTTAGGCTAAGTTACCTTTTCCCCTTTTACCCCTTTTCCCTTTTACCCCTTGCTTTTAACCCTTTTTATAACCCTTTATTTCATATAAAATCATGTTTATGTCAATACTCATGAGAATTCTTGCCTTTTTCCTCCTCATGGGATTGTTAAGCTGCCCTTCGGCCTGGGGGGCCGGGCCTTTCACCTACCGCCTGCCCCAGGGGTCCGGGGTGGACCCCGAAGCGGTGACCGTGGTGGGGGAGCCCCAGACCCATCATATCGTGCGCTATGAAAACCTCTACGCCATCGCCCGGCAATACGACCTGGGCTTCTGGGAGCTGGCCTACTACCACCGCAATCTGGACCATTTCTACCTGCCCTGGGAAACCGATATCACCATCCCCACCCAATGGATCATCCCGGAACGGAAAGCCTATCCCGGCTACCTGATAAACGTCGCCGAACTGCGGGGCTACCGGTTTTTCCCGGACAAACACCAGGTGTACACCTATCCCATCGGCATCGGGGTGCTGGATTTCAAGACTCCCATCGGCCAGCGCTTCCGGGTGCAGAACAAGGCGGTGGACCCCGGCTGGCGCATCCCGCCTGGGCTCCAGGCCAAATACGGCATGGCCTATATGCCGCCGGGACCGGACTGCCCGGTGGGCAACCGCTGGATGGGCCTGTCCCACTACGGCCTGCACGGCACCCACGCCCCCATGGGGGTGGGCCGCCTGGTGAGCCACGGCTGCATCCGCCACTATCCCGAAGATATCGTCAAACTCTTCGACATGACCCCGGTGGGCACCAGCGTGGAATTGATTTATGAACCGGTCAAGTTCGGCTATCTTAAAGGGCGCATCTTCGTGGAGGTGCACCAGGACATCTACTTCAAAATCCCGGATATGCTCCACTATGCCATCCAAAAGGTCCAGGACCGCAATCTGTCCGGCCGGATCAACTGGACCAAATTCCTCCGGGCCGTGGCGGAGGAGAGCGGCGCCCCGGTGGATATCAGCCGGGACGGCGCGCCATTGGCCCGGAATTGACCTCAGGCCCGAGACTCTCGGGATCGAGGCCGCTCTTTGGCTAAGGGAAGGTTAAGATTATCTCTTAATGATTCCAACCTCTTAAGGGAGGCCTCCGATGCTGGATGAACTGAGCCAACCCGGCAACCTGGTCATCAAATTACTGAGGCTGATACATGAGCTGCATTACGTCAAGGACCTGGACGCCCTTCTGGACCAGGTGCTCTTGCAGGCCCGCAGCCTCACCAACGCCGACGCCGGCTCCATCTATCTCATTGAAAACCGGCGCCTGCACTTCAGCTTCATCCACAACGACAGTCTGTTCGAAGAAGGCGAGGGCAATAAATATCTTTACACCGGTCACACCCTGCCCCTGGACAACCATTCCCTGGCCGGTTATGTGGCCCTCACCGGCAAGCCCCTGATCATTGACGACGCCTACCGGATTCCCCCGAACCTGCCTTTTTCCTTCAACCGGTCTTTAGATGAAAGCTCGGGTTATCGCACCCAGTCGATCCTGGCGACACCCCTGCGCACCAGCCGGCATAAGGTTGTGGGCGTCCTGCAGCTGATCAATGCCTTGGAGGACGGCGGGCAAGTCCGGCCCTTTAACGAAAAGGACCGGATAATCGTGGAATATTTCGCCCATAGCGCCGCGGCGGCCATTGAAAAGGCGCGCCTCACCCGGGAAGTGATCCTGCGCTCCATCCGGATGTGCGAGCTGCGGGACCCCGAGGAAACCGGTCCCCACGTCAACCGGGTAGGGGCCTATTCCGCCGAAATTTACCACCGCTGCGCCCTGAATCAGGGCTTGCCCGCCGAGGAGATCAGGATCAACAAGGACCTGCTGAGAATCGCCGCCATGCTGCATGATATCGGCAAGATCGCCATCTCCGACCTGATTCTCAAGAAACCCTCAGGTCTGGATAATGAAGAGTTCGCCATCATGAAGTCCCATACGATTCTGGGGGCCCGCCTGTTTCCCAATCCCGAATCGGAACTGGACCTGATGTGCGCCGAGATCGCCCTGAATCACCATGAGAAATGGGACGGCAGCGGCTACCCCGGTAGAATCGAGGATATCTTCAACCGGCAGGTCGTCTTGGGTCCCGGCAAACAGGGAGATGAGATTCCCCTGACGGCCCGCATCGTCGCCCTGGCGGATGTTTATGACGCCCTGGGCTCCAAACGGAGCTACAAGGATCCCCTCCCTGAGGACCAGATCATGGAAATTATCCAGGGGCAGTCCGGCAAACACTTCGACCCCGAGGTGGTCAGGGCCTTCCTGCAGATTCACGAAGTCATCTTGGCCATTAAGGAAAAATACCAGGAAGAGCAGGACAGCGTCTTTCATTGTCACATTAGCCTGTGAACCCCTTTATGGACGCAGACCTCCTGTTGGCCAACGCCCTGGTCCTTACGCTGGAGCCCGGAGCGGTCCCCCTGCAGTGCGGTTATGTGGCCGTGACCGGCAGCCGGATCAGCGCCGTGGGCGCCGCCGCCGATCCCCGGGAGCTGCCCCCGGCCCGGCAAACCCTGGACCTGCAAGGGGCCCTGGTGCTCCCGGGATTGGTCAACACCCACTGCCACGCCCCCATGGTCTGGTTCCGGGGTTTGGCCGACGACCTGCCTTTGCAAAGTTGGCTGCATGATTTCATCTTTCCCGCCGAAGGCGCCTGGCTCAACCCGGACCGGGCCTACTGGGGGACCCTGGCCGCGGCGGCGGAGCTGATCCGGGGCGGCGTCACCACCGTGGCCGACGGCTATTTCTTGGAGAGCGAAGTGCGCCGGGCCCTGGCCGAGGCCGGCCTCCGGGCCGTGGCGGCCCAGGGGGTGGTGGACTTCCCGGCCCCCGGGGTCCCCAACCCCCGGGATAATCTCCGGGTGGCGGCCGATTTTCTCGATGGCGGGTCGGATTTCTCCCAGCAAGGGATTATTTCGGCCGTCTTCTGTCATTCCCCTTACACCTGCGGCGCCGAAACCCTGGCCCGGGCCAAGGACCTCTGCCGCCGCCGCTCCGTGCCTTTTTTCCTGCACCTGGCGGAAACCCGGGAGGAAACGGCCCGGCTCCGCCGGCAGACCGGACTCTCCCCCGCCGCCTATCTGGAACGGCTCGGGGTGCTGGATGAACTCACCGTGGCGGTCCACGGAGTCTGGCTCAGGCCGGACGACTTGGAAATCCTGGCCCGCCATCGGGTTAAAGTAAGCCACTGCCCCGAATCCAACCTCAAGCTGGCCGTCGGGGTGGCCCCCCTCCCGGAGCTGTTGGTAGCCGGAGTCACCGTGGGTCTGGGTACGGATGGGGCCGCCTCCAACAACAACCTGGACCTCTGGGGCGAAATGAGCCTGGCGGCCCGGCTCCATAAGGTCTGGCGCCGGGACCCCACCCTGATGCCGGCCGCCGAGGTGGTGGCCCTGGCCACCCGGGAAGGGGCCAAGGTCCTGGGGTTGGAGAGCCGGACCGGCACCCTCACGCCGGGAAAGGAAGCCGATCTCATGGTCCTGGACCTGAACCGCCCTCATTTGACTCCCCTGTATGAGCCTTTTTCGCATCTGGCCTACAGCGCCGGGGCCGCGGACGTGCGCCACGTCATGGCCGGAGGGCGCTGGCTGCTGTTCGACCGCCGCCTCGCCACCCTTGACTGGCCGGAGATCGCCGCCCGGCTGCGGCGGGAAGGCCGGGACCTGGCGGCCTTCTGCCAAAAGCTCCGCCGCCCTTGACCTGGGAGGCAAAAATTGCGATATTATTATAACTTTTTGGGTGGTTAACTCAGGAGTCAAAGGTCCCTTGATACCCATTCGCCCACCCCGGCCGCCCCAATCTTTCGCCGAGCAGTTGAAATCCTTGGTCATTACCCCGGAAGTCTTGCGGCTGATCCACGACGTCACCGCCTGCACGGTGGAGTGGGAGAGCTATCCCGCCGGCGCCGTTCCCCCCGGGGCCCAGGGGCTGGAGCTCTTCCCCTGTTTTCAAATGTATTTTCAGCGCCATCCGGTGGAAGTCAGGGGCATCATCTACCCCAACCTGGCGGCCCGGGAATGGGAAGGGGTATCCCATGTCATCCGCCTGGAAATGTCCGGCGTGACCCTGGACCTGCGCCTGCATACGCCGCAGACCACTTTTTTACTTTCTCCCTTCCACATTCGCTTTCTCAGCATCCTCTTCGGTCGCCTGGTGCTGCACCACCTGTCCCTGACCCCCGAAGGCCGGGGACACCTTCATGCCTTCACCCCGTATTCCCTGGAGGAGCAGGTGGTGGCCGGCTACCTGCAGAGCCTGGAATGGGCCCCCTGCGCCACCATCAAACTGGACGCCCAGGACAACCCATATATCGGCTCCATGCTGCACAGCAGCGCCGATCTGCGCCGTTGCGAGATGCCCGGAGGCGACCGGGAAGAAACCATCATCCGGGGCTGGCGGCTTTTTAAGCACCTGCTCTACTATTCCGTGGAAGGCCAACGGCTCTTCACCGGCTTCGCCCTGCTTTCCCCCAACCGGAGCCTGGAATATTACCGCAAGCGCTGGCCCTCCATGCTGTTGCTCCACGAGGACAACTTCACCTCCCTGGACCAGGGCCTCCAGGCCCTGAAACAGTTTCTCCTCAACGCCGACGGCCGCAACACCTTCCTGGCGGTTTATCAAAGCCGCATCATCGGCTTGCTGCAACTCACCCGGGGCACCCATCGCCAACTCACCACCGCCGCCGCCTGGCGCGCCGTGCTGCCCCTGGCCACCATCTCCCACCGGGGCCGGGTCAGCTTCTGGATCGCCCTGCGGGGCCGGAAGAACCGGCGCATCCGCCTGTCGGTGCTGGAATACCGCCACGGCCACCTCCATATTCCCTTGTTCCAGGACGTCTTCTGGCAGGAACTGGAGCGCCAGTTGAAAGAGGTCTGCCCCGGCCTTCAGGCGACCGCCGCCGGGCCCCGCCTTCGGGCGCTCCTGGAACTGCTGCGCCGCAGCGGCCATGGGGGCATCTTTCTCATCGGCCTGACCCCAACGCAGCTGGCTGACCCCGCTACCCCCATTGACCACCAGGTGCACCTGGCCCAGCCGGTGCCTCTGCATGAACGCTGGCAGCAACACCTCCTGGGGCTGGCCAAATCCGACGGCGCCCTGATCTTCAATGACCGCCTGGAGGCCGTCCAGTTTCGGGCCCGCCTCACCCCCGCGGCCGGGGGCCTGCCCCCGGACCGGGACGACCTGGGCAGCGGCATGCGCCACCAGGTGACCCGGGAATTCTCGGCCTATGCCGCCGAGGTCCTGGGCATCTGCATCTCGCAGGACGGCCACATCTCCCTTTATCGCCAGGGCAAACTGCTGAGCCGGTTGTATTAGTTTCGAGTTTCGGGTTTCGAGTTCCGAGTTTTTATGCTTTGCCAATAAAGCTTAATCATGGAGGTGCCGTCGTGAAAATCGTCGCCGTCCTGGGCAGCCCCCGGCCTATGGGGAACAGCGCCGGTCTGGCCCGGGCGCTGTTGACCGCGGCCCGGGGACAGGGGGCCGAAGTCCAGGAGATCCTGCTGAATCAGATGGCTTATCAGGGCTGCCAGGGCTGCCTGGCCTGCAAGACCAAGCAGGACCAATGCATCCTGAAGGACGACCTGACTGAAGTGCTGGCGGCGGTCAAGACCGCCGACGTCCTGGTGCTGGCCTCCCCGGTCTATTTTGGGGATCTGAGCGGCCAGTTGAAGTGCTTCTTCGACCGGACCTACTCCCTACTCAATCCGGACTTTTCCAGCCGGCTGCCGGCGGGCAGGAAGGCCGTCCTGGTCCTGGTCCAGGGCATGCCGGAGCAGGCCGAATTCGCCGACATCTTTCCTCGCTACGAGCGCTGGCTGAAATTGTATGGCTTTGAGCCGGTCTATCTGCTGCGGGGCGTGGGGGTGCGGGACCAGGGGGACATCGAGCGTCAGCCCGCCCTCCTGGAGCAAGCCGCCGCTTTAGGCCGGGAGTTGGCGCAGACCTGAGACAAGTGGACCTGGTTCAGAAAAGCTTCTAACGCGGCGTCTCGCCTGTGCGGGCCGTGACTGCACCGCCGGGGCCATCTTCGGCTATTCCAGTAAAACGGAGAACATGGCCGGCCCGGTTTTCCCCGGGGAAAATTCGTAGGCGCCCATATCGAAGGTCTTACCGAGGGGCCGCTTCCGGTACTCCAGGTCCACTAAAGGGGCTAAGGTGGCGGCGCCCTGGTCAATGCCGGGGCTGCCGGGGGCCAGACGGTAATCTCCCGTGGTTCCCAAAAGAGGCCGCACAAATTGAGGGGCGCGGGAGATATTTCCGGGTCCCAGGTCGCCGGCTTCGATCTCGGCCGCGGTATAGACCCTCCCATTGGCCCAGACCTGCTCAGGCGCTCCGGGACGGTAAAAAAGATTGTTTTGGGCAGTCAGGTTCACGTTGGGACCGATGTCCGCCGCCCAATTCCGGCCGTTGGCAATGATACAGTTGCGCAGCACCAGATTGAGAGCCGGGTCGGTAACATTAATCTGGACCGCCAGGGGAACGGCGCCGTCCCGGGCCGGATTGTCCACAATGGTGACATTGACCAGCTCAAACGAGTAATTGGCGAATTCGGGGACCCAGATGTAAAACGGCGACCACGGCACGGTGGGGTCGTCGTTGGCATAGACCAGGCAGTTTTCCGCCTTGCTGTGGTCGCCCCAGAGTTTGACGCCATTGGCGGCATTGTTGGCCACCACGCAGTGGTGGATGTAAGTGTTATTCATCTTGGAATCCAGACCGTCTCCCAGGTTATATTCCACCACGGTATCCGCGATCTCCAGCGGCCCCTCCGATTCCTCCAGCCCCAGTCCGTCGGGCCGGTCCGCGGGGCTTAACGGTCCCCCCTGATAATACCGCCCCATATAGGCCAGGCGGCAGCCTCGGATGATAAGGTGCCGGTTGCCGTTGATAATCCGGTCCGGGGAGATAATCCCACCGACGGCGCAGTACTCAAAGCGGCAGTTGAGCACCTCCAGGTAGTCCACCTCCTGGATGTTCAGGGCCGCGTCATCGAGATGATGGATGTAAAGGTCTTGCAGCACGATATGGCTGGAGGGCGCCCCGGCGATGGTGACCCCGGTGCGGAAATATAATTGGGGGGCGGGAACCGTGTCGTCATGGGTGATCTCCAGGTTCTCCAGCCGGATGTAACTCTTGCCGTTGTTCAAATCTACCGCGGCCATGGTGTTGTTCCGTCCGGCCAGCACCGGCCGCTGGCCCGTTTCCCCTTTGATGGTGATCCAGGCGCCCGGGGCGCCGCTGGCAGGCGAAATGACGTCGGTAAGAGCGACTGCGTCCTGGATAATATATCTGCCGCCCAAGATGATCAAGGTATCCCCCGGCTGGAGCTGCCGGGAGCCATAGCCCGGGGTGGCCCAGGGCTGGCTGAGGGTGCCGGGATTGCCATCGCTGCCGGCGGGTGAGACGTAATAGTCGGCGGCGTCCACCGGCATGGCGGAAACCGCCAATAACAGGGCCAATCCAAAGAGGGCAATCTTTTGCATAGCTTTGCTCCTCAGGCGCGGTGGCTGGGAGATATGAAATTTTCCAAAATAATGATTGATGCAGACGGTTATTAAAAGGGGGGTTCTGCTGGGGAGCTGGAGCGCAAAAATGGAGATGCCGGGTTACGAGGGGGGGCAGTAAGTTTCTGGATGGGCGCGCCGCCAGCCGCCGCCTGGAGAAGCCGGGATACACCACCACCTTTCTGGGAAAGTGAATAATTTTTACATAATTTTATTAAAAAGTCAAAGGTCCTTACCGGCCGGTAGGGCCTTCCCATTAACCGGTCAGGCGGCCTGGCGGGCCTGGAAGCGTTTCTTACGCAGATGAAAGAGCAGCCAGGCCGACTCGGGAGCAGTCAGGGCCAATCGGAAGCACTCCGGGCGGCAAAATTCCGGATGCCGGGCAAAGACCAGTAACAGGGCTTGAGCCAGGCGGAGCCTAACCCCCAATTCGCCGAGGCACCGGCAAGTTTGCTCCATCCCGGCGGCATAATGCCCCAATTCTACCTCCAAAGGCGACGGCAGCCGCCGAAAAAAACCTCGTCCCAACCGGTCAAAAGCCCTCTGCAAACGCTGCTTGGCCCTTAACAGCCCGGCGTCAAGCGGCTGCTCCAGGCGCAGCCGGGCCGCCCGCAAGACCCCCTGCTCGGCGTCCATTTGCGCCTGCTCCGCCTGCCGGCCCAATGCCTCACAATCGCGGGCCAACCGCGCCTGCGCCTCCGCCAGCCGATTCTCCTGGGCCTGCCATTCCAGGTGGGCCGCCCCCAGGGTCTGCCGCGGCCACCAGCGCCTGACCAGGTGGTGATAGAAGGTCATGGTTTCGGCTGGGCCGCATTCTCCTGCATCAGGGCGGCCACGTCTATCTTCAGGACCAGGTTGACGGTGCGGTACTGCTGGTACACCTTGTCGGGGTTCTCTCCGGGGGCCAGCTTGCGCTCCTTGCCCTTGACCCCCAGGCCGGTCACCCGCAGATAATGGCCCAGGCCCGGAGCGGACTTCTCCAGCGTGGCGGCCACCGCCGCGGCCCGCAGGGCCGACAATTCGGTGTTGTTGCGGGGGGGCCCGGCGTGCTTCAATTCCCGCGGGTCCGCGGTGCCGTTGATGGTGATGAAAAACTTCTTTTTTTGCCGCAGCTCCAATAAGACCGGCGCCAACACTTCCAGGCGCTGTTTGTCGTGGGCCGACAATTCATACTCCATGGTCTTGAAGGTCACCCGGGGCTTGCCTTGCAGGGTGATTTCCTTTTCCTGGCGGTTGGGGATGATGGTCATTTTGCTCTTGGCCAGCCTGGCCTGCAATAACTTGAGGAGCTCCTCCCAATCCTGCAGCCCGACGTTTTGCAGGGCCGCTTTTTCATGGCCTAATTGCTGAATTTTGCCGGTGAGCTCCAGGTTAGTGGTCTGCAAGAGACCGAACTGGGCCTCCAGGTTCTTTTTACTGTCTTCCAACTGCTGAATCTGCGCCGTAAGTCCCTGGTTGGCCAGACCTTGCCGGTGCAGTTTGTCCTCCAGGCCCCGGTTCAAGTCCTGCAATCCTCTTTTTTCGGCTTGCAAATTGGCCAGCCGCAGCCCCTGGTCCTGGGTCTGTTGTTCCAGGTTTTTCACCTTCTCCGGCCAGTTGGCGGCAAACCAGAGGAGCAGCAGAAAGGCCAGGGTGAAGCCGAAAATGTCCACCAGACCCGGCCAGGCCGGATTTTCCGCGTCTTCCCGCCTTCGCCAGACCATGGCTTTAACCTCCCTGGCCGAAACAGCGGCGCCAAAAGCCGGGCTTTTTCGCCCTCCCGCCATCGTCGCTTTTGGTCACCTCACTGGTGGGGGCCAGGCGGCCCGGCTCCAGCCAAGCCGTTTCGCCCCCGGCCTTCACTGATTGCCGCAATTCCACATAACTCTGCTCCAATTGCCGGCTCAGAGACTCAATCCGGGCTTCCTGGGAGCGCAGCAGCGGCACGATGGTTTGGTCCTCTTCCCGGCGGCTGAGCACCGCCTCGCCCACCACTTCCCGGATGGCCGCGCCCAAGTCCCGCATCTCCTGGAGCAGGTCATCTATTTTGCTCTGATAACGCGCCTGAATCTCATCTCCCCACTCCTTGAAACTTTCACCCACCTTTTCCAGGGTCGCCAGCAGGTGGGGATCGGCGCCGCCGAGCTGGTCGGCGCGCAGGCGCCCCAGCACCCTGGAGGCCAGCAGGAGCAACTGGTCTCCCCGGTGCCGGTACCAGGAATAGCTGAGAAAAATGGCCACCGCCAAGCCGATGGCAAAGGCGTTGATGGGATAGATATTTTTAATGAGGTCCGCCTTGAACTGGCTGAGGCTGTCCATGCGGTTGAGGGCCAGGGCCAGCATGGTGACGGTGCCCAGCAGGCCGATGAGCACCGCCAGGTAACTCAAGGACCGCAGGGTCAGGATGGGACTTTCCACTTCGGCGGCCAGATACTCCAGGGCCGGCGCCGCGGCCCCGGCCCGGGCCGTCCCCTTGGCGGTGGATAACACCGATTGCAGCACATACCGGGTGGGATTGGGGTAGAGGCGCACCTCTTCCTTACTAACTTCCTGGATATTCTGTTCCAAATCCCGCCAATGCCCGAATTGGCCCAGGATGGCCTTGATCCGCCGGCGCACCAGCACAAAAGGCACGCCGACGCAGAGGAATAACAGGGAAACGAAGCCGGTTTGCCAGAGGTTCGTTTGAACCCAGGCCCAGGTGGCGTTCATGGAATATTCTCCTTAAAAAGTCCAGATGTTCTTGAACTCAGGCTCTGCGGTTGATCGGACAGCCCCCGAAATATTAGAGCAGGCCCGGAAGAGAAGGGTTAAGCGAGAGTTAATTTTCCTGATCCTGACGAGCTTGGGGCTTTAAGCCGGCCCAGTCCCATTGCCGGATAGAGGAGAAGAGTTGGTTAATTTTTTAAACCCGCGGCGGCGGAAAGTCAATGCGCAGAGGCGATCATTTCACCCCTGGCGGCCGCCTCGGTCGCAGGCGCGGCCTTAAACATCGGCTACAGGATGATTTCCGGGACGATCATCCAATCCACCGCCCATTGCGCCGCCGCCATGCGCCGCAGCCGGACCGCGCCGCCCATCTGAAAATTGATCACTTCCCTCTCCGCCTCCCCGGTCAGGAGCAGGGCGGCCAACCTGGCCAGATGGGGCAGATGACCCACCAGGAGGATATCCTCATCCAGGGCCGCCAGCCGGTCCCCCCAGAGCTTCGGGTCATCCCGCGGCGCCAGGCCGGGGGCTTCCGAAACCCCGGCCGGCGGCCGCAAATGCCTGGCCAGAACCTGGGCCGTGCTTTGGGCCCGGGTCTTGCCGCTATGAACGACCTGTCTGACCTGCACCTCCAGCCTTTTCAGCAGGTGGGCCACGCCTTCAATGTCCAGCCGGCCTTTGGCGGTCAAATCCCTTCTCGGATCTTCTTCTTCGCTGGCGGCCTCGGCGTGCTGGACCAGATAAACCAACATACCTTCCCCTCCTTTGCTCGCTTCCGGGTTGAGCCTCTTTCTTTCTTTTATGCCACTTTGCGCCCGCCGGCAATCAAAATTGGCGGTCGAAGGGCCGCAGCACTTCCTCGAGGGCCCGCTCCAGCAGGTCCAGGTAGTGGCCGACGTCGTAGTCGTCCAGGGTCTCCAGGAAGGGAGCGGCCCGGATGCGGCACTCCTTGGGGCCGCCTTTGGGTTCGGCGTGGACGTAGCGCACCTTTTCGCCTGGGTGCAGGTGAATGCCGGCGGCCTCCAGTTGCCGGGCCGCCAGAGCGGTGGGGGTGTCCACCTTATAGTCCGCCGCGGGTTGGGAAAGCACCCGGGTGATCACCAGGTCCCGGGGCCGGACGCGGCCTTCCCGCAGGCGCTGGCGGAAGCCCTCGGCCAGCTCCGCCAACTCGGGTTTTAAGGCCGTTAACTCCTCAGGCGTCTCCGCCTCGGCCAATTTGGCCAGCAGCGCCTCCTGGGCCCGGCGCACCAAGGGCGGGGTGTCCCGGCGGCGGCAAGCCAGGCCCCGCACCTTGAGACTGCCGTCCGCGAAGACCCCGAAGTAGCGGGTGGCCACCGGCCGCTGCGGGTCCTGCTTGGAGGGCATGAAGCAGATCCAGCGATACACCCCTTCCAGGGCCAGCTTGACCCCGGTGGCCGCGGAGATTTTCCGGCATAATTCTTCGAGTTCCGCCTTATCGCGTTCCTGGGCAGCGGCATAATTTACCGCGGCTGGCTCGGTAGGGGCGGCTCGCGAGCCGCCCCTACCAGAGATTTTTATTTTCGCAGGTGGCTCAAATCCCCCTAGATCCCCCTTTTTCAAAGGGGGACTTTGAATCCCCTTAATGGGGGCAGCGACAGCTACACCCAAACCCCTCTCCCCTGGGAGGGGAGCGGGCTGGGGTGAGGGGTGGCTTCGCCCGTCGCTACCCCCCTCTCTCTGCCCTCTCCCCTCAGGGGAGATGGAAAAAGCAGACTCCCCGGTTTTTTGCAGCCAGAGGCAGTCGGTGAGGCCGTGGAGCACGGTATAACCCGCGGCCTCGCAAATCTCTTTGGCGGTGAGCAGTTTGTCCCGGCCGTGGGCGGTCACCGCCTCGTGGGCCTCGATCCGGCCGAAACGGGCGTTCTTGTAGCCCAGGTAGCCAAAGCAGGTGACCAGCATCCACTTCAGGGCGTTCTGCCTTTCCTTATACTGGACCGCCTCTTCCGGCGGCGCCTCTTTGGCCCGGGCCTTCAGTTGCTCCCGTAGAGCCAGAATCGGCTTCAAGGTCCGGGGCACCAACCCTTCCCGCCGCCGACAGAGATGATAGCCGGCCTCGGGGACCGGGTCCATGAAGGAAGGCGGCCTGGTAGGGGCGGTTCTCGAACCGCCCCTACGGGACGTCCGGGGATTGGCGGCGCGGGCGACCCGGCGGGTCGTTCCCTGAACAGCCGAGGGCGGCTGTTCCACATAAACCTTCTCTATGGCCGCGGAGGCCGCTGACTGTGGCGTTACAGAGCCCTTCCGCGCCAAAAGATCACCGGGAACTGGTAACTGGCAACTGGCAACTGCTTTCCCGGCCCCTAACCCCTGGCCCCAAACCCCTGCCGTTGCCGCACAACATGCACAATTCACCGTCTCCGGCGAAATATTATGCACCGCCATGATAGTGGGGTACATGGAGGCGAAGTCCACTTCGGCCACGTTAAAATACAGGCCCACCGGCGGCATGAAGGTGAGGCCGCCTTTGTCTATGACGAGGAGTTCGCCGGCGGTTTTAAAGCGTTCCGGCTCGCCCTTGCGCCAGGGGATGAGGACGCCGTCATAGGTGGCCCGGGCCAGTTGCATGGAGGTGATGAGGGTCCCCGGCGAGGCCCGGGCCGCCCGTTGCAGCGGCATCTGGCCAATACGGCTGATCTGCATGAGCCCCGCCAGGCCCGCCTCCCGGTAGTAAAAGGAGTTGCGCCGGTCCAGGTGCCAGCGCCCGTAAAAGGGAGCGGCGGCGCCCTGGTAAACGATGCGGCCGTAGGAGAAGTAACTGCGGGAGCCGCCTAACTGGCGGGCCACCGGGCCGCGCTCCCGGTCCAGGGGGAGGCGGACGCCGGTTGCCTCACTCCAGCGCCACAGGGTCGGAATGATCTCTTCGTCGCCATAAGCGCTCAGCACCAGGTCAGGGTCGGCCCGCTGGAGCCGCCGGGCCAGGTCGCGCAAAAGTTCCGGAATATCTGCGGCTTCCATTTCCCAGGTTTCGCCGTCCCAACCCAGGACCAGGCCGTTGCCCGCGCCCAGGGGGATGAGGTGGTCCCGGGTGAGGCTCAGGGTCAGGGTGGTGAGGGGCGGGGGGGTGAACTCCAGGGCAAAGGCCGCCTCCAGGGGCTCCAGCCGCCGCAGGCGCCCCCCTTCGGCCTCCAGGCGGTACCAGGCGCAGGGATGGAGCCGTCGGGCGTACAGATAGTAGGTGGCCACGTCCAGGTCGCAGTTGTAGCACTCCACCCCGGCGGGCAGGGCCCCCAGCCAGCGCCGCAGGGGATGGAGCAGGCCGTAGGCCTTGACCTCCAGGGCCAGAACCGGCAGCTCCGCCCCGGTCCACAGGTCCCGGCCGCGGTGGGCGTAAGCCCGGCGTAGCCAACCCCGGTTTTGCAAGGTGCGAGCTATGGCACCCAGCCGCGCCCTCGGCCCGCCCAGATAGACGCAGTAAGGGAAATCATCCTCCAGACGCAGCCGCTGGCCGTCGTCGGTGATAAACCATAAAACGATGCGGTCGCCCAGGGGATAGAGATCGAAGAGCCAGCCGGTGGTTTGCATGGGCAGTAGCCAGTAGCCAGTGAGCAGTGAATAGTGAATAGTGAATAGTATGCTGCTGACCACTATTCCCCGACCATATCAGGGTAGGCACTGCCCGCCGATTCCTTAAAGAGTCCTCGAAGGGCATGAAGCCGGAGAAGCTGGAGCCGGCGCTCCAACTTCTCCGGCCGCAACAAGCCCGGTGGCACAGGCGGCTCGCCTGTGCGTAGGGACGACCCGCTGGGTCGCCCTAGGAGCTACCTAAAAACATGGGGCTCCAAATATTTCCAACAGAGGTTTAGAAATGAAGATTTAAGTCCCCCTTTCCTAAAGGGGGATTTAGGGGGATTATCAGGCGTTATCTAATCCCCCCCTGGCCCCCCTTTAGAAAAGGGGGGAAAAACTGCCTCACCTGTTGCTCCCTTCTGCTCCAGCTTCTTAAGACGCTCTTCAAGCGCGCTAATCACCTTCTGGTGCTCCAGCAGCATGGAGAGCAGCATGGACTCCAGGGGCCAGGGGTTCGAGGCGTAAACCCCGGCCTGGAGGTGCAGCCGGGCCAGTTCAAAGAGGCGGTCGAACTGCGCCTGGTCCTCGCGCCGCAAGGCTCGGCGGAATTTCTGCCAGCGTTGCCGCTCCTCCTCCCAAACGTGGCTGTAAGGTAAAACCGTGCGTCCCATG
>CAZOCQ010000061.1:0-15140 GCA_964578335.1 uncultured Desulfobacca sp.
GGCAAGAGCACCGTGGCCCGGATGTTGGGGGAACTGGGGGCGGCGGTGTTGGACGCCGACGCCGCGGCCCGGGACGCGGTGGCCGTGGGGACGCCGGCCTGGCGGGAGCTGCGCCGCGCCTTCGGGGAGGAATATTTTCACCCCGACGGCGCCCTCAACCGCGCCAAAGTGGCCCAATTGGTCTTCGCCGACCCGGAGGCCCGAAGCCGCCTCAATGCCGTCGTCCACCCCCGCATCGCGGAGATAATCCAGGCCCGGATGCAGGAATTGGCGCAGCAGGGCGCCGCGTTGGTGATGGTGGAGGTGCCCCTGCTGTTTGAAACCGGTCTGGACCGTGCTTATGATTATGTCATCACGGTCTATGTGGACCCGGCAGACCAGGTGCGGCGGCTTGCCGAGCGGGACGGCCGCAGCGCCGCTGAGATCGAGGGCATCTTAAAGGCCCAATGGCCTCTGGCCGAGAAGGCCGCCCGGGCCGACTTTGTGGTGGACAACCGGGGCACCTTACGCGACACCCGAAAACAGGTGGAGAAAATCTACGCCGAATTGCAAAAAATCATCTTGACAGGCGGCTCTAAAGAGGTTAGCGTCTAAATAACCTACCTTAAGAAATCTTAAGTAATCCCGGTTGCGGCCCGATACATTAAAAGAAGGAAACTCCTTAGACACCCCCTTGGCTTGAATTGACATTTATCCATTCTCTCGCCGAAATAAGGCTGCCGGCCCCCCTGGGCTTTTAATGGCCCGGCCCCTAATGTTGTAGCCTCGCGGGAAAACATCCGTATTAACTAAAAATTCGTTTATCTCATTAAGTTGGAATTATCGGCATGAGTAATAAAGAGGTAATAATGAACTTATCGGAATTGAAGCACAAAAAAATCAACGACTTGGCCTCGCTGGCCCGGGACCTGAACGTGGAAGGCGCCGCCGGCATGCGCAAGCAGGAACTCATCTTCGCCATCCTGCAGGCCCAGGTGGAAAAGAACGGCATGATCTCCGGCGGCGGCGTCCTGGAGATTCTGCCGGACGGCTTCGGCTTCCTCCGGGCCCAGGACTACAACTATCTGCCGGGGCCCGACGACATCTACGTCTCGCCTTCGCAGATCAGGCGCTTCAACCTGCGCACCGGCGACACCATCTACGGCCAGATTCGCCCCCCCAAGGAGGGGGAGCGCTATTTCGCCCTGCTCAAGGTGGAGACGGTCAACTTCGAAGATCCGGCGGTGGCCCGGGACAAGATCTTATTCGACAACCTGACGCCCCTATACCCGGATCAGCGGCTGAAGCTGGAGACCGACCCGGACAACTTTTCGGCCCGGGTCATGGACCTGATGACCCCGGTGGGCATGGGCCAGCGCGGTTTGATCGTGGCCGCGCCCCGCACCGGCAAAACCATGCTCCTGCAGAACCTGGCCAACAGCATCGCCCGGAACCATCCGGAGGTGGTCCTCATCGTGCTGCTCATTGACGAACGGCCCGAGGAAGTGACCGACATGGAGCGCAGCGTCAAGGCGGAGGTGGTCAGCTCCACCTTCGACGAACCGGCCCAGCGCCACATCCAGGTGGCCGAAATGGTCCTGGAGAAGGCCAAGCGCCTGGTGGAGCACAAACGGGAGGTGGTCATCCTGCTGGATTCCATCACCCGCCTGGCCCGGGCCTACAACACCGTGGTGCCGGCCAGCGGCAAGATCCTCTCCGGCGGCCTGGACGCCAACGCCCTGCAACGGCCCAAGCGCTTCTTCGGCGCGGCCCGCAACATCGAGGAAGGGGGCAGCCTCACCATCATCGCCACCGCCCTGATCGAGACCGGCAGCCGCATGGATGAAGTGATCTTCGAGGAATTCAAGGGCACCGGCAACATGGAGATTCACCTGGACCGGAAGCTCACCGAGAAGCGCATCTTCCCGTCCATTGACATCAACCGCTCCGGCACCCGGAAGGAAGAATTGCTGTTGCCGCCCGAGGACCTGAACCGCATCTGGATCCTGCGCAAGCTTTTGAGCCCGCTCTCCCCGGTGGACAGCATGGAGTTTTTGCTGGAAAAACTACGGGGGACCCGCAACAACTCCGACTTTCTGGCGGCCATGAACCGCTGAGGCGGCGGGGGCGGTAGGGGGATTACGGATGGGCGTAAAGGAAGACGCCCATCCAATGGGCGCTGATTATCAGGCGCTTTTTTTCATTTCCGGGGCATCTTCCATCCAAGCCGGCAAGGGCTCTTTGGAACCGCGCCATCTTAAACCCACTTGTTCTCTTTCTTATTCCAGTTTTTCCGGATCTCTTCCTTGTCCTTTTTGGTGGCCCCGAAGGCCGATTCGCACACGGATTCCCATTTGTGGGGGTCGGAGCGGAAGTCTTTCTTATAAGGGCTGTTGGGCGAATCCTTACAAAAGATGGTGGGCAAGCCGATGAGCCGCTCCACTTCGGAGTCGCAAATCTGGCACTTGGTCAATGGTTCATCGCTCATCTTCTGTTCCACTTCAAAAATGTGCCCGTGGGCCTTGCACTTATATTCGTAGGTCGGCATCTGGCTCTCCTTGGGGTCCACCCTAAATTGCTTGACAGGCGTCCGGCATGGCGCTAATTTGAAAAAATCTTATCAGATTTGGTGGCGAGTTTCGAGTATTTAGTTAGCCCGGCACGAGCTACTCACTTGTGCAACCCATCAACAGGGATGCTTTAACTCGAAACTGGACACCGAAACTTGAAACTCCCATGGAGGCCCCCATGCAGATTCCCGCCCTACAAGCCGTTACCGTGGAAATCCTGGTGGATAACTTTTTTGACGTATTTGAGCCGTCCCGCCCCGGCATCGTGGAACGGGTCACCCCCGGCCGTCTGCCCAAACCCCTGGTGGCGGCCCACGGCCTGGCCTACCTGGTAACCCTGAACCACCAGGATCGCCTTACCCGCATCCTGGTGGACGCGGCCAACGACCCCTGGCCGCTGTTCAACAACCTGGAGGCCCTGGGACATACTCCCGAGGAGATTGACGCCGTGGTGGTGAGCCACGGGCACCCCGATCATTACGGCGGCCTCCTGGGCTTCCTGGCCAAGCGCTTCGGGCCTTTGCCGGTCTATCTCCATGAAGACGCCTACTTCCCCAAGCTGTTTATGACCCCCAAAGGGCGCATCGGCCCCTGGGTCCTGGATCCGGGCCAAGTCACCCAGGCGGGCGGTCAAATCCAGGACAACCGGGGCCCCCAGGTGATCCTGGACCAGGTCCTGCTCACCGGCACGGTGGAACTCACTACCAGCTATGAAAAGGCCCTGCCCGTCTTTAAACGGAAAATTAAGGACCAGGAAGAGCAAGACCCCTTCAGCGACGAGCAGGCCCTGGTGGCCCACGTCGAAGGCCGGGGTTTGGTGGTCATCGGCGGTTGTTCCCACCCGGGCATCGTCAACATGACCAAGTACGCCCAGAAACTCACCGGGGTGGATCAGGTGGCCCTCATCCTGGGGGGCTTCCACCTCACCGCCCACGGCGAGGAAGCCATTCAAAACACCATCCAGGGCCTCAAGGAACTCAACCCGGAACTCATCATCGCCGGCCACTGCACCGGCTTTAGGGCCTTGACCAAACTGGCCGCCGCCTTCCCCGACAACTTCATGGTGAGCTGCGTCGGCACCAAAATAATGATGGTGGGCGGATGAAGGACACTGAAAAATTAATGGTAGGGCGGGCCTCCGCGCCCGCCTAACCTGGGTCACAGGCTGGAAGCCGGCGCTACCGGGAAAAGCTTTTCGGAAAACAATGGAGGCTTGAACATGGGGCGTTGGCATCGTCCGAGTCTGATGGCTATAATTCTGTTGGCGGTCTGGGGTTTCGTTCAGAGCGGTTCTCTGGAGAGCCTCGCGGCCGACGGCCAGGGGCCACCCAGATTCACCAAGGTCGAAAACGGCGTGATCACCGACCGTGTCACCGGCCTGGATTGGTATGTGGGCCGGGAGAGCAACTGGCATCAGGCCAAGGCCTGGGTGGAGGGCCTCACCGTGGCCGGGGGCGGCTGGCGCCTGCCCACGGTGGCGGAATTGCAGGCCATCTACCAACCCGGGGCCTCCGCCAATAATATGGACCCGCTGTTTCAAACTACCGTGGCCTGGGCCTGGTCCGGGGAGCTGAATCACCCCTGGTCGGTTTGGGGCCTGGCCTTTTATAACGGCATCGTTGGCTGGCACAGCATGGACTACGGCAACGGCCGGCTGGCTCTGGCGGTGCGGGCCCACCGCTGACGGCGGCCCGGGACGATGACCGCCCTTCGGCTTTTATAACCGAAAACCGAAAACTGAAAACCAAGATTATGGCGGCGCTCACCCCCGGCGAAGAAACCATGATCGGCGCCCTGGCCCGGCAGGTGCAGGACGGAGATTGGGCCGCCTGCGGCACGCTTTCGCCCATGCCGGCTGCGGCCCTGTGGCTGGCCAAGTTGACTCATGCACCCCGGGCTGAAGTCATGGTGGCGGGGAGCGCCGATTGGCCCTTTGACAACGAATGGCAGGGGTTCTTCGACCTGGCCCAGGCCGGGCGGCTTAACGTCTTTTTCCTGAGCGGGGCCCAGATCGACGGCCAAGGCAACATCAATCTGATGGCCGTGGGCGATTACCAAAAACCCCAGGTGCGGCTGCCCGGCGGGGCCGGCTCCGCCATCCTGGCCTACGAGGTGGCGCGGGTGGTCCTGTTCAAAACGGCCCATGAGCCCCGGGGGCTGGTGGACCGGGTGGACGTGGTCACCGCGCCGGGATCTTCCCCGGAATTGAGCTCCCGCCAGCGCCCCGGCCGGGTCACCCGGCTGATTACGCCCAAGTGCGTCTTCGCCTTTAATCAGCCCGAGGCCCCGATAGTGGAGAGCCTGCACCCGGGGGTCTCCAAAGAGGAAGTGAGGCAGCTCACCGGCTTCGAATTTTGCGCCCCGGCGCAGCCGCCGGCAACCCCGGCTTTAACCGCCGAAGAACGCCGTTTGCTCTATGGGCCGGTTAAAGAGAAACTGGCTCGGGTGTATCCGCAGTTCGCGGCGCGGCTGCAACCCAGCTAACCGGGAGGCCGTGATTGTTCATCTTGTTCGGTAGGCACAGGCTTAACCGTGAGGCTTCTTGTTAATGTGGAGCAGGCGCCCTCGCCTGCCCTTTAGAAAACAGCCGAGGGCGGCTGTTCCACATTTTTCATTTCGGGGGTGGTCCTAAATTGGCCATGGAAGTTTAGCCTGCGCCAATATCCCAGTCTTGTGAAGACGCAGGCTGAAGCCTGCGGCTGCATTTATTCCGAAAACTAATGCTCTTTGCCATCTGGAGCAGCGTGGAGAGAGGATCAATAATTATTGGCGCATGATTTCCCCTTGCTGGCTCAACTGGAAATTTTACCGGAATGGGAAACCGCGGCCCGGCGTTTCCTGGAGACGGACGGGGCAGTTATGGTCCTGGGGGCGCCGGACACCGGCAAGTCCACCCTGAGCCGGTATCTGGTCTACCGGGCCCATGCTGGCGGGGAGCCGGTGGCTTTGGTGGATCTGGACCTGGGCCAGTCGCACCTGGGACCGCCCGCCACCCTGGGCCTGGGGCTTTATCCGCCCTTGGTTCCAGGGGACGACAACCTCTTTCCCCAGGGGATCTATTTCATCGGCCAGACCTCGCCTCCGGGGGCCTTAATGGAGGTGGCGGTGGGCTGTCGGGTGCTGGCGGACCGGGCGGCCGCGGCCGGGGTCCGACGCCTGGTGGTCAACACCAGCGGCTTCGTCCAGGGCCCCGGAGCCCTGCGGCTGAAGAAGGCCGAGGCGGAGCTGCTGCAACCCGGCCTGCTCCTGGCCCTGCAACGGGAACTGGAGCTGGAGCCGCTGTTGCGGGGACTGGGAGGAACCACCCCCTCCCCGGCCCTCCCCCCTCAAGGGGGAGGGAGAAGAATGCCGGAAGAAGAGGCTCAAGCTGATAAGGACATGAGTCGCCGGGCATCTGCGGCAAGTGACGGCTGGCAGACCCTGCGGCTGCCGGTGTCCTGCCGGGCCGGCCGCCGGGACCCGGAGGTGCGGCGCCTCTACCGGGAAGAGCGCTTCCGCCGCTATTTTCACCAGGCCCATCCCTGGCGCCTGCCCTGGGACGCCTTTGTCTGGGAGGGCCTGCCCCTGGGCCGGGGGCGGCCCTTGCCGGCCTGGCGCTTGCGGCAATTTGGCCAAAATCTGGGAGTTAGAGTATTATATGGGGAGGGACAGGGACGCCGGGCGGTGGTGTTGACGGAGCAGCCGCCCTCGGACCCTGCCGCGGCCGAATCCGCCGGGCAGCCCGACTGGGACCACCTCCACTGGCTCTCCTGGGAGCGGTTGCAGGGCCGCCTGGTGGGTCTGCTGGACGGCCGCCGCCGCACCCTGGCCTTGGGGCTGATCGCCCCGGTCCCCTGGGACCGGCAGGCCCTGCCCCTCCTGACCCCGTTGGCCCCCGGAACCGCGCCGCCGGTGCGTTTAGTGAAGTTGGGGAAATTGCGCCTCAATCTGCAAGGACAGGAGCTCCCCCATGTGTGAACTCTTTGCCATGTCCGCCGGCCAGAGTTATACGGCCCAGGATTACCTGCCGTTGTTCGCCGACAAGTCCCGGGACAACATCAGCGGTTGGGGCATCGGCTTTTTCCGCGACGGTCAGGTGTTCATCGAAAAATCGTGTGAGGGCATCTATTCCGGGGACCAGGTGCACGACAGTTTCCAGCGCCTGGCCCGGGTAGTGGACAGCCGGGTCATCCTCTCCCATATCCATTGCCCCAAGGCCGGCCACCGGAAGGAATCCCAGGCGCAGCCCCTGAGCGACTCCTTTCTGGAGCACCACTGGCTCTTCAGCTTTACCGGGGAGGCCCCGAAAGCCCTGGCTTATCAAAGCCCGCGACCTATCCTGCGAGAGGAGATCCTGGCCTCCCGGCTCTTTGAATTTATCCGGGACGGACTGGAGGCCCGGATGGAGGCCCAGCCCCAGCAGAGTCTCTACCAGGCCCTGGCGCTGACCTGCAAGAAGCTGATCACCGACTATCCGGGGCATTACATCTTTTTTCTGGCCAATGAAACGGTGCTCTTCGCCTTTCTCAACAACTCCCAGGTGTTCATCTACCACCCGCCGGAGGCGCAAGGCGAATCCCTGGTGCTGACCACGGTCTCCGGGGGCCTCACCCGCCACCCCGACCACTGGCGGGCCTATCCCAACCCGGACCCCAAGCGGGGCCAGATACTCATCATCTCCGGGGCGGATCTCCTGCACCTGGGACACGTTTAAAAATGTCTGCTTAATTCAAATGCAACCTATGAGCCTGATAACTCTTGTTTTTTACCGAAAACCGGAAACCGAAAACCGAAAACCGAAAAAATGTGCGACCTGTTTGCCTTGAGCGCCTCCCAGAACTATACCGCGGCCGGCGCCCTGCCGTTGTTTGCGGTGCGGGGACGCCGTAACGTGCACGGCTGGGGCATCGGTTTCTTCCGGCGGAACCATCCGGTGGTGGAAAAATCGGCGGAAAAGGTCTTCCAGGACGGTTTTTTGCACGGCTCCTTTCAACGTCTGGCCCGGGTGGTGGCCGGCCCCGTCATCCTGGCCCACATCCGCTACCGCTCCAGCGGCCGGGTGGACGAGTGCCACGCCCACCCCTTTGCCCTGGATTTTTGGGGGCAATCCTGGATCTTCGCCCACAACGGCAAGGCCAACGCCATCGAAGCTTACCGCAGCCGGCGCCTCCCTGTCCTGGAGGCCGGCAGCGATTCGGCCCGCATTCTGGAATTTCTGCGGGATTATTTCCTCGACGCCGCGCCCCGGCGCCTGTCTTTCCTGCAGATTCTCCGGGAGGCCCTTCTCAGCCTCATCCAACAATATCCCGGGGAATATAATTTTCTCCTCAGCAACGGCCGGGTGATTTGGGCCTTCACCAACCATCGGCAATTTCTCCTGCTCAAGGGCAGCCGGAAAATGGAAGACGCCCTCCTGCTCACCACCATTAAGGAGGGGCTCAGCGCCGAAAACTGGCAGCGCCTGACCTACCGGGAGGGCACCTGGGGGAAAATCCTGCTGATCGCCGGGGGCGACCTGGTGTTGTCCGAAGACCTGCCGCCCCCGGAGGGAGCCGCCGGCTTACCGCCGCCGACCCTCGAATAGGAGCCTCTTCCGAAAGTTGTCAGTGGTCAGCAGCCAGTAGTCAGTAAAAACCTTGCAGCAGTTCTGAGAGCCAAATGCCGCCGCGAATCTCAGCCATAGACCGCGATACCCCGCCTTCCCACCGCCTCGATTACCGCCGGGAGCTCAACCCCGCCCAGTACCAAGCGGTGACCACCCTGGAGGGGCCGGTGCTGGTCATCGCCGGGGCCGGCAGCGGCAAGACCCGCACCCTGGTTTACCGCCTGGCCTACCTGGTGGAGCAGGGGGTGGACCCGGAAGCCATCCTGCTCCTCACCTTCACCCGCAAGGCGGCCCAGGAGATGCTCTCCCGAGCGGTGCACCTGCTCAACCGGCCCCTGGCCCAGGTCACCGGCGGCACCTTCCACAGCGTCTGCTACCAGTGGCTGCGGATCTACGGCGAGCGGGTGGGCTATCCCCAGGGCTTCAACATCATGGACCGCAGCGACCAGGGCGACCTCCTGCAACTGCTGAAAGAGCGCTTCGGCTTCAAACACCCGGCCGGCTCTTTTCCCAAGAAGGACACCATGGCGGATATCTTCAGCGCCGTGGTCAACAAAAGTATGACGTTGGAAGCCCTGCTGATCCGGGATTACGGGCAGTTTCTGGAGCGGCGCGACGAACTGGCCAAAATCGGCGCGGCCTACCGGGAGGAAAAGCTCCGCCACCACCTGATGGACTATGACGACCTGCTGGTTTTGGGCCGGCGGCTGCTGGCGGAGCACGAAGACGTGCGCCGCCGTCTCTCGGAGCGTTTCAGGTATTTAATGGTGGACGAATACCAGGACACCAACCGCCTCCAGGCTGAACTGGTGCGGCTGCTGGCTTTCACTCACCAGAACGTCATGGCCGTGGGCGACGACTCCCAAAGCATCTATTCCTTCCGGGGCGCCGATTTCCGCAACATCATGGATTTCCCCAACCTCTTCCCCGGCGCCCGCATCGTCAAGCTGGAAGAGAACTACCGCAGCACTCAGCCCATCCTGGACCTGGCCAACGCAGTGATCGCCGGGGCCAGGGAGAAGTACACCAAGTGCCTCTTCACCCGCCAGCCCTCCAATACCCGGCCCCGGCTCTACCGGGCCGCCAGCGAAAACGACCAGTCCCGCCTGGTGGTGGCCCAGGTGCAGGAGCTGCTAAAACAGGGCGTCCCCTTAAAAGAAATCGCCGTGCTGGTGCGGGCCGGCTACCATTCCTTCGACCTGGAGATCGAGCTGGCCCGGGCCGGCCTCCACTTCGTCAAGTTTGGCGGCTTCAAGTTTGTCGAATCTGCCCACATCAAAGACCTGCTGGCCTATCTGCGCCTCCTGGTCAACCATCGGGACGCCCTCTCCTGGCACCGGGTGCTGCTCCTGACGCCGGGGGTGGGCCGCCAGAGCTGCGCCCGCTTCGATAACCAGATGGGCCGGAACTTTTCCCTGGAAGACGCCCTGGAGTGGCTCCGGAGCCAGAAACGCCCCGGCCAGCTCAAGGACCTGGCCGCGCTGTTGGCGGAATTACACAGCCCCAACCTCACCCTGGTGGCCGTCCTGAGCCGGGTCCTGGAGTTCTATGAACCCCTGGCCAAAGGGCGCTACGATGATTATCCGAAGCGGATGAAGGACCTGGAGCACCTGCTGGCCATCGCCTCCCGCTACCGCAGCCTCCGGTCCTTCCTGAACGACCTCACCCTGGAGCCGCCGGCCAGCGCCGCCGACCTGGCCCCGCCGCCCCAGGAATATCTGACCGTGTCCACCATCCACTCCGCCAAGGGGCTGGAATGGGACGCGGTCTTCGTGCTCTGGGCCGCGGAGGGCCGCTTCCCGGGCTTCTACTCCCAGGAGCGGGAAGACGACCTGGAGGAGGAACGCCGCCTGATGTACGTGGCCATCACCCGGGCCCGGAAACACCTGGGAATCGCCTATCCCGCCATCGGCTATTCCCGCTACCTGGGGATGACGGTTAATGCGCCGTCCCGCTTCATCGCCGATCTCCCCCGCAGCCTGCTGGAACCCTGGCGGGCCCAGGTGGAGTGAACCGTGAGCAGTGAGCAGTGGTGGGGCGGGCGGGACGCACGGCGTAGGGTGTGCAATGCGCACCATATAATGCACAGGCGAGACGCCTGTGCCACCAATTAAAACCGACGCGTGAGACGCGCCCTACTGAGGCCCGGTTGACCGCGCCGGGCTGTTTTATTACCTTGAAATCAAATAAGTTGTGGGACAGCCGCCCCCGGCGGTCCTGGACAGGCGAGGGCGCCTGTCCTATATTTGATCATGGGACTAGGTCATGACTGAATGGGAACCGGCCTATCTGGAAACCCACCGCCGCGGCCTATTAGAGCAAAAAATCGCCGCGGCTTATGACATCCTGAGCCAGTGCAACCTGTGCCCCCGGAACTGCCTGGTGGACCGCCACCACGGCGAGCGGGGCCTCTGCCGCACCGGCGACCTGCCGGTGACTTCGTCCTACGGCCCCCACTTCGGCGAAGAAGACCCGTTAGTGGGCCGCCACGGCTCCGGCACCATCTTCTTCACCCACTGCAACCTTTACTGCCTCTTCTGCCAGAACTACGAAATCAGCCACGGCGGCGAAGGCGAGGAGATTTCCCTGGCCGACCTGGCCGCCATGATGCTCAATTTGCAGCGGCGGGGCTGCCACAACCTCAATTTCGTCACCCCCAGCCACCAGGTCTACCAAATCCTGGCGGCCCTGCCTTTGGCCATCGATGGCGGGTTAAACGTCCCACTCGTCTATAATTGCGGCGGCTACGACGCCCTGCACACCCTACAACTGTTGGACGGAGTGATAGACATCTACATGCCGGATTTCAAGTTTTGGGACCCCGCGGTGGCCGCCGACCTCTGCCAGGCGGAGGATTATCCCGAAGTGGCCCGCCGGGCCCTGAAAGAGATGCAGCGCCAGGTGGGGGACCTAACGCTGGATGAAGACGGCGTGGCCCGGCGGGGCCTGTTGGTGCGGCACCTGGTGCTGCCCGACGGTCTGGCCGGCACCAAAGAGATCATGGAGTTTCTGGCGCAGGAGATTTCTCCCCGGACTTATGTTAATGTCATGGGGCAGTACCGCCCTTGCGGCCGGGCCTCCGAGCATCCGTCGCTGCGCAAATTTATCACCGGTCTGGAACACGCCGAGGCCCAGCGCCTGGCCCGGCAAGCCGGCTTAACCCGCCTGGACCACCGGGAGAAATTGTTTCGCTGGCTGGAATAAAGGCAGGGGTTAGGGATTAGGGGTTAGTGAGAACGTGGCCAACTGGAATCTAACCCCTAACCCCTGCCCCCTCCTGCTCACTGAAAACTATGCCTGACATCTACGCCATCGGCGACATCCACGGCAACCTCGACCTCCTAAAGCGGCTCATGGATAAGCTCGCCCCGGACCTGGACCGGACGCAATTGGTCTTCATGGGCGACTACATCGACCGGGGGCCGCGCTCCAAGGGGGTGGTGGATTACGTCTTGCGCCTCCGGAACCAGGCCCCTCCGGGCCAGGTCATCTGCCTCAAGGGCAACCACGAGGCCATGTTCCTCAACTTCATGCAGGGACAGGACCTTGAGCTTTTCCTGTTCAACGGCGGCCTGCGCACCCTGGAAGACTATTGGGGGGAAAAATGGGAGGAAGCCGAGGAGTTGTTCCTGCCCGCGGAGCATCGGCAGTTCTTTGAGACCTTGGCCCTCTATTATGAAACCGAAAATTATATCTTCGTCCACGGCGGCCTCAAACCCGGGGTCCCCCTGGCGGAACAGGATGAAGAAGACCTGCTGTGGATCCGGGGGGATTTCATCACTTCCATGGCGGATTTCGGCAAAAAGGTGATCTTCGGCCACACCCCCTTTCGCCAGCCCCTGGTGATGCCCAACAAGATCGGCATCGACACCGGCGCGGCCTACGGCAACCGCCTCACCTGCCTGCAACTGCCGGAGGAGAAGTTCATTTCGGTGAGCCACGAAATCAGCCTGGATTTCTGAGGCGCCTTGACTGGCCGCCCCTCCTCCCGGCTTACCCCACGCCTGACCCCAAACTTGACACTCAACCTCTAGTACTGTAATTTAATTTAGTTCGGCAGGGTAGGTTTATGCTTCGCCTTTTTCAGGCGGAACCAGCAGTCCCCCGGCCCAAATTGGAAGCCCGGCGGGGGCCGATCCGGCCCCGGCCTCAAGGAGATAATTGATGCTGCGAGCAGTCCGCCTGAAATTTTTGTTCCTCTTTATCCTCACCGTCATTGCCCTCATCTTTGTGCTGCCGTCCCTCACCGGCAAGCTGCCCCCCTGGTGGGAAAAACACGTCAGCCGGGGCTTGAATCTGGGGCTGGACCTAAAGGGCGGGATGCATCTGATTCTCCAGGTGGACATGAACCAGGCCGTGGGCAACGCCTTGAGCCGCAACGCTTCGGACCTGAAGGAAATGGCCGAAAAACGGGGCCTGACCTTGAAAATCGGCGACGTCGCCAACCAGGCCATCCCCGTCACCCTGGTTAATAAAGACGAACAGGCGGCTTTCCAACGACTGCTGAAGGAGCAGTACCCGGACCTGGAAGTCAGCGGGCCTTCCAGCCAGACCGGCGGCCAGGTTTATGATCTCAAGCTCAAAGCCGACGAAGTGAGCCGGCTGCAGGACCGCACCCTCAACCAGAGCCTGGAGGTCTTGCGCAACCGCATTGACCAGTTCGGGGTGACCGAACCGGTGCTGGTGCGCGAGGGCGCCGAAAATATCGTGGTCCAGCTCCCCGGCATCCAGGACCCCCAGCGGGCCTTGGACCTCATCGGCGCCACCGCCCAATTGGAATTTAAGGTGGTGGACGACCAGACCCACCTCAATCTGCCGGAGTTGATTGAGGGCGCCCTCAAGGACGGCAAGCTCAAACCCGGCTTTAGCCGGGAGGAACTCAACCAGGCCCTGGCCGCCAAGGTTCCCGCGGAGGACGAAATCTACAGCGAGAAGAGCCTTAACCGGGAAACCGGCCGGGTGGAAACCAAATATCTGCTGCTGAAAAAGAAGGTGCTCCTCACCGGCGACGCGGTGAAAAACGCCGCGGTGCGCATCAACGAATATAACGAGCCTTATGTCCTGGTGGACTTTGACCACCGGGGGGCCGAGGAGTTCGCCAAACTCACCGAGAAATACGTCAAGCGCCGCATGGCCATCATTCTGGACGGCGTAGTGCGTTCGGCCCCGGTGATCCAGGAGCGCATCGGCGGCGGCAAGGCCCAGATCACCGGGTCCTTCACCTCCCAGGAGGCCCATGACCTGGCCATCGTCCTCCGGGCCGGGGCCCTGCCGGCCACCGTCAAGATCGTGCAGAACATCACCGTGGGCCCCACCCTGGGGGCCGACTCCATCAAGAAGGGCCTCACCGCCGGCCTCATCGGCACCCTCCTGGTGGTCTTCTTCATGATTTTCTACTACCGTTTCTCCGGCGTGGTGGCGGACTACGCCCTGGTGATCAACATCATCTTCCTGCTGGGCTGCCTGTCGCTCTTGGGCGCCACCCTCACCCTGCCGGGCATCGCCGGCATCATTTTGTCAATCGGCATGGCGGTGGACTCCAACGTCTTGATATATGAACGCATGCGGGAGGAGTTTCACGCCGGCAAGCCCCTCAAGGGGGGCATTGACGGAGGCTATGACAAGGCCTTCTGGACCATCGTGGACTCCCACGTCACCACCCTGATCACCGCAGTGGTCCTGTTCATCTTCGGCACCGGCCCCATCAAGGGCTTCGCCGTCACCCTGAGCCTGGGCGTCACCCTCAACCTCTTCACCGCCCTGTTCGGCACCCGGGTGGTCTATGACTGGCTGCTGATCAAACGCTGGCTCAAAAACCTCAGCTTTTACGAACTTTTCGGCAAGACCAACTTCGACTTCATCGGCTGGCGCCGCTACGCCTTCGCCATTTCCGGGGCGCTCTGCCTCCTGGGGCTCTTTGCCTTTGTTCAGCTCTACCGGGGCCACGGCAACCTGGGGGTGGAGTTCAGCGGCGGCACCCTGGTGCAGATGAGCGCCGCCCAGCCCTTCACCGTCAGCGAAGTGCGCGGCGTGCTGGACAAGGAAGGCTGGGGCCACGCAGAAATCCAGCCGGTGGAAGGCAGCAAGGAACTCATCGTCAAACTGAAAAAGTCCGAGGAATCGGTGGGGCAAATCTCCGACCACCTGGTGCGAATCCTGAACCAATCCCTCACCGGCAACCACTTTGAAGTCATCGGCAAATCGGAGATCGGCGCCTCCATCAGCCAGGACTTGCGCAACAAGGCCATCGTCGCCATTATCATCTCCATGGTCTGCATTGTCCTCTATATCGCCTGGCGCTTCGAATTCATCTTCGGGCTGGGGGCCGCCGCGGCTACCTTCCACGACGTCCTGGCGGTCCTGGGGGTTTTTTACTTTCTTGATATAGAGATCACCCTGCTGGTGGTCACCGCCCTGCTCACCATCGCCGGATATTCCCTCACCGACACGGTGGTGGTCTTCGACCGCATCCGGGAGAACCTGGCCCGCAAACGCGGCAAGCTGGGCGAGATCATCAACCTCAGCGTCAACGAGGTGCTTTCCCGCACCATCGTCACCAGCACCACCGTCTTCCTGGTGGTTCTGGCCCTGTTCCTCTTCGGCGGCGTGGTCCTGCGGGACTTCGCCCTGGCCATGATCCTGGGGGTGGTGGTGGGCACCTATTCCTCGGTCTTTGTGGCCAGCCCCATCGTTTACGCCTGGCGCAAGGAGTCCAAGCGGGTGGTGGTGAAGCGGGAAAAGGTCATCGAACTGGCGGCCCAGAAACAGAAACGGGAAGAGAAGAAGGCCGCCAAACCCGCCAAGTCCACGGCCAACAAGAAGAAAGGCGGGAAGAAGTAGGGATTAGGGATCAGGGGCAAGGGGTTAGGGATTAGGGATTAGGGATTAGGAAAAGAACGGTAGCGCAGGCTTCCAGCCTGCGTTTTGTAGGGTGCGTTCCACGCACCAAAACCGGTGGCACAGGCGTCCCGCCTGTGCATATTCAAAGTCATCCTGATTTTGGAAAT
>CAZOCQ010000062.1:0-15136 GCA_964578335.1 uncultured Desulfobacca sp.
GCCTTATGGGAGTGGTGAGAGTGGGCCTCTCCTGAAAGCTGAAAGCTAAAAGCTAAAAGCTGCTTTCAAGACCTGGAGGGCTTGATGAAGAGGTTGTAGCCGCTGGGGGTATCCGGCTGGCAGGTTAGAACGTTGCGCTCATCCACTTCGAAGACGCAATGTTCCTCCAGCAGGGCCTTCAATTTCTTCCGGCCGCGATGGAGCCTGATCTTGACGTTTTCCAGGCTGATCCCCAGAATCTCGGCGATCTCTTTTTGGTTGAATTCGCTGACATCGGCAAGAATGAGGACGCTGCGCAGCGATTCGGGCAGGCGGTTCACCAGGCCGAAGACGCAACTGCGCATCTGGCCCTGCTCCAGTTTTTTCTGAGAGGTGGACTCGCCGGAGGGCAGAACGTCCCCGGAGACTTCTTCCCGGCCCTGGTTGGCGAATTTCCCCTGCTCACGGAAATAATCCCGGCAGATATTGTGGGCGATGCGAAAGATCCAGGCTTGCAGTTTGGCCGGGTCGCGGAGGTCCGGCAGGTTATTATTGACCCGGATGAAGGTCTCCTGGACCAGGTCGTCGGCCACCCAGTCGTTTCTCACCATATGCAGGATGAATCTGCGGACCTTCTGGTAATACTGGTCGTAAATTTCGGTGAGGTGCACTTTCCATCCCCGGCAAGTCAGGAGCCGCATTGGGGGCTGCATTTGTCGGCGGGCAGGGGGCAGCTATCCCCCTCCTGGCCCGTGCAGCGCCGGATGCTGTTTTTCATCAACATATTAATGTTATTCTTGATTTTGTAGGCGCACTCCACCGCCTCCTGGACGTCGGCCGCGGCCAGGCCGGCGCTTTCGGCCTTCTGGAAGTAATATTCAAAACAGGGTATGCAATTGGCCGCGGCGGCGGCGCCCAGGCAGACCAACAGCTTGGTTTTCTCGTCCATGGACTCGGTTCCCTCCTGATGCTAATGGCTAATGCCAGGACGGACAGGACGGTCAAAAGGTTACACTGAACTGTGAATTTCAAACAAGAGAGGGCGCCCCGGCTTCGCCGGAAATAGCTATTTGCCGGCAGTGAAAACCTAAAACCCAAAAGCTGAAACCTGAAAGCTCTAATCACTCCCGGCTGCGCAATTTCATCAGCAGATTGAGGATTTCGATGTAGAGCCAGATGAGGGTGACCATCAGGCCGAAGGCGCCGTACCATTCCATGAACTTGGGCGCGCCCTGAGCGGCGCCCTGTTCGATGAAATCGAAGTCCAGGACCAGGTTCAAGGCGGCGATGGTGACCACGATGAGGCTGAAGATGATGCCCACCGGCCCGGCCCCGAACACCAGGGGAATCCGCACCCCAAACAGCCCCAGGACCAGGGAAATCAGGTAGAACAGGGCGATGCCGCCGGTGGCCGCCACGACGCCCAGCTTGAAATTTTCGCTGGCCCGGATGAGTCCCGATTTGTAAGCCAGCAGCAGGGCCAGGCAGGTCCCGAAGGTGAGGCCCACCGCCTGGATGACGATGCCGGGGAACTGGGCCTCGGCGATGGAGGAGAGGCCGCCGATGACCAGGCCCTCCGCCAGGGCGTAGAGGGGGCCGGTGACCCCGGCCCAAACCGGCTTAAAGATGGTGATGAGGGCCAGGATGAAGCCTACGACGGCGCCTCCCACCAGCAGGGGCATCACCGCGGCGGGATTGCCGGATTTGAAAAAGATGCTCCAGGTCCAACCGGCGGTGAGGCAGAGGCACAGCAGCAAGAGCAGAGTCTTGTTGGTGGTGCCCTGGATGGTCATGCTCTCTTCGCCTCGGGCCACGCGGCCCAGGTCGGAGAAGGTCCGGCCGCCGAGGGCGGGATTGGCGGTCCTCATCATGGCCATAAGCAAGCCCTCCTGAGGGGAGTACTGGAAATGTTTAAAGGTATCAGCAGTGTATCATTATCCGGGGCCGGGCGAAAGAAAAATGGCTGGTGGGGTTAGCTGGCGGAAGGCTCAGTCATTGGGGTAGGGTTGGCGTTGACGTTGCCGAAGGCGTCGTAGTCGGTGATGTCGGCCTGTTTGATGAAATAGGTCTGGCAGACGTGGTCCAGCTCCTCGTGGGAAAGTTGGGGCTTGACCCCCAGGAAACGGGCGCGGTCCACCATGTTTTCCACCAGGTCCCGGGGGTGGCAGGCGGAGAAGGGCCGGGAGGTGGCGACGTAGTAGCGCTGCATGATGTCCCGGACGATCTCTTCGTCGAATTCCATCTCGAATTCCCGGCAGACCTTGCGAAAGATATTGACGTACTGGTCGGGGGTGATGTAGCCGATGAAGATCTTGTGGCGGATGCGCCGCAGGAAGGCCTCGTCCGCCAGGCTATGGGGATTCAGATTGGTGGAGAAGACCACCAACTGATCGAAGGGAATGGCGAACTGCTGGCCGGTGTGCAGGCAGCAGAAGTCCTGGCGGGTCTCCAGGGGATACATCCAGCGGTTGAGGAGCTGGCGGGGGGCGATCTTCTGGCGGCCGAAATCGTCAATGATGAAGATGCCGTTATTGGCCCGCAACTGGTGGGGGGCCTCATAGAATTTTAAAATCGGGTTAAACCTGAGGTCCAGGGAGTCTTCGGTGAGTTCGCCGCCGACGATGACCACCGGCCGCCGGCACAGGATCCAGCGCTGGTCGTGCTGGGTGAAAACGCCCTCGGTGCTGACCGGCTCATGGTTGACTTCATCGAAGAGGCGGATGATCTGGCCGAAGACGTAGAGGGAGTAAGGAATATAGACGGTGTCTTCGAAGGCGGTGCCGATGGCGTTGGCGGTAATGGTCTTGCCGTTGCCCGAGGGTCCGAACAGGAAGATGGAGCGGCCGCTGTTGATGGCCGGGCCCAGCTTGTCCAGGAGGCCGGGAGTCGGTTCGAACTCGGCGAACACCTGTTCCAGCCGGTCCCTCTGCACCTGCACCTGGTTGATGGTTTGGGCCTCCACCCAATCCCAATAGTCTTCCAGGGGAACCGGGGCCGGCCCCACGTAGCGGCTGGTGTCCAGGGCTTGCTCGGCCTGGAATTTGCCCTGTTCGGTGAGGGCGAAATACATCTCCACGGCCAGGCGGTTGCGGGCGCCGAAGATGTCCCGGGGCTTGACGTACAAGAGATTTTGCAGCTTGAGGGCGTTGACGATCAACTCCACCAATTGGGGGGGGATTTTGAGTTCTCTGGTCATCTCCCGGATGGAGAAGGTGTCCTGGAAGTAAGCCAGCTTTAAGAGGAGCTGCACCAGAAGGCTTTGGTTGAGCCCGGTTTCTTCCATGGTCTTGGGGACGGGGGGGGCGGGAAAGAGGTATTTTTCCAGGACCTGCGGTTCGACCAGTTTCAGGTCGAGGAGATGTTTGGCCAGGAAGCCCCGGTATTTCTTTTGGCGGAAGAGGGCAGGGGCGAGTTGTTCAGGCGTGAGCACCCCGGCCTTGAGGAGGCGCTGGGCCAGATTCATGATTGCTCCACAACTGTCAAAAGCCGGCGCCTAAGATAAGCTCAGAGCCGCCCGGCGCCTGCCTCAGTGGACATAAGAAGGTTGACTGAGAGGCTCCACCGGCAGTTCTTCCTCGTCCAAGGGGTCCACTTGCGGCCGCCAGTTGGATCGGGGGAGCATGGCTTCCTTGACGACCTTCAGGGCGATTTGGGCCAGGTCGCCGGCCGCCTTGCTCTTTTTGTGGCTCAAAGGAAACTGGGTCATATGGTTGACCGCGGCCTCAATGGTCGGATCGAAGGAGACATGGCCCATGATCTCCGGTTGGATGCTCAAGAAATCGTTACAGACCGATTGAATGATCTCCGGCGACTTCAGGTCGGCGTTGGATTTCACCATGTTGGCCACCAGAAAGATCTGGTAATTCATCAGCAATTCCACCAGGTGGTCATATTGCTGGGGGGCCGTTTCCCGGAGTTGGGCCAGGAGTTCGCTCACCGTGCTGATGGTGCCCGGAGTATTACCCTCGTTGCTTTGGTAGAGCAGGTCCATCAATTGGTCGTCTTTGGACAGTTCACGGGAAATCTTGCGGTAGAGGGCGCTCTTGATGAACCCGTAGGCGTTCTGCAGGGAGGTGGTCTGGGAAGTGAAGAGCACGATCCTCCCGCCGGAATAATTGAAAAAGTCCAGCAGGTTGAAGGCGGTGCCGGCTCCCAGGTCCAAGAGGACGTACTGGGCCGGCAGGGCCTCAATCTGGTTGAGCAGCCTGATCTTTTGGGAGTAGGTGGGGTTGGCGGCCCCGAGGATGTCGTCGGCCCCGCAGATCAGCCCGATGCCATCCACCTCGGTCTGGATGATGGTGTCTTCCAGGCGGCTCACCTTTTTGAGGAGGAAGTGCTCCAGGGTGACGTGGGGATAACGCACCCCCATCAAGGTGTGCAGATTGGCCCCACCCAGGTCCCCGTCAATCAGGATCACTTTTTTGCCCAGGCGGGCCAGGCTCATTCCCAATCCGAGGGAGACCACGCTCTTGCCGATCCCCCCTTTGCCGCCGCCGATGCTCCAAAGTTTGATTCTCGTTGGAACTGCCAAGGTCTTCTCCTCAACCCAAAGGTAGGCGCACCTTATTATAACTAAGTCTTGCGACTTTTCCAATAGCGCAAGGTCTGGGTGGCAATGGCCAGGGTGCCGAGAAACCATAACAACCAGCCAAAAAACTTGACCCCCTTAACCGCGGCGAACTGCAGGCCCAGACCACCCAAAAGCAGAACCAAGGCGCCCAAGACGATCTTGGGATTATAAGGCGGGGACTCCGAGGCGGTCTGCCGGGCCTCTTCCCAGCGGTCCCATAAGCCTACGATATCTTTGGAAGTATGTTCTATTTGTCCGGAGATGGACTTATGGGTCGCCAGATTGAATTCGACCAGCTTCAGACCCAGGTGCAATTTGCCGCCCAGCTGGTCCTGGACGGAGTACCTGGCCCAGGCCACCGTGCCTTTCTGGTCGTTCACCTCTCCGTCGGCGGAAACCAGGCGCAGACAGGCTTCTTTGCCTTTGAGGGCGTCCCAGTCCAGAATGGTCCAGGGATTGTTCACTTCGAGGGTGACGACTCCCCCGGCCAGATTGCGCACCACCGCGGGAAACTGCAAAGGCGGGGCATTGTCGGGGCGGGCAATCTGCAAGATCATGGCCGGAGATTCGGAGGCAGTTGTCTGGCTTTGCGCGGAAAAACCATTGGGCATTGATTTACTCCTCTAGGCACCAACAGAGCCGAGTCCGTCCGGCGGGCTCGGCAGTTCGGCCCCTTCCTTGCGGCCCACGCCAATTAAGTCATGGCCGTTTGACCCATAAAACTCCTGGCCATTTGACCGGCCTTTTCCAGTTTATCCCGGAACGACAGGCCGGCATAGTCCGGATTGATGCTCACGTAGTTCTTCAGACAGAAGAGCACCATCTGGACCTTGTTTTGATCGCCGGCCAAGTCAGGATTCTGGCTGAGAAAGTCCTGGACCATTGACTTAACCTCCTGGAGCTTCTTGCTCTTATGGCGCTGCGGACTCATGCCGGCCCCCCAGGGAAATTCCATGGGACCGCCTGGCGCCGGAAGACGCGGGGCGGTTTTGGGGTCGGCATTCCCGGCGGCGGAAGGCACGAGGCATTGCTCGATTTCCCCCACCAGGCGTTCCAACTCTGTGGCCTGGGCTCCCATGCCCGACAGGATTGCTTCATTGCGGCAACTTTCGGAGATAACCTTCTCTCCCAGAGCGGCGAGTAATTGAAAGAACTGGCCCGACACCGTCTTTTCAAACTTGGGAGGGGAGGAGGATTCCGCTTCGGTCTCACCCAGCAGTTGCCGGGTCAATTCTCCCACTCCCAGGTGCAGGTCCAGGGCCCCCGACACCCCTGCACTCGCCAAGGCGGGGGGCGGCGGAGCCGGGACCTGGCCGGGCCAGGGGCTCCCGGCCGAGGCGCCGCCTCCGGGCCACAGGTGAGGGACCGGAGGAGACGCCGCAGGTTCCGGGGCGGCTTCAGGAATTTGATTCTGCAAAACCCTCCATCTTTCCGGATTATGTCGGACATCCCCCTGGGGGGCATGCCACAACAGGCCCCGGAGCATCTGACGATCGGTCAGGCCCACCAACCGAGCCGCCTGCAGAATGTCGCGATAATAGCGCTCCATGTCGCTGGGCGGGATCAGCAGGGCCTTGAGCACCGGTTCATAGGCGGCGACGGTCCGAAAAATCTCGTCCCAGGACGGCATCTCCTCAAGGTCGGCGCTGCCGGGGGCCTGCTGTTCCCGGAGGAATCGCCAGACCGCCGGTTTCGGCGGCTGCGGCGGACTTTCCCAGGGCGGCTTCAGCCAGCGCCAGGGTTCCCTGCCATCCGGCTCCACCGAGGGCGGGGCCAGGATCAGGCCGCCTTCGCCGTAAATCAAGACCTCCTTGGCCAGGAAGTGGGAGGGCGGCGCCGGTCCCCCGGCGGGCAGCGCATAATAGTGCTGTTCCCGGCAATTCTTCAATTCCGCCACGCACCGGGACTGCCAGTCCCCCAGCAGGTCCAGGGAGAGGTTGCCTTCCCCTTTGTTGACTTCCAGCACCAGGAGATGGGAAGCCCGGCCGGTGCGAATGCCCAAGTTGAGCTGGATGCCCTCCAGGCCCAACTCCGCCAACTGCTTCCACCAGGACTCCTTGGGCTGGCTCAAGTCCAAACCCAGGTCGGCCCCGCCTTGGGCCGTGACCACCGCCAGGTCCCAGCCCAGGGTCCGATAGCGGCTCAGGTAATCCCACAACTGGTCGTGGTGGTCCAGATTTTCTTTACGATTCAAGATCTGGCCAATTTCTTCCTGACCGATCTTCACGATGAAATCATTAGTAGCCAAATCGGATCCTCTGAGACGAAGAGGTCATTACAGACGAAAAGCCCGCAACCCATATTTGGTTGCTGTTATTGTTAAAGACTTCCCAAGCTGGTTCAATCAGGGCAACCCTGATTCTGAGGTTCGATTTCCCGCATTTTCGTGTAAAAATTATATAACACCGTCGGCAGCCGAGAGATGGAGGAGAGAAAGTGGCGGACGAGGAGAATGGCAGTCTTTGGCCGCCAAGCGGAGGTCGGCGGGGGAGGGCGGGCTACGAAGCGGCGCCGCCGGGTTTGGCGTCCAGATGGCGGAGCACCCCCAGCATGACTACGGTCCCCAGCAACATCCAGATGGGCCCGAAGAGCCAGAGGAAGAGGAGGACGCCGAGGTAGTAACCCCGCATGCCCAGGGTGTAATGAAAGGTGGCGTGCAGCAAAATGCCCGCCACGTAATCCGGGGTGATCTTGTGGGCCAGGCTGGAAGGCACGTTGATCATGAAATTGACATGGTTGAAGTAGCGGATGGCCAGGGTAAAGTTAAAAAAGATAATGAAGAAATTGACAATGAGCACCATCAGTTTAAACAACCACAGGACCCGGTGTTCCCGCACCTGTTCCATGAGGCTGGGGGTGATCTCCGCCATCTTCTCGGGGCTGGAGGCGACGCTGATCAGCCCCAGACAGATCAGGATGGCGGTGGAGGCCAGGAAACTGGAGGCCATTACCCAGTTGCGCAGGGTCTGGACCGCCAGAATATCCTTCTTACCCTCCATGATGTGCTCCACCCAATGGCCCCGCAGGTGGTTGGTGATGCCGATGGCGGTGGTCAGAGGATAACGCCGCACCCGGTAGGCCAGGCGGAGGTGGTAGATAAGCACTAAGAGGAAGGAGGCGGTGGTAAGGTAGAGTTCCAGGTAAGGAATCTGCTCGATCATGGCGCATCTCCCAGCAAGGGCGGCCGCGTCGGCTCCGGCGGCGACCGAGCCACTTTTAGCCTGGCCATTTTTTTAACACGCTTCTGCGGTTGACGCAATTCTTCCCCTCCGGCAAAGGCGGCCCGGCCTTAACACTTGAGAAAAGCCCGCTTTCCTTTTAATATGTAAGGGCAGGACAGTTCCTCCTGGGTCTGCGGTCCACCCGCAAAGGATGAAAGAATTGGCGGCGCAGGTTTTCGACTTGTGCCTGAACAGCCGGGGGCGGCTGTTCCACAAAAGATTTGGGAACTTATCGGAACAATTCCTCGAGAGGAAAATGATGAAAAAGATCGTGTTATTGCGCCACGGCGAGAGTATCTGGAACAAGGAGAACCGCTTCACCGGCTGGATTGACGTGGGCCTCTCCGAGCGGGGCGTGGAAGAGGCCGTCCAGGCGGGCCGCACCCTGGCCCAGGAGGGTTACGTTTTCGACGTGGCCTTCACCTCCATGCTGAAACGGGCCATCAAGACCCTGTGGCTGGCCCAGGAGGAGATGGACCTGATGTGGATTCCGGTGCACCATAGCTGGCGCCTCAACGAGCGCCACTACGGCGCCTTGCAGGGCCTCAACAAGACCGAGACCGTGGAGAAACACGGCATGGAGCAGGTCAAGATCTGGCGCCGCAGCTACGACGTGCCGCCGCCGCCCCTGACGCCGGACGACCCCTACTATCCAGGCCGCGATCCGCGCTACGCCGGTCTGCCGCCCGGAGAAGCGCCCCTCACCGAGTGTCTCAAAGACGTGGTGGCCCGCTTCCTGCCCCACTGGCACGAAGTCATCGCCCCGGCGGTGCGGGCCGGCCAAAGAGTGCTCATCGCGGCCCACGGCAACAGCTTGCGGGCCCTGGTGAAATACTTGGACAACATTCCCGAAACGGAGATCGTCGGGCTCAACATCCCCACCGGCATCCCCCTGGTCTATGAACTCAACGACGACCTGACCCCCATCCGCCATTATTACCTGGGAGACCCGGAAGCCGTGGCCAAGGCCATTCAGTCGGTGGCCGATCAGTTGAAAAAGAAGAGCTGAGGAGGAAAAGGAGCCGAGGCCTCACTCCTGGGGCGGGGCGTCGAGGACTTCCCGGATCTTGGCGGTTAATTCATATTGTCGGAAGGGTTTTTGGAGGAAGGGAATGCTTGACTCCAGCACCCCCTGGCGGGAGAGGACGTCTTCGGCGTAGCCCGACATGTAAAGCACCTTGATTTCCGGGCGCAGTTGCTCCAGGCGCAGGGCCAGCTCCCGCCCGCTCATCTGGGGCATCACCACATCGGTCAACATCAGGTGGATGGGTTCGCGATAGCCCTGGCAAATGGCCAGGGCCTCCCGGCTGCCGCGGGCCTCCAGCACGTTATAGCCGTTCATAACCAGGGCGTTCTTGATCAATTGCCGCAGGATGTCCTCGTCTTCCACCAACAGGATGGTCTCCCAGCCCCGCAGCGGCTCCGCTTCGATGCCGGGCCCCTTGGACAGCTCCAGGGATTCTCCTACGGTGGGCAGGTAAATCTTGAAGGAGGTGCCGAGGCCGGGTTCGCTGTTCACCTCAATAAAGCCGCCGCTTTGCCGGATGATGCCGTACACGGTGGACAGCCCCAATCCGGTGCCGCTGCCCAGGGCCTTGGTGGTGAAGAAAGGCTCGAAGATGTGATCCAGGGTCTCGGCGCTCATGCCGAGACCATCATCGCTGACGGTCAGGAGAACGTAGGGACCGGGGGCGAAATCCGCCTGCTCCTGGACCACCGCCACTCTCATATGGACATTGGTGGTGGAAATGATAAGCTTGCCTCCCTTGGGCATGGCGTCCCGGGCGTTGACCGCCAGGTTCAGCAGCACCTGTTCCATCTGCCCGGAGTCGGCCTTGACCGTGGCCACGGTGGGGTCTAGATTCAACACCAGGTCG
Organism: uncultured Desulfobacca sp.; assembly: GCA_964578335.1. Classification (GTDB taxonomy): domain Bacteria; phylum Desulfobacterota; class Desulfobaccia; order Desulfobaccales; family 0-14-0-80-60-11; genus JAPLJC01. Next base: position 9,648 of record CAZOCQ010000062.1, read on the forward strand.
ATGTCTTCCCCGATGAGCCGGCGCAGCATCCTTTCCAAATCATTGATGATGGTGTTGAGGTTGAGCCTTTGGGGCTGCAGCACCTGCTTGCGGCTGAAGGCCAGGAGCTGCCGGGTCAACATGGCGGCCCGGTCCGCCGCCTTCCTGATCTCTTCACCGTAATGATGGATCTGATCGCTGCTGTCCAGGCGCTTCAGCATCATTTCGTTATAGCCGATGATGGCCCCCAACATATTGTTGAAATCGTGGGCCACGCCGCCGGCCAATCTCCCCACCGCCTCCATTTTCTGGGCCTGCAGCAGTTGTTTTTCCAGTTCCTTGTGGGCGGTGACATCCATGGAGAATCCGAGGATGGCTGCTTTACCCCGGTAAGTGGCGGGAGTCACCGTTTCCATGATCCACTTGACCTCTCCGCCTTTGCCTAAAACCCGATATTCATAGGGGGTGGAACTCTGCCCCTCCAACATCAGAGCGGCCTTTCTTTCCACTTCCTGCCGGTCATCGGGATGGGCCAGCTGCGCCGGGCTGATCCGGGCCAATTCATCTTTGCTAAGGGAGGTGATCTCATTAAACCATTGATTCACCACCTGAAACTTGCCGTCCTGGATGATATAAATGCCGATGGGGGCCGCGGTGATGAGGTTTCGGGACAGTTCTTCCGCCTCTTTGCGTTCAGTGACGTCCTGGACAAACCCCTCATAATAGACCACGTTGCCCCGGTCGTCGGTCACGGTCCGGGCGCTCTGGGAGACCCAGAGCTTGCCGTCCCCTTTCTTATAAACCTGACATTCAAAGCCCTGGACGAAGCCTTGCCTGGCCATCAGTTTTTGGCGATCATCCCGCCGCTGGGGATCGACATAAAGCTGCTGCTTGATGTCGGTGACTTCCTGGAGCATTTCCTGGGGGGAGGCGAAGCCGTGCATCTTGGCCATGGCGGGATTGACGCTGAGGAACGCCCCTTCGGGGGTGCTTTGAAAGATGCCCTCCACGGCATTGTCAAAGATGGCCCGATATTTCTCTTCGGCCTGGCGGGCCGAGGCTTCGGCCCGTTTACGTTCGACGATCTCTTCCTCCAGTTGCCGGTTTTTTTCGGCGATTTCCTGCTCCCGGATGGCCGCTTCTTCCAGACGGGTCTGCAAGATCAGATTACGGGTGTGGCCCCACCAGACAACGCCGCCGCCGCCCATGGAAAGAAGGGACAAGGCCCCCAGGGCCACCAGGAAATGCCAGGGGGAGAGCGATCCCATGAGTTCCCGGTTGGGAATGATGCCCACCAGAGATAAAGGGGTGTCGTGAATCGGCACCAAGGCGGAAATCATCTCAACCGAGGCGCCCTGGGAGTCTGTGACGCAGTATTGACAATACTTGGTGGCCATCAGCGTGGTGACCTCGGGCAAATTAATCGAGACCTCATTATCCGCGGGCAAATAGAAGTCACCGTGACTGGAAAAAATCCTGACAATTTTGTTGCCGTACCGGCTTTTGGGGCCGATGAGATGTTTTTGCATGGTTTCCATGGAAATCCAGGCAATGATTTGGCCCGAATACTGCCCCTTAAAAGAATAGGGGCAGGAGACGATTATTTGCGCTTGATTGTCCAGTTTTCTGACCAGGATGAGCGGTTCGGTCTTATCCGGCGTCAGAAATTCCTGGCAGTAATTGTGCGAGGGTGATGACTGGGAAGCCTCTTCAGTGTCAATGAGGCACCGTCCTTCCGGATCGGCGAAGAGGAATCGGGTGTAGATTGGATCGCGGCCCAACAACCGCTCCCGCAAGAGCTGATTAAAACTTTCCCGGATGGCGATGAGACTGGCCCGCAACCCGTATTCCAGGGACATCCCCAGGGCCTTGTTTTCGAAATAGATGGAGATTTCGCGTTTGGTGGGAAGATTATTCAGGTCATTTTTTCGTTCGGTGTAGAAGTAACTCAAGGCGGCGGCATGTTTTTCCAGACCTTGCCCGAAGTCATTCAGGAGGGATTCTTTTAACGCCATCTGTCCCCAAAAGACTTTAAGCAACAGGATGGCGAGGCACACCGCCACGGTGATGCTGGTGAGGGCGAGGGCCAGATAGGGGCCCTTCCACAGTTTGCGGCGCAAGGTCATCAAGCTGCCGTTCCTTAGCCTGAACCGCGGTTAAAGTCGCCTTCCCGGAACTGGCGTCATCTCCGGTTGCCGCGGTGGGTCGCAGAGCCGATCCTACTCCCTGGCGAAAAAATCCTTGTAATAGTCGAAAACCTTGGGATAATAGCGCCTTACCAATCTTTGGTAAGTCCCCTCACCTTTTAATTTTACCAGAAAACGGTTAAAGGCGTCCCGCAGTTGCGGGGAGGTCTTGGCAAAGGCGCAGCCCATCTCCTGCTGCTCGCAAATGGGGCCAAGAACCTTGATCTTGCCGGGAAATTTCTCCAGGGCCACCAGGGCGTCGGCCACGTCCAGCAGGGTGAGCTCCGCCTCCCCGTTAATGACCGCCGGCGCCAAATCGTTGAGGCTCCCCGGAAATAACTTGATCTTGGCGCCGGTCTGCCGCAATCCATATAAATCCGGGTCGAGGCAGGTATCGACCTTGCCCAGGAGACTGCGGCCCTTGAGCAGGTTTTTGATCTCTCGAATATCCCGCTGGATATCATGCTGAGGAATAATGGGTTTGAGAGGGGAATCCGCCCTGGCCACCAGCCAAACCTGAGTGGGGAAGGTAGGCACGGAGAAATCCATGACTTTCTGCCGCCAGGGCAGGATGGTGATGCCGCTGGCCACGATGTCGCCTTTGACCGGGGCTGTCCCCAAGATTTCGATGTTATCGCCTTTGGCCTTCACCTTCTTGCCGGTCAGGTCGCTGATGACGTTGGCCCAATTGGTGGGGACGTATTGATAATTGACCCCGAGCTCTTGGGCGAAGAGCTTCACCAGTTCCACATCCAGACCATCGCCGCTGCCGGTGACGAAATTGGCATAAGGCACTCCCAAGTGCCGGAGAACGCCTTTCTGCCTGATCTCCGGGAGATCATCGGCGCCCAGAGGCCCCACTGCGGCTAAAACCAGCAGGAGAGCCAAACACCAGCGGACTCCGGCTGGGAGCAGAGGAGGTTGCCTCCGGCGCCTGTACCAATCCCTGATCAAATACATACCTCTCCCAGAGATCGAGGCCGCGAAGTTCGGGAGCTTACCATTAAATCTCTAATCGGCATAAATTCCTAAACGGATAAGAAGGTCACAAAGGGGGGACTGCTCGGAGCGAGTTCCGGATGGCAGGGAGATATTTCTCAAAGTGGAATCCGAATTGCCGTTAAGAATTCCTTAGTTGCAATAATACTTGGAGTCCCATCTTTACACGCCAAAGCCAACAGATATTGTCCCCCGCAAACAGGCCTGCTTTGGCAAATAATAATAACATAATTTTTTGAAAAAAATCAATTGGCCTAAATGAAATGGGTTAATAACAACAATTAAGCCAACTCGAACCCGACCGGCGAGGAGAGGAGGCCAAAAAACCGACAGGACGCCGGTTCCGGCGTCCTGTCAAGCGTTACTTCTGGCCCGGCGGTTAATCCCGCTAGGGCAATTGGGGCAGGCCGCTGGCGTTGACGGCCGCCACCAGCCGCTCGAACATATAGTCGATCTGGTCGAAATTGTTATAGACCCCGTGGGTGCTGACCCGGAAAGTTATACGGTTGTCCGCCGGGTCGGTTTTGCGGTCTCTCCAGGTGACGGTCCGGATGTAAATTTTGGGGTCCTCTCCGGCCAAGGTGGTTAAGATGGTGCTCATGGCCGTTCTCATGGTGCTGTATTGGCTGGGGTCGTCTTTACCAGCGAAGGGATTAAAGGCGGTCAAGGCGGTGGCAAAGGCCGGATCGGGGTTCTGCTGCACCCAGAGGGCGTTGGCGCCCCACTGGGCGGCGACCTTGGCCTTCAGGTAATTGCCCAACTGCACCCCGCGGTTATAGATGTTCTGGACCCCCAGGTAATTGAAATAGGCGGCGGTATCGCTCATGGCATAGAGGGCCGGGGTGTTGGTCTCGCCGCGGTTCTGCATGCTCCCGGCCGGCGACCAGGTGCGGCTGTTGTAATTGACGCTGGGAACGGTGAAGAGGTTGCCGTAAGAGACAAAATTCCCCATGGCGAACGGAGGCAATGGGTCGGAGCCGGATTTCCGCACATAAAAGATGCCGGTGCCCGGGCCGCCGCAGAGCCACTTATGGCCGGCGCCCGCGATGAAATCGGCCCCGTAGGCATGGCAATCCACCGGCATCATGCCCCAGCCGTGGGCATTGTCAATGAAGCTGAAGGCCCCGTAACTCCTGGCCAACTGGCAGAGCTGGTCCACCGGCAGCCTTAAGCCGTTTTTATAAAAGATCTCACAGGTGGCGAGGTACTGCTTGTTGCCGGCCCCCAAAGGTTGGCTGAGTTCCGCTTCGAACAGTGATAAGACGTCGTTGACGGTGGTGGCCGCGGTGAAGTTGGAAGGTAGTTCCACAATCTTGATTTCCACCCCCCGGTGGTCCCGGGCCCAGGCCATGGGGCCGACCAGGGCCGGGTGCTCCCAATGGGTGGTGATGATGCGGTCGCCCGGCTGCCACGGCGTGCCGGCAATGAACAGGTTGCAGGCGTCGGTGGTGTTGTAGGAGAGGACGATCTCATCGGGGTTGGCGCCATACTGCGCCGCCACCGCGGCCTGCCGCGCCGCCATGGCCGAATTGTTGAGCAGGGGGAAAAGATCCGGGAAGTCGGTGTTGAGGTTGATTTGCCAATCTCGAGGGTCTATGGATTTGTAAAGATTGTACACCGCCAGATTGATCAGCGAGAAGAGGGGCTGGGACCCGGTGGTGCCGGTATTCATGTGAATGTAGTTGTCGGGCAGGACGAAGGTTTGGCGCACTCTATTCCAATACCTCTCAGTCCCCGGCCACCCCTTGATCTCGGGGGGGGGCTGTAGGTTGTGGGGAAAACCGTGGGGAAACGGTTTATTCTGGCAGGCAATGGCCCTGGCATCGCTGGCGCCGATAAACCCGGCCGTCAAGGCCGCGGCGGCAACTCCTTTTAAAAAATCCCGTCTGTCAATACCCTTTCCTTTTTCCATGATCTGGCTCCCTGTCTGATCAAATTAATAATGGGGTTATGAAGCACATTGTCCTTGCTGGTCCATCATCGCCGCTACGTCGAGCAAAGCAAAATTTCACCACTCCAACTTGAATCCCCCGGTCAAGAGATAAAGGTTGGCGGGAGGTGAACAACCTGTCGGCCACAAAACTTCCATGTCTTTGGCGGGCCCAATTTCATGATTAACTTGCAGACAATAAAGCCCCTGATGAGGAACGAGTTATCATCCAGGGGCTTTAATCAAGGCATGGCGGACCTTCATGAGAAATCTGGAACCGATCCCATGAAAGCATGAAACCTCTTCTGAGGTCAACTAGTTTTTTTTAAATGACTGGGAAAAAACAAAAACACATAAATAAATAAATAAAAAACCTAAAAAGTTAAAAAAATTAA
>CAZOCQ010000063.1:0-15104 GCA_964578335.1 uncultured Desulfobacca sp.
GCCGACAAAGGGTTATTAGTAAAATTTTTCCAAGTTACGAAGATGAATGGATCATCATTCAGCTCGATTTGTTTGATAGGTTGACTTCTGCTTTGGAAAACACTCTTAAATTGGTTGTTTCAAGGGGTTATACGTAAACTCAAAGTAACATTGCCATTAATATTATCGCAGTTTATAATTAATTTATAATTTTATAAAAATAAGAGTAGATACAAAAATTTAAGAGATAACTTTGCTATTTTGATAGATAAACAATAAGTTTTCGATATAAGATTGAAATACATCGCGGGTTTGGATGGGAGGACTGCCAGAATTGAGTGGTGGAAGATAGCAGGACAAGCTGAGGCCAAAACAGCCAAAGGGCGGGATGATCCCGCCCTTTGGCTTGGGTTGTAAGTCAATAAGCCCGGAGAAAACGGCTTATACCAGGTTGCCCTCAAACAGGTGATATTCTGCGGCACAGCTTGCTGAAGCCCAAGCGCAGGCTGAAGCCTGCGGCTACATTTTTATAACCTTTAGGGTCGCAACCTGGTATTACTTCACTTCCTCGAACTCCGCCTCCACCACTTCTTCTTCGGGCTTTTTCTTTTCTTCGTGGCCCGGGCCGGCCCCCGCCGCTCCGGCTCCGGCTCCGGCGCCGGCGGCGGCGGCAGCCGCGGTCTTGGCGTACATCTGCTCCGCCAGCTTGTGGGAGGCCTTCATCAGCTCGTCGGTGCGGCTCTTGATGGCCGCCACGTCGCTGCCGTCAATGGCGGTCTTCAAGGTGGCGATCTTGCCCTCGAGGTCGCTCTTGGTGGCCGCGTCCACCTTGTCGCCCAGGTCGGCGATGGTCTTCTGGGTGGTGTAGATCAGCGAGTCGGCCTGGTTGCGGGCCTCGGCCAGTTCCTTCTTCTTGTGGTCTTCCTCGGCGTGGAGTTCCGCCTCCTTGACCAGATTCTGGATCTCCTCCTTGCTGAGACCGCTGGGCGCGGTGATGCGGATGGACTGCTCCTGGCTGGTGCCCAGGTCCTTGGCGGCCACGTGGACGATGCCGTTGGCGTCGATGTCAAAGGACACTTCGATCTGGGGGATGCCCCGGGGGGCCGGCGGGATGCCGAAGAGCTCGAAGCGGCCCAGGGTCTTGTTGCCATCGGCCATCTCCCGCTCGCCCTGGAGCACGTGGATGGTCACCGCGGTCTGGTTGTCCGCCGCGGTGGAGAAGACCTGGCTCTTGCGGGTCGGGATGGTGGTGTTGCGCTCGATGATCTTGGTGAAGACCCCGCCCAGGGTTTCGATGCCCAGGGACAGGGGAGTCACGTCCAGCAGCAGCACGTCCTTCACTTCGCCCTTGAGCACCCCGGCCTGGATGGCGGCGCCCACGGCCACCACTTCGTCGGGGTTGACCCCCTTGTGGGGCTCCTTGCCGAAGATCTGGCGGACCTTCTCCTGCACCCGGGGCATGCGGGTCATGCCGCCCACCAGGATGACTTCGTCAATCTCCTGGGTGGAGACCTTGGCGTCCCGCAAGGCGTTCAGGCAGGGAGTTTCAGTCTTATCGATGAGCTCCGCCACCAGGGACTCCATCTTGGCCCGGCTCAGCTTGATGAGCAGGTGCTTGGGCCCGGAGGCGTCGGCGGTGATGAAGGGCAGATTGACTTCGGTCTCCAGGGCGGTGGAGAGCTCGCACTTGGCCTTTTCCGCCGCCTCTTTCAGGCGCTGCAAGGCCATGCGGTCCTTGCGCAGGTCGATGCCCTGCTCCCGCAGGAACTCGTCGGCCAGGAAGTCCATGATGCGCTGATCGAAGTCGTCGCCCCCCAGGTGGGTGTCGCCGTTGGTGGATTTGACTTCAAAGACGCCTTCGCCGATCTCCAGGATGGAGATGTCGAAGGTGCCGCCGCCCAGGTCGAAGACCGCGATGCGCTCGTCCTTCTTCTTATCCAGGCCGTAGGCCATGGAGGCCGCGGTGGGTTCGTTGATGATGCGCAGCACGTTGAGTCCGGCGATGGTCCCGGCGTCCTTGGTGGCCTGGCGCTGGGCGTCATTGAAATAGGCCGGCACGGTGACTACCGCCTCGGTGACTTTTTCGCCCAGGTACTCTTCGGCGGTCTGCTTCATCTTGGTGAGGATCATGGCCGAGATTTCCGAAGGGGAGTAAGTGCGGCCGCGGATTTCCACGTGGGCGTCGCCGTTGTCCGCTTGGACGATCTTGTAGGGCAGGATCTTCAGGTCCCGCTGCACTTCCGGATCGCTATATTTACGGCCGATGAGGCGCTTGATGGAAAACAGGGTATTTAAGGGGTTGGTGATGGCCTGGCGTTTGGCGATCTGGCCCACCAGACGTTCCCCGGTGTCGGTGAAGGCCACCACCGAGGGGGTGGTGCGAGCCCCTTCAACATTGGCGATGACCTTGGGCTCTCCACCTTCCATAATGGCCACGCACGAGTTGGTGGTGCCTAAATCAATGCCGATGGGTTTGGACATTTAACTTTCCTCCTGAACAGTCGAATCGGTTTGAGAACCGGTATTTGCAGTATTGCGAGCCACCACCACCATGGCCGGCCGCAGCAGGCGCTGATTAATCAGGTAGCCTTTCTGGAGTTCCTTGAGCACCGAGCAGTCCGGGGCCTCCGGCGCGGCTTCCTGCATCACGGCGTTGTGGAAGGCCGGGTCGAAGGCCTGGCCCACCGCTTCCAGGGGGGTGACCCCGAAGCGGGCCAGGGCCTTGAGAAAGCCCTGGTGCACCATTTCGAGGCCTTCCAGGAAGGGGGCCGGGGTCTCGGCCTGGCGGCCGTGTTGCAGGGCCAGTTCCAGGTTGTCCACCACGGGCAGCAGCTCTTTAATCAGATTTTCATTGGCGAATTGCAGCAGATCGGCCTTTTCCCGCTCGGCCCGCTTCTTGAGGTTCTCCATTTCCGCGGCCAGGCGGAGATAGCGGTCGTAATTCTCCTGGGCCTCCTTGGTCTTTTCTTCCAACTGGCGCTGCAATTGCGCCATTTCGGCCGGCGGCGGCGCCGCGGCCTCAGGCGCGGGGGCAGACTCCTGGGCGGCGGCCTCAGGCTTCTTCCCCTTATTATGTTTAGCTAAGGTCATGAACCACTTCTCCTTAAACTTTCCCAAAGTTCGGTGGCGCCTCCAACCCCCGCCCTCAACTCTGCCGCTGATTGAGCAGGCTGGTGACCAGGGAGGCGGTAAAGCGCACAATGGGCACCAGCCGGGCATAATCCATGCGCATGGGACCGATGATCCCCAGGGAGCCCGCCGGGGTGTGCTGGACGCCGTAGGAGGAGGCCACCAGACTCAGTTGCATCTCCGGAAAGTGCTCGCCGGGGCTGATGATGATCTGCACTCCCTGGGCCGCCAGGGTCCGGTCCAGCAGGGTGATGAGGCGGTGCTTCTCCTCGAAGGCCCGGAACATGGTGCGGATCTTGGCCACGTCCTCGGTAAATTCCGGGTAGTCCAGGATCTGGCTGGTGCCCTCGATAAAGAGCTCCTCTTCTTCGTCATTCTGCAGCGCCTGGCGGCTGAGGCTCAGGGCCTGGGAGACCATCTGGTCGAACAGGCTCTTTTCCTCCTCCATGGTGGCCAGGATGCGCTGGCGGCATTCCCCCAGGGTGAGGTTCTGGCAGAGCTCGTTGAGATAGTTGCTGAACCGGTCCAGCAGGTCCTGGGAGAACCGCGTCTCGCCGCGCGCGAAGCGGGTCTGCACCTGGTCGTCCTGGGAGACCAGGATAGTGAGCACGCCGTCGCCGCTCAGGCTGATGAACTGAATGTGTTTCAGCCGCATGCCCTGGGGCCGGGGGGCCAGGACCAGGGCCGGGTGGCCGCTTACCGCGGAGAGCACCCGGGAGGCCTGGCGGAAGAGCTCGTGGGGTTCGCCGGCGGGCGGGGCAAAGGCCGCCTGGATCTTCTCCCGCACCGCGGGCCCCAACTCCTGCACGGGCAGAATATTATCCACGTAATAGCGGAAGCCCTTGGGGGTGGGCAAACGGCCGGCGGAGGTGTGGGGCTGCGACAGAAAACCCCGCTCCTCCAGATCCATCATCAGGTTGCGGATGCTGGCCGGGGACAGGCCCAGGCCCGAAAACCTGGCCACTGTCCGGGACCCCACCGGTTCACCGGTGGCGATATATTGGACCACCACGGTCTTTAAGACCCGGGTGTCCCGCTCTCCTAAGAGCTCCATGAGTATTTCCATAGCCAATTTCCAAGTTTAAAACTTAATAATCCAATCGTAATTTGTCAAGAGATATAAGGGATTTTTGCCCAAATAGCAACACTTAGGCGCAAGTGCTAATAGTCAGCGGCCAGTGGTCAGTGGCCAGGAAAAAGCAACCGAAGGATTATTCAAGCCGCTGCTTTTATCGGTTTGATTTTTTCATATTCCGTGCCATGAACCTGAAGGGTGTCCCATAGGTCGAGGTCGCTTTGCAGACCGAGCCAAAACTCCGCAGTGGTGTCGAAGAACCGGGCCAGGCGAAAGGCCGTGTCCGGGGTAATGGACCGTTTGCCGCGCAGGATCTCGCTCAAGCGCACCCGAGTAATTCCCAGGGCCTCAGCTAACCTTTTTTGAGTTAGCCCCAAAGGCTCCAAAAATTCGTGCCGCAGGATTTCCCCCGGTGGAGTTGGACGTCGGTTTCGAGGCAGCACGGCTTCCTCCTTGCTCACTTAATCAATGGTATTGGACAAGTTCCAGGTCGAACACTTGGCCGTCTTCAAAACGAAAACATAATCTCCAAGCGCCGCTGACCGAAATGGCCCACTGTCCCTCCCGGCCACCGTGCAAGGCATGAAGGTGGTTGGAGGGAGGAGCTTTCAGGTCTTTGAGGGCCGCGGCCCGATTAATCATATCCATCTTGCGGAGCAGTCGGGCTCCCAGCTCTGATGGCGCTCGTTTGTGTTTGCCATGGCGCCAGAATTCTTCCAACCACGCCTGGGAGAAGGTCTTAATCATCTATAATGTAATGAATATCGTTACTCGTTGCAAGAAAGATTTTCAATCGTTCCCAAGTTGCACTGGGGCACTAATTCCACCCCCAAACTCGCAACTTTTACCCCTGGCAGCGGTGGCGGATGGATTCACCTTCCACCATGTAAACCACCTGTTCGGCGATGTTGGTGGCGTGGTCGCCCACCCGCTCCAGGTTGCGGACGATGTTGACCTGGCACAGCCCCGCCGGGATGGAGGCGGGGTCTCCGGTCATCTCCAGCACCAGGTCCTGGATGATGGTGCGGTCCAGGCTGTCCACTTCATCGTCGGCCCGGCAGACCTCCCGGGCCAGTTTGGTGTCCTGGTGGACAAAGGCTTGCAGGCTTTGGCGCACCATATCCCGGACGTCCTCGACCATGCGAGACAGCTCGAAATGAATGGGCCGGGCCGGCAAATGCTGGAGATTCAGGACCTCTTCGGCGATATTGGTGGCCGAATCGCCGATGCGCTCCAATTCGGCGCTGATGTGGTCCACCGCCATCAACTGGCGCAGGTCGATGGCCACCGGTTGGAACAGGGCGATGAGGCGGACGCATTCGCCGTCAATGACCTCTTCCAGGTCATTGACGAGCCGGTCTCCCTGGATGACCTGCCGGGACAGGTCGGCGTCCCGTTTCAGCAGGGCCGAGACGCTGCGTTCGATGGCCCCCTCAGCCAACCGGGCCAGTTCCAGCAGCCGGTCTTTCAATTCCCCCAATTCCCGGTGGAACTTGTCTTTTTGACCCGGACCGGCGCCTTTGGTCTCTTCAGGCATAAGACACCTCGATTTTAAGGGTTTCTTGCCGTTACCATATCATTGTTAAGACATTATGGCGATTGTCAAAATTAACGGCGTCAGGCCCCCCGCCTCGAACCGGGGGCCTCCGCAGGCGCCGGAAGAATTTACAATATACCATCTCCCACCCCGAAGAATATCCCTTTACAATTGTGGTCATTATGCTATCTTAGGCATGGCCGAGCGGGGGGAGGCAAATCCACAGAGGCGAGGAATCGTGGGGATGAAGAAAACTAAGGGCAAGCTGATCCTGACTTTGGTTTTGCTGGGGACCATGCTGTCCGGCGTCTCGGCTCAGGGCGTCAGCCCTTACGACGATGTCTTGGTGGGGCAGGCGGCCAAGAACCTGGAACAGGAAAATTACGACGAAGCCCTGGCGGCGCTGACCGAAGCTTGGGAAAAGGGGACCCACACCGCGGAAAAGGCCTTCTTGCTGGCCCAGACTTACCGCCTCATGCTCAACTACCCCAAGGCCAAGGAATACCTGGAAGAGGCCCTGCGTCTGAAGCCCAACCTCAACCAGGCCCGGCTCCTGCTGGCCGACACCCTGGTGGCCCTGGATAAACCCAAGGAGGCCGTGCCTCTCCTGGAGGCCCTGGAGCCCACCGGTTATGAACCGGGACAGGTGGCCTACCTCCGGGGCCTGGCCGAAGCCAAGCAGCAGCGCTATGAGGTCGCCCTGGAATACTTCCGTAAGGCTGAGGGCGACCCCAAGGTGTCACAGGACGCCAAGTTTCAGGCCAGCCTGGCCCTGGCGGCCCTCAACCGCATCAAGGAAGCCCGCTCTACCATGGCAGAGGCCGTCGCCCTCAATCCCCAGACCCAGACGGCGGAATTCGCCAGCCGCTACATGGGCATCCTGAACAAGCGCTGGAAGGAGGTCAAACCCTTCCGGGCCACGGTGGGGGCGTCCTTCGACTACGACTCCAACGTCACCCTGCAACCGGGAGGGGCCGGCACCGCGGCGCAGGTCTCCGGCCAGGGGGACGCGGTCTTCACCCAGACCGCCACCTTCGAATATAACTTTCTCGCTAATAAGCCCTTCAGCCTCCTGACCCAATACTCCTATTTTCAAAATTTTCACCCCGTCATCAGTTCCTATGACGTGATGAGCCATTATTTCGGGGTTACGCCCACTTACAGCTACAAGGCGGGCCGCGTCTGGCTGCCCCTGAGCTACAACTACGTGGATCTCGAGGCGGACAAGTACTATACCGGCTTCCTGGTCAACCCCACCTGGCTCCATCTTCTGAATGAGCACGTCGGGATTGAAACGGCTTTCCGGTTTAACCGCAAATATTACTGGAATCAAATCTTTTTCCCCCAGGATGACCGCTCCGCCAAAAACTTCGGGGGCGGCCTCGGGGCCTACTATTTCTTCAAACAGCAAAAGGGCTTCCTCCAGGCCCGCCTCAGTTATGAGCACGATTTCGCCACCGGCAACAACTGGGACTGCTCCTATTACCGCCTGTTCCTGGCGGCCCTCTATCCCTTCACCGACAAGTTCAGGGGCCTGGCCTTTGTGGACCTGCTCTACGAGCCTTTTGACAATCCGTTTTACAACGGCACCACCTTTCAGAGCAACCGCACCGATTATGTCTTGGTTACCGGCTTGACGCTCACTTATGATCTGCCCAAAGGTTTTGAGCTTAACTTCCACTACTTCTTTACCCGGGATAAGTCCAACGTCGGCCTCTATAATTACAGCCGTCATATCGTCGGCGGCCAGCTCGCCTTCAAGTATTAAAACTAAGGGGGGCCGCAGCCCCCGGCCCCCCTGAGCCAATCTTCTTTCCCCGTCCCCTCGTTCGACTGCCTCCAGGTCTAATCCAGCAGCAGCAACTGGCAGATGGGGGCGCCGGTAAAAACCATCAGACCGAACTTGGTCACAAAGGCGTCGGCAGCCATTGTCTTTCCTGCCCCGGACAGGCTATTCTGGCCCAACCACCACCAGGCGCCCCCCAAAAGCAGCGCCGCCGCCACGACCATCGCGCCAAGCCCACCTTCCTTCACAGGTCCTCCTGATAAACTTTCATACCTAACTCGGACATCGCTGGAAATTTGATGAAGTCGTAAAAAGTCAGTTTTCCCCTCCCCTGGTGGGAGGGGATTAAGGGGAGGGGGCGATAAGCGGTGGGAAATACGCATTTTTGCCACCCCCTCCCTAACCCTCCCCCCTCAAGGGGGAGGGAATTTCTCCCTTTTTACGATGTCATCAAATTTGCCTATTTGGTGGGGGCCGCCTTCTACTTTTGGCTCCATACCAGCTTGTCTGGTGGGCGCCATATTATTCGGGTTAATTACTCCCCCATAACAATTGCAGAAAAGGTAAAGGAATTACCGTTACGTAGAGATCGGCAAGGGAAAGAGGCCAGCCGGAGCCACTGATACCTCCGGCCGCCAGAACTTTGCCATTAGGCAGAAGCACGGCGGTATGACGATATCGCGCCCCCAACGCCGTCGGCAGAGGCGCGGTGCTGGACCAGGTTCGCGTGGCCGGATCGTAGAGCTCGCAACTGCTAAGGATGAGGCTGCCACTACCGTGACCTCCGGCCACTAAAACTTTGCCATTAGGCAGAAGCGTGGCGGTTTGTGAATATCGCGCCACGTTCAGAGGATTCGTCTCAGTCCAGGTTCGCGTCGCCGGATTGTAGGTCTCGGAACTGGCAAGAGCGCCGGGGTTCCGCCATCCCCCCGCCACCAGGACCTTGCCGTCATGCAGGAGGGTGGCGGTGTGGTAATATCGATCGCCGTTCATGGAACCCGTGCTTTCCCAACTTCCCGCCTCCGGGTCGTAGATCACGACATCGGTAAGACCGCCGCTGTCCCCGTTACCTCCGGCCACCAGGACCTTGCCGTCATGCAGGAGGGTGGCGGTGTGGTCAACTCGCTTGAAGCCCAGGGGATTCGTACTGAGCCAGGTCTCCGTCTTCGGATCGTAAAGCTCGCAATGGGAAAGATAACCTTTGCTCCCACTGCCTCCGTAACCTGCGGCCACCAGGACCTTGCCGTTCGGCAGCAGCGTGGCGGTGTGGTAGTATCGTGGAACGGCCAGGGAGCCGGTGCTGGACCAGGTCCCCGTGGCCGGGTCGTAGAGTTCGGCGCTGGCAAGAGGTTGATTATCGCTCCCGCACCCTCCGGCCACCAGGACCTTGCCGTTCGGCAGGAGCGTGGCGGTGTGTATTTTTCGCCCGGTATTCATGGAGCCGGTGTTGGACCAGGTCCCCGCGGACGGGTCGTAGAGTTCGGCGCTGGCATAAAACTCGCCGTAAGGGCCGTAGCCTGCGGCCACCAGGACCTTGCCGTTCGGCAGCAGTGTGGCGGTATGGTTGGCGCGGCCGAAGTTCATGTTCCCGGTGCTCTGCCAGGTCCAAAGCGCACTGGCGGCTTGCAGGGGGGAAACAAGCCAATTGACCGGCCCGCCCAACTGCACCATGGCTGCCACCATGACCAGGGAGATAAAAATTGCCCATGACGTGCTCTTGATGTGAGTCATTGTCCCTGCCTCCTATGGCCAAGTCAAAAATATCACCACTATGTTTTTTCACCGACAACCGACAACCGATAACTGTATTAAACCAAATGGCCTTCCTTGGACCTCCAAAAATGAAACGATTTCAAGCGGCGGCGCACCGGCCGCCCGGCCAGGGTTTGCGCGGTTATGCGATCTTACGCTAAAGTGGTAAAGTTAAAAATTGACTTTAAGAAAGGGAAGTTTTTATTTTGTAAACTTTCACATTATTCCATAGCACTTTTTCATGAAGAAGTAAATAATTTACTTTAACAATACTCTATCTTGTTTATACCCTGGAATAGACCGCCTCTAGCGGCAACTGGCGGATTTACTAACTAAACTATGGTGCGTAGAACGCACTCCACCTCTCCCTGGTTTGGTTTTTCCTGGCTACCGGCTACTGACAACTGACTACTGATTGACAGGCGGGGGCCGGGGGTTTATAAGTGAAACCGGAGGGCAATCATGGCCGAGGCGCCCCGGGTACTCTATCTCATCGACATCAGTTCCTATTTCTACCGGGCCTTCCACGCCATCCGGGGGCTGGCCACCTCCAAAGGTCTGCCCACCAACGCCGCCTACGGGGTCACCAACATGCTCCTCAAGGTCTTGAAGGAGCGCCAGCCCCATTATCTGGCCCTGGTCTTCGACAGCAAGGGACCCACCCAGCGGCACCGCGACTTTCCCGACTACAAGGCCCAGCGTCCCGGCATGCCGGAGGAGCTGGTGATGCAGCTCCCATATATCCAAAAGATCATCGAGGCCTTTCGCCTGCCGGCCCTGCGCCGGGAGGGTTTCGAAGCCGACGATATTATTTGCACCCTGGTGCGCCGGGCCCGGCAGCAGGGCTTCCGGGTGGAGATCATCTCCGGTGATAAAGACCTCCTGCCCCTGGTGCAGGAGGGAGTGGAGATGTGGGATCCCATGAAGGAGGCGCGCTACGACCCGGCGGCCATCCGGGAGAAGTACGGCCTAACCCCGGAGGAACTGGTCGAGGTCCGGGCTTTGGCCGGGGACGCCAGCGACAATATCCCCGGGGTGCCGGGCATCGGCGAGAAGACCGCCCTGAAATTGATCGCCGAGTACCACAGCCTGGAAAATCTCCTGGCCCACCTGGACGACCTCAAGCAGAAGGCCGTGCGGGAGAAGCTCAAGCAGTACGCCGACCAGGCCCGCCTGAGCCGCCGCCTCACCCTGCTGGAGAGCGACGTCCCACTGGAGGTGGACCTGGAGGCCCTGCAGCCCGGCCCCCCCGACCGGGAGGAACTGCGGCGCCTGTTCCTGGAGCTGGAATTCACCAAGTTAACCAAGGAACTGGGCTTTGACACCCGCCCGCCCGAAACCTGCCTGCTGGTCCGGTCACCGGAGGAATTGGCGCGGCTGGCCGGGCAAATCCGGACCGCCGGCGCCCTGAGCCTCTTTTTTTTGCAGGGCGAACAGCATCCCCTGCTGGCGCCCCTGGGGGGGGTGGCCCTGGCCTGGCAGGCCGGGGCCGCTGCCTATGTGCCCTTCGCCCCGGAGCTGCCGGCTGAGGCCGTCTGGGAGGTCCTGGGCCCTCTCTGGTCCGACCCGGCGCTGGCCAAGCTGGGCGCCGACCTGAAGGCCGCGACGCTCATTGCCGGCCGTTTCGGCTATGAGGCCGCCGGTCTTACCGGCGACATCCTGCTGGCCTCCTACCTGCTGGACCCGGCTCGTTACGAGCAAAACCTGGAAAACGTCGCCCTCCACTACCTGGGACTCAACCTGGCCGGGCCCCGGGAGCTGGCCGGCCGGCCCCTGGGGGTTTTGGAACTGCCGTCGGAGTTGGCCTGTCAATACGGGGCCGCCCGGGCCGAAGCCGCCCTCAACCTCTGGCCGCTTTTGCGGGAGGAACTGAAGCGAGAGGGGCTGTGGGAGCTCTATGTCACTCTGGAATTACCCCTGCTGGCCGTCCTGGCCCGCCTGGAGGCCCGGGGCATCGGGTTGGACCAGGACTTCCTGCGGCGCTTCGGTCGGGACCTGGAAGCGGCCCTGGAACGCCTGGAGAAAGAAATCCATGCTTTGGCCGGAGAGGAATTTCTGATCAATTCCCCCCAGCAGTTGGGCCGGATTCTTTTTGAGAAACTCCAACTCACCCCCCAGAAAAAGACCAAGGGCAAGGCCCTGTCCACCGACGTGGAAGTGCTGCAAATCCTGGCGGCGGAACACCCGCTGCCGGCCAAAATCCTGGAGTACCGCAGCCTGGGCAAGCTCAAGTCCACCTACGTGGAGGCCCTGCTGAAGCTGGTCAATCCCGCCACCGGGCGAGTGCATACCACCTTTTTGCAGTCGGTGGCGGCCACCGGGCGTCTTTCCAGCCGGGACCCCAATCTGCAAAACATCCCGGTGCGGGGCGAACTGGGGGGACAGGTCCGCCAGGCCTTCATCCCGGCGCCGGGCTGCGTCTTCCTGGGGGCGGATTATTCCCAGATGGAGCTGCGGCTGCTGGCCCATTTTTCCGAAGATCCCATCCTGCTGAGGGCCTTTCGGGAAAAAATCGACATCCACCGGCAGACCGCGGCCGAGGTCTTCGCCATTCACCCGGAACTGGTGACCCCGGAGATGCGGCGGCAGGCCAAGGTGGTCAATTTCGGCATCATTTACGGCATCAGCCCCTTCGGTCTGGCCAAACAGATGGGGGTGCCCCAACGGCTGGCCGGGGAGTTCATCCAGCGCTATTTTGCCCGGCACACCCGGGTTAAGGCCTATCTGGAAGAGACTTTGCAGAGCGCCCGGGAGCGGGGATGGGTCGCCACCCTGCTGGGCCGCCGGCGCCGCCTGCCCCAATTGCACAGCAGCAACCGCCTGCTGCGCCAGGAGGCCGAACGGGCCGCCATCAATACCCCCCTCCAGGGCGCCGCGGCGGATATCATCAAGAAGGCGATGCTGGAGGTGGAGTCCGCCTTAACCTCCGAAGGCTTGTCTGCCCGGATGCTGCTGCAGATCCATGACGAGTTGCTGTTTGAGGCGCCGGAGGCGGAGTTGCCCGCGGCGGCCGGGGTGGTGCGCCGGGTCATGCAAGGGGTGGCCACCCTGAAGGCGCCCCTGGTGGTGGATTTGCGGGTGGGGAAAAATTGGGGGGAGATGGCTCCTTATGCAAAAACGAGCAACTAAAATTAATTAATATTAACAATTAGTTATGTAGTTATTTCTTTGATGGGAGCCAAAAAAAATTTAGCAGGCGCGGTTTTTCTCTTGAAATTTTTCCCCCCATGCTTATATTTTTTCGAAATCAAGGACTTATGGCCGGCGGGAAACCGGTAAGTGAAAAAAAATCGCCTGAGGCCATAATTTTTCTTGATATTTTCGGTCCGCTGTTATTAAATGTGCGCATCTTTAACCTTTAACCATCTCTTTGAGAAGGGGGGATAGATGATGAGGAAAGCTTTGGTAAGGAAGGGGTTTGCTTTGGCCATCATCATGGCGTTTGTTGCCGTCATGGTGGGAGGCTGCTGCGACGCCTGCAAGAAAAGCGTAGACGAAGCCAAGATGTACGCCGACCAGGCGGCGGCTTCGGCTGCTAAGGCAGACACCGCGGCACGGAACGCCGAAATGGCGGCGGCAGACGCGAAGGCTTCGGCTGACAAGGCTGAGGCCGCGGCTGATCGGGCTGAGGCTGCAGCGGCTAAGGCTGAAGCCTGCCTGATGAAGAAGATGCGGAAGTAGCACCTGGGGTAGTTCAGCTAATGGGGAGTGAAAAATTCTCTCCGAAAGGGGGTAATCGATGAGGAAGGCAATGAGAAAAGGTATGCCTTTAGCTCTCCTCGCGGTCTTTGCCCTGGTGCTGGGAGGTGCTGGTTGCTGCCAAACGTACTATGATCAGTGCGATATGTACATGAAGCAGGCCAAGGCTTCTGCAGATCGGGCAGCCGCAGCCGTAGTAAAGGCTGAAGCGGCCGCACAAGATGCCAAAGTTCCCGTACCTCGCGCCTCCGCTGCGGCTAACAAAGCTGAAGCGGCTGCCGCCAGGGCCGAAGACGCGGCAGAAAAAGTGTGCGCCAAAGTGAAGTACGGCAAAAAGGTCAAAAAGGCCAAAAAAGCCAAAAAGGTCAAAAAGCCCAAAGCCGCCAAAAAACCCTAAGAGGGCGAGTAAGTAAGTAATTCATTCAGAAGTTATTTGGGGTATAGCCCCGCTTAAAGGAAGAGGGTGTGGTTTGGGCTGAAGGCCCGCCACACCTTCGGACTTTTAGGGCCAGGCCGATCTTCATTGACCGGCTTTGCCTGGTTGACGCGATTAATGCCGGGAAGCCGGGGGTTAATCCCCCGGTTAGGAAAGTAAGAAGGACAATCCGCCCGCCGCAGGACTTCGCCCCGCTGCGCTGCTGGCAGAAAGGCGGCTCCGCTAATCCCGGTTTGAACGCCGCTCACGATTAGGTGAAACAGGCGCGCTCACCTGAAATATGAAGCCCGGCGGCTGTTCTCCCCGGTTAATAAAAAAGGGCGGTTCGAAAACCGCCCCTGATTCAGGAACCGGGCCGGGAGGAAAGGGCTCCCGGACGCAGGCTGTTCAATAATTGGACTGGCTGACGTTCAGGTCCCCGGAGCTCCAAGCCCTCCGGGAGACATCCATCGGCACGCCGTTCTCCTCTTCCACCACCCGCAACACCTTGCCCATATCCACCTGGTCCGACAAACCCCGGCGCTCCAGCATATCGAGCACGTGCAGGATCATGGAGCGGATTTTGAAATAAACGTCTTCGTGCACCGAGAGATAGACCCGTCCCGAGCGGAAGCCGATTTTGGCGGGCTCATAAATATATTCCACCGAGGCCCCCACCGGCACCATGGGAAACAGCTTCTTGATGTGCTCCGGATACATCCGGGTGCAGCCGTGGCTCACCAGGCGGCCCACCCCCAGGGGCATATGGGTGCCGTGGATGCCGTAATCCCCCCAGGAGAGGGTGAGTTTATACTCCCCCAAGGGATTGTCCTCCCCCGGAGGCATCACCGCCATGCCGTATTTGGCCTGCAAGGATTTGGGGATGTGCCAGGCCGGGTTGACCTTCTTATTGACCACCTTGAAAGTCCCGGAAGGCGTCTTGAAGTCCAGCACCCCCATGCCGATGGGAAAGGTGTACACCTGGTTGGGGGTCTTGAAGTAATAGAGGCGCATTTCTCCGGTGTTGACGATGAGTTGGCGCCCCCGGCTGTCCGGCACGATCCACTGGGTGGGAATGGTCATTTCGGCCCCCACCGGCGGCAGGAAGGGGTCCCAGTGGCGGTAGAGCACCCCGACTTCGGAGTAGCCCAGGCCGTAATGCCGGGCGATCTCCAGCAGATCGTCGCCCTTTTTAACCCGGTAATGTTGCATCGAGCCCACCACCGTCACCGCCTGGGGGTCAATGCCGGTTTGGCCGGCCGGAAAGTGGATATTATACGGCCCGGCGGCCAGGGCGGGCTGCGACAGGGCCAATACTGCCAGTAACATTGCCAGGATGAGCCGCTTGCGCATGAGCTTCGTCCTCAAAACGGCCGAACTGCCTTCAGGCTGGAAGTGAAGGGCGGCCGCAACACGCCCTTTTCCGTGATAATACCGGAAATCATTTCATTGGGGGTCACGTCGAAGGCCAGATTCAGGGCCGGGGCCCCGGCCGGGGCCACCGGCTCGCCCCACAGGTGGGTCACTTCCTCCCCGGAACGCTCCTCCACCGGGATGTGGTTGCCGTCGGGGATGGCAAAATCCACGGTGGACAGGGGCGCCGCCACGTAGAACGGGATGCCGTGGTGCGCCGCCAGCACCGCCACGCTGTAAGTGCCGATCTTGTTGGCGGTGTCCCCGTTGGCGGCGATGCGGTCCGCCCCCAGGATCACCAAATCCACCCGGCCCTGGT
>CAZOCQ010000064.1:0-14932 GCA_964578335.1 uncultured Desulfobacca sp.
GCGCCGGAGCCCCCGGCCGGCATCCGCCTCTGGCGCCAGTTGGGCTGATGAGTTCCGAGTTTCGAGTTCCGAGTTTCGAGAAAAGGAGAAGCGGTTACAATGGGGGGCCGGCGCCCCCAAAAATGGCTTAAGTCCACTCTGTCGTTGCTGGCGGCAACTTGGGAAGCAGTTCCACATGGGCCTGCGGCCCACCCGCGAAGTATGCAAAGCCTTTCCCCCCTCACCCCAACCCTCTCCCCAGTTGGGGGAGAGGGGGTAAGTATTCTGGATTTCTTCATTTTTACTGGCTACTGACTACTTTTTCGAAGACAGAAAAAAACCATTTTGTATGAATTTGACGGCAAAGATAGAATGTTAACCGGCGGGAGGCTTTTTCTGCCTATTTCCAAGACAGACAGGAGGCGGGCACGGAGGCCCGCCCTACCAATCTGTTGCTCTATTTTTGACATCAAATTGGTATTAATAACGGTTTTCCTAAAACCTGAAACCTGAAACCTGAAACCTATCCCTTATGCCGACCTCGGCGGTGGCCGTTCACGGCCTCAGCAAATATTTCCCCCAGTTCGAGCTGCGCCACCTGCTGACCGGGCGGCGCCCGCCCGGGGTCTGGGCTTTGAAGGACGCGGCCTTCGAACTCCAGCCCGGCGAGGGCCTTTGTCTCATCGGCCCCAACGGCTCCGGCAAGACCACCCTCATCAAACTCCTGGCCACCCTGCTGACCCCCACCCAAGGGCGCATCTTCATCCAGGGCCACGACGCCCTGGCCCGGCCCCGCCGGGCCAAGCGCCATCTGGGCTTCATCACCTGCAACGAAGAGAGCTTTTACGGGCGCCTGAGCGGATGGCAAAACCTGGCCTTCTTCGCCCGTCTGCAAGACCTGGACCCCCGGGCGGCCATCCCTCCGGTGGTCAGGAGCCTGAAGCTGGAGCCTTACCTGGACCGCCGCTTTTTTGCCTGTTCCACCGGCATCAAGCGCCGCTTCGATCTGGCCCGGGGTCTGCTGCACCGGCCCGATATCCTGCTGTTGGACGAGCCCACCACCAACCTGGACCCCATCACTGCGGTGGAAGTGCGGGAACTGCTGGCCCAACTGCAAGGACAGGGCAAGACCATGATCACCGTGACCCACAACCTGGAGGAGGTCCGGAAGCTGGGGCAGCGCCTGGCTATCCTGCGGGACGGGGAATTTCTGGAAGTCAGCCTGGACCCCGGGGAAAACCTGGAAGCCCTTTACCGGCGGGTGGTCGAAGGGGGAGGCAGTCATGCCCCTGGCTAAACTTGGGGCCTTCCTGGTCCGGGATTTCTGGGAAGAGCTCAGCTATCCCTTCGGTTTCGTCTGGAGGGTGGGCACCATCCTCTTTAAGCTCGTCACCTTCTTTTTCCTGGCCCGGCTGGTGGCGGGCGCCGCCTTGCCGCAACTGGAGCCTTACGGCGGCCAGTATTTTCCCTTCGTGGTGCTGGGCCTGGCCCTGGCCAGTTTTCAGGCGGTGGCCCTGAGCGCCGTCTCCGGCAACATCCTGGTGGGCATGTACACCGGCACCCTGGAGGCCATGCTGGTCACCCCCACTTCCCTGGCCACCATCGTCTTTTCTTCCATGCTCTACCAGTTCTGTTCGGCCCTGCTGGAAATCCTCCTCTACCTGGCCTTCGGGTTCTGGTTCTTCGGCCTGGCCCTGGGCCAGGCCAACCTCCCGGCCACCGCCCTGGCCCTGCTCCTCACCCTGCTGGCCCATCTGCCTCTGGGCATCCTGGCCGCGGCCTTCATCCTCCTCTTCAAGCAGGGCGACCCCATGACCTCCATCCTGGGCAGCCTCTCCGCCCTCTTGGGCGGGGTCTATTTCCCCCTGGCCATTCTGCCGGAGTGGGTCCGCCTCGTCTCCCGCTGCCTACCCTTCACCTACGCCCTGGAGGCCCTGCGCCAAGCGGTGCTCAACGGCCAGGGAGTCGCCCAACTGGCCGCCCCGCTTCTCATCCTCACGGCCTTTGCGGCGGTGTTGCTGCCCCTGAGCCTGGCAGTCTTCGCCTGGGCGGTGCGCCAGGCCAAGCGGTTGGGCACCCTGTCGCAGTTTTAGCATTACGAACCACCAAGGCGCCAAGGGCACCAAGGATTCGCCAAGAAGCTGAAAAAGCAGTATGGGCGTCGCCCATACTGCCTTTTAACTTTATTCCTTGGTGATTTCTTGGTGTCTTGGTGGTAAATCCTTTAGCCCAGAAAGAGCCGCAGGGCTTCCTGTTTCAGGCGCTTGAACTCTTCCTCCGCCTGGTGCAGTTGCTTCTGGCGCAGGGCGTGCCTGATTTTGCGCACCGTTTCATCCAGGCTCAGGGGCTTGAAGACGATGTCCACCTGTTCATAATAAACCACGTGCTGGACCTGGGCCCGCTGCTGCACCATGATGATGAAGCGGGTGCTGGGATGGTGGGAGCGCACGTGCTCCAGGAAACGCTGGTGGTGCGCCTGCTTGATGTCGGTGATGATGAGATCGAAGGGGCAGCGGTCCAGGGCCGACATGGCCTCGGCCACGGAGTTGACCAGGGTGAAGTCCTCATAGCCGCAAAGTTTGATGACGGAAGAAAAGAAATTTCGCACCCAATCTTCCTGATCCACCACCAGGATGCGCGACCGGCAAACGGTGTCCTCGCCCATCAGTGCGGCCTCCTTCAAGGAATCACTTACTAATTTACTAATTAATTGCACGGCTGGCAAGAGGCAGGCGGAATTTTGCGTTTTAGTGGCACAGGCTTCCAGCCTGTGGATCACAGGCCGGAGGCCTGTGCCACTGGGACCCGCCCTAACGGTCTCCTGGGATGACGATCTCCTCTTCCGGGTTGATGGGGTTCATGATCAGACCGGACATCACCTTGGGATAGAAATAAGTTGATTTGCGCGGCATGGTGAGGCCGGCGGAGGCCACCTCCTGCACCTGCTCGATGCGGGTGGGGTTGAGAATAAAGGCCAGGCGGGCCTCCCGAGAGGTGACGGCGTGCACCGCTTCGCTGATCTTGCTGGAATATTTGAAGGTCTCCTGGTCGTCCTGGGCCTTGGCGTCCAGTCCCAGGACCTTCTCAAAGATCAGATAATTGAGCACCGCCACGTCCAGTTGGGCCAGGGCCGGGTGCATCTGCCGGGCCAGGGTCTGTTGCCGCACCCCGGGCCGCATCTTCAGGAGCCAGGCCTTACGGCCAAAGCCCAGCAGGATGAAGGCGGTCTCCTGAAGTGGGACCTCCGCCAGGCTTTGCTGCAGGAAGTCCTCGTAAGCCTCCCCGAATTCGTCGGCCGCGGGCAAAGAGATAATTTCGAAGTATTCCTTCAGACGCCCCAGGACCTTGAATTCGTCCAGGTGTTTCACCCGGGGCCCGCCCAAAAGGCGGTGGGCCATGAGGATGACCAGGTCCGGGTCGAAGATGTTGGAGAGGTACATGAGGGTGTAGTTGAAGGGGGCCTGGGGCGAGGCCTGGGGATACTGCTGCTTCAGGAGCTTCTGGTAGTTCAGCGAGGTCTCATAGCGGTGGTGGCCGTCGGCGATGAACAGAGTCAGGCCGGCCATGGCCTGGTGGGCCGTCCGGAGGGCCTCCGGGTCCGTCACCCGGTAGAGGCGCTGCCGATAACCCAGGGTGTCCACAAAATCCTCCAGGGGAGTGGGCGGCAAGGCGGTCTGCAGCCTGCCCAGGACCAGGTTTTCCGGGTCGGGGTAGATGGAGAAAATCGGGGAAAAATGGGCCCGGGCCTGTTTGAAGAGCTCCAGGCGGTCGGCCTTGGCCGCCGAGAAGGTCTGTTCGTGGGGCTTAATCGCCCCGCCGCGCAAAGGCTCCAGACGCACCAGGGCCGCCAGCCCCTTGCGAGTCCGGAGCTGTCCCTGAAACTCAAAATCGGTCTCCCAATAATAAAAGGCCGGCTCGGGGTCCCGCACCAGCACCTCTTCCTGCTGCCATTGGCGGAACAGGGCGGCGGCCCGGGTGTAGCGGTTCCGCAGCCGATCATCCCCCGGCAGGGCCTGGGGCAGGATGAGATGGACCATATTATAAGGGTTCCGAGACGCCAAGACCTCGCGCTCGGCGGGCTTGATCACATCGTAGGGCGGCGTGACCACTTCGGTCAGATTGGGCACCTTGGCAAGATTATAATGCAGCCCCTTAAACGGGGCGACTAGGGCCACTGCATCGTCCTCCTGTCTGCTGAGAAAAAAACCGGCTGGCTGAGTCAAGCTTAAGGCTGGTTCAAACTGACGCCGGAAATCTAAATTTATCACCCTTGCCGGAGGCGTTCAATAGGCAATGGGATAATTCTGGGAAAGGGCGGCAATTAATGAGGCGACAACCCTGGTCCTTTCCCTAAAAATGGTTACTTTTAATGAATGAAACATCTCCCCGAAATCCTGGTGCTGGTCTTGGGCCTGTTGGTCATGGGGGTGCTGGTCTATCTGGTGGCGGCCAGCGAGGGCTTCTTGCAGTTGCTGGGAATCATCAGTTTAACCGCGGTCTATTTCGGCTGGCAGGGCATTTTAATGCGCTGGGGCTGGCGCCTGGCCGGCCGGGACCCCGATGACGTGGACTTTCATTTCCCGGGATAAGCCTCCGGAATCATTCCTGCAAGTCCCGGTTGGCTTGGGGCGCGGCTGTCCAGGCTGGCAGGACTTGCCACGGACTGATTGAGCCTTAAAATATTAGCATAACCAAGACATTTACCCGCTGGGCCTGATGCTCCGGCAGACCAGAAACCGCAGCCTGGCCCGCGAGGAGAAGCTTTATGGACCCGACTTTTTCCGACCACCACTACGGCAGCGATCCTTTCCGGGAAGCCTCGGAGGAGCCGGTGCGGCTGGTAGTGGGCGTTTTTCCCCATCCGTTGCACGGGCGCCTGGTGGCCCAATTGATTTTCTGGGTGCGGCCCCAACTGGAGGTCATGGGGCTGAAATACAAATTGACCTGGTGGGGCGACGGAGTGGCCTACTATCGCCCGGTCAGCGCTTAAGCACAGGCAAATCCGCCCATGGCCAAAAGCTATCGCCTGAAATTGCCCGTATTCGCCGCGTTGCTGCTGGGCTTCGGTTTAATCACCATCGCCTTAAACGCCAAGGACGCGCCGGGAAAAACGGGGGAGCAACTTATGTCAGCAACCAAGACTGTCAGGAACCGCAATAACGCCCGGCCGGATCTGGACGCGGCCGCGGCGGGAGTCAAACACGAGACCGCCACCTTCGCCCTGGGGTGATTTTGGGGAGTCGAGGCCCGGTTCGGGTCCATTAAAGGCGTGGTGCGCACCCGGGTGGGATATACCGGCGGGACCCTGGCAAACCCCACTTACCGCCAGCTGGGCGATCACACGGAGGCGGTGCAGGTGGATTATGACCCCCGGCAGGTCTCTTACGAAAACCTGCTGCGGGTCTTCTGGGAGAGCCACAGTCCGGGGGTGGCCTCCTGGTCCCGGCAGTATAAGGCGGCGGTCTTTTACCACGACAAGGCGCAGCTGCGCCTGGCCCTCAAGGGTCGAAACGAAGTGGCGGCCCGGCTGCAGGGGCGGGTCTATACCGAGGTTTTACCCGCCGGGGAGTTCTACCTGGCCGAGGACTATCATCAGAAGCACTTTTTGCGACAGGCGCCGGAGCTGCTGGCCGAGTTCCAGGCGATTTATCCGGTCGTTAGGGACCTGGTTGACTCCACGGCCGCGGCCCGGGTGAACGGTTATCTGGCCGGGGCCGGCGGCCCGGAGGATTTGGCCCAGGAGTTGGACCGGCTGGGCCTGTCGCCGGCGGGACAGCGGCAACTTAAGGCCGCGGCGGCCGCGTACGGCAAGTCCAGGCCGCACCCGGTCTGCCCGGTTAACTAATTGCGGTTCGAGAATTTTCAAGAAAAGGGCGGGCCGAGCCCGCCCTTCGGGGATAAGCTAGAGATCTTTCAGGAGCTTCAAGGCCGCCTCCAGGTGCTGCAAGGCGTCATGGATGGGCTCGCACTCCAGGCAATTAACGATATTGTCCCGGCCCCGGGCGGTGAACACGGTTTCCCGGGTGCCTTCGCATTTGGGGCAGTTGGCCGCGGCCTGCTTCAGGTCGGCCATCAACCGGGGTAAGGTCAGGTGGTCAATATCCATCAGGTTCTCCTTGGCGATTGAAAGTTCCAGGAGAGCGCCTCAAGCTGTGCGCCTCCCATAACTAACTTGGCAATCGCCAGGACCGATTTCAAGGAGCCGGGAAAAAAGGGAAAAGAATTCGGCCTGACCTCGCCTAAATGGGACGCCCCTGGCGGCGTCGGCTGAGGCCGGACGGTGCGGCCTTAATCGGGCATCAACCTCCCCAACTCCCATTCATCCGCCAATTCCAGGCCCACCAGGAAGTTCCCCGGTTTATTGTTGTCGGGGGAAACCCAGACCACCTGTCCCTTGCGGGAAATCGCCGTGACCTTGTCAGGCAGGTAAAAAATGACTTGCAACTGCTTCCCTGGAGCATATTGGCGGGGGGTCTCAATTTTTACCCCGGTTTCGCTGAAGTTTAAGACATAGGCGTCATCCAGGGGTTGGCCATCAATTTCTTTGACTTCCAAAAAAACCGATATCCGCTGGGACCTCCTCCTCTCATCCATCTATAATCCTCATCCGGTTAAGACATCCGATTGAAAATTGCCGCCAGCCTTGGAAAGTCTCGACTCTAAGCGGTGCTGCAGTCCTTGCCCCCGATCATAACATCTCTTTTATAGCATAATCCGCCGGATACGGAAAATTTTTAGAAAAAAAGGATTAAAGCGGTTGGGGGCGGCCTGGTCCCCCCTCACTGCAAGGCCCCCATCCTGGCGTAGACTATTTCGAAAACCTCCGGGGTCACCACCACATAACCGGAAAAGGGCGTATCAATGTCATAAATGAAGTAGATGCAGCACAACACCACGAAGATCACCATGCCGTCGAAGATGAGGCGCACCAGGTTCTGTTGCACATGGCTGAAATAGAGCCCATAAAGCACGGTGACGAATCCGAAGATAATGATCACCCAGATGGGGGGGTAGAGATTGCTCTTAGTGGCCAGGTGCCGCGAGAGCCGCTGCTGGCTGGCCTGACTTAAGTGACTGCCCACTTGCAGGTAGAGATCGTAGTCACTCTTATCAGCCGGTTTAAGGGCGATATAGGCCTCCCAGGTTTTATCCCAATATTGCTGGGTTTTCCGGTCCAAAGTAGAGGCATGCTTCATGGTGGACCACTCATCTTGCACCAGGCTCCGGACATAGTCCGTTAAGGTACGGCGGAAGGTTTCGGAGTCCGGCAAGGTCCGGGAAATCCGATAGGCCGTGACGACGGCGTCGGCCTCCCGGGTGACGTTAGACTGGGCGCTGAGAAAGGCGGACCACAGGGTGGCGATGGCAAAGCCCAAAAAAAAGCCATAGATGGTGGTGAACAGCGAGAAGACCGAGGAATGGAGGTGTTCCATGCCTACCTCGGTCTTGGCGAAGCGCCGGCGCAAGAAATACAGCAACCCGGTGAGGAGCAGGCTGATGGCCAGAATGGTGGAGAATATGCGCAAAAAGAGGAGCATGATTCCGCCCTCCCCTCCTTGGCGATTTTGCTCAACATCTTAACCGTCCGGAGGCGGCGTGTCCAGCTAAAGTGGCTGGTCCCGCCTTAAGGCGCCGCCGACCTAGCGCTTGACATTGGGGCTGAGGGTTATACTATTTGGGTGTCAGGGATTGATTATCCATTTTCAGGAGGATGGGAAACTGATGCGCACCAGAATACCGATTCCATTGCTGCTGGCCATGACGGCGCTGCTTCTGGCGGCGGCTCCGGTGCAGGCCCAGCCGGCCAACCTTTCCGGCACGGTTTCCGTTGATCTGACCAGCTTCGCCGCCGGGGTCGGCGCCAGTTGGGGCAAGGGAGTCCTCCGGTTCCAGGGACAAACTTATCCTTTCCGCGTCTCGGGAATCAGTGTGGGTGACGTGGGCTTTTCCAATATCAGCGCCGTGGGCAACGTCTATAATCTGCGCCGGCCCTCCGACCTGGCCGGCAACTACGCCGCGGTGGGGGCGGCCATCGCCGTGGCCGGCGGCGGGGGAGGCTTCACCATGCAAAATCAGCGGGGCGTCCTCATCAATCTCTATACCATCCAACAAGGAGTGCAACTGACCATCGGCCCCCAGGGATTTAATATCGAGATGCGCTAGGACTGCTTGACATCCGGAATCGGGACCTTAATTTTCAGGGTGTTGATAAACCTAATTTAAAAGAGAGGACCCAATATGCGATATCACAAACAGAGGTTTTGGCCAATGGCCCTGGCGGCCTTGCTCCTGCTCACCGTCGGGGTAGCGGGAGCCCAACCGACGGACCCCTACCCCATCGGTGAGATCACCATGCACTCCACCCAGGTGGCGGCCGGACTGGGCTGGACCTGGGGCGGGGGCACCCTGAAATTCAAAGGGAAAACCTATCAATTTGACATCAAGGGCCTGAATGTGGCGGCGGTGGGCGTCTCCAAGTTCAACGCCCGGGGAGATGTTTATAATTTGAAAAATCCCTCAGATCTGGCGGGCAAATACCTGGCCGCCAGCGCCGGCGCCGCGGTGATCAAAGGCAAGGCCGGCTTGATCATGCGCAATGAGAAGGGCGTGGTCATCAACCTCAAGTCGGATCAGGAAGGAGTTCAATTGAACCTGGGGGCCGACGGGCTCGTCATTTCCATGAAATAGCCTCTCAGCCAGGACCTTGCCAAGGTACTGAACTGGGAATTTTGCCCCGGGGCGTGCGGGACCGCGCGCCCTAATTTTTTCCAGGAGCCGGGAGACGCGTCTCCCTGGGAAATCTGCGAATTCTGCCTAATCCGCCAGATATTCCGCGTAGAAATTCTTGGCGCATTCAGGGCAAATCCCATGGGTGAATTCCAAGTCCAGGTGCTTTTTAAAATATTTCTCCACTGATTGCCAATATTCCTGGTCATTGCGGATTTTCTTGCAATGGGAGCAGATGGGCAGGATGTTCTTTAACTCCATCAATTCGCTGATATCTTCCAGGATCAGCAGGGCCAGGGATTTATCCTGGTGGCTGAAGGGCGCCGTGGTCACCAGCAGATAAATCTCCAGGGCGCGCCCCTCCTGGATGAGTTCCATCCTGGCCTTTTGGCGCACCACCTGCCGGCCGCCCAGGGCTTCGTTGACCGAATTCCTCACCGGACACTCCCGACAGGCTTCGGCCCGGCCACAGCCGTCGGGCGACTCGCTGGAGTGGAGGCAATGCAGGAGTTCACCGGCGCGGCGCCTTATTACCAATTTTGGGTCCTGAGCCAACATCCGGGAGGCGGCCAGATTATAGCCCACGATCTGCACGTCATCGTCCACCACAAAGATGGGGGCAGGAATGGCATCCAGAACGGCGGCCAGGATATCCTGCAACTCTGAGAGTCTAGGGGCCATGAAGACGACTTTTTTCGCTGGTCAGAGGCAATTGGCTGGTTAATGAGCCGGATTGCTGAGCTTGAGGACTCGCAGTTTTTATTATATCCGAACTAAAGGCGAATTGCATAGCCGCGACCGGATCAGGTCACCGTGCCTCTTAGATAAGCCTGTCTTTGCTCCTCGGGGAACTTCTCGATGGCATAACGCAGCATGGTGCGGGGCATGTGCCGGTAATGCGCCTTCAGGAAGGCCGTGACCACCCCCATTTCCCGCTTGCCCACCTCCCGCAGCATCCAGCCCACGGCTTTGTGGATCAAATCCTCGGGGTCGCCCAGCAAGAGGCCGGCGATCCGCAGGGTCTCATCAAAGTGTCCCCGCCGGATAAAGTGGAAGGTGGCGATGATGGCCATGCGGCGTTCCCATAAATTCTTGGAGGCGACCAGACCGGTCAGCAGGTCCTTGGAGCGGTCCTCCAGGTAATGGCCCAGCAGAAGGGGGGCCGAAACATCCACCAGGTCCCAGTTATTGACCCACCTGGCGTTCTCCAGGTAAAACCGATGAATTTCTTCCCGTCGGCCCTCGTCACCGCAGTTGTAGTACTGCATCAGGATCAACAGAGCCAGCAACCGGTCTTCGTGAAAATGGGACTGGAGCAATTGCCGGGTCTGAGGCAGCGGCAGGTGGCGATATTTCCTGGCCAAAGAGCGCACCACCGGCACCCGGAGGCCCCGGAAGCGGTCGCCCTCGCCATACTCCCCCGGCCCGGTCTTGAAAAACCTTTGGAGAATGGCGGCTTGGCCGGCATTTCCCAGGCTTTCCAGCTCTTTTTGAATGGTGGCCAGCATCAGCGCGGCTCAGGCCGTGGCGCTCATCCGGCCCAGGTAAGCCTCCAGCACCAGGGGATTGGTGCGGACCGCCTCGGGGGAGCCGGCGGCGATGCGGCTGCCGCCGTCCAGGACCACCACCTGGTCGGAGACCCCCATGACCAGCTCCATGTCGTGCTCCACCAGGACCATGGTCTTGCCGGAGAGGCGCAACTGCCGGATGAGGCCGGCGATTTGGGCGGTTTCTTCGGGGTTGAGACCGGCCACCGGTTCATCCAGCAGGGTGAGCTGCGGTTGGGAGACGAAGGCCCGGGCCATCTCCAGGCGCTTCTTGTCGCCGTAAGGCAGGACTGCGGCCGGCAGCCCCGCTTTGTCGGCCAGGCCGAAGGTGTCCAGGGCCTCCAGGGCGGTGAGTTTGAGGCGGCGCTCCCGGTGGCGCAACCCGGGGGGGCGGAGCAGGGCCCGGAGCAGGGAGTCCCCGGCCTGGATGGTGAGGCCGCAGAGAACGTTATCCAACACCGACAAGCGGGGGAAGAGGCGGAGATTTTGGAAGGTGCGGGTGATCCCCAGACGGGCGACGCGGTGGGCCGGGAGCCCGGCGATATCCTTGCCGTCGAACCAGATTTCCCCCCCGTCGGGCCGGAGGACCCCGGTGAGACAGTTGATCAGGGTAGTCTTGCCGGCGCCGTTGGGACCGATGAGCGCGGTCACCTGCCCCCGGGCGGCGCTGAAGCTCACCCGGGAAAGGGCCGGCAAACCGCCGAAGTGTTTGGAGAGGCCGGTTATTTTAAGCAGATCGCTGGCCACGCAAATAACCCCTTAACTGTCCGGCCAGCAGCGGCCCGAACCAGATCACCAGCAGCACCAGAGGCCACAGCCTTCCCTCAAAAACATTGTAATCGGCCCCCAGGGCCTGCCAGGAATGCCCCATCACATAATGGCCGAAGCCAAACTCAAACAGGATCGTCAAAGTCATCCAGAACAGGCCCAATTTGACCAGAAAGCCCTGGGACGGGCTGGCAAATTTGCCGATATACCTATAAATCAGGCCAAAGAACAGCACGCAGACCACCAGGGACCCGATTACTCTGGCAGCTTGCAGGCCCAAGGCCGGAACCAGCCAGAACTCCCGGAGAATGCCGCAGGCCACCGCCACCAGCAGCAGCACCGTCCAGAACCAGAAGGTTTTTAGATAAATCATCGCTACAGCTTCCTCGGCCCGGATTACTGGCCGGCGCCCGCCAGACGCCGCCGGGCCAGACGGAGCCGGACATAATCCAGCAGGCCGGTGACCAGGCCCTGGGGCAGGAACAGCAGGATCAACACCAGGATCAGGCCGTGGATGATATCGGAGTAGGTCTCGAAAAAGTCCACCACATGAGGCAGCACCGTAATAAACCCCACCCCGAACAGGGTGCCCCAGATGGAGCCCAGGCCGCCCACCACCACCATGATGACCAGGTCCAGGGATTTGAAGATGCTGAAGCCGTCGGGGTTGACGTAGCCGAAATAGTGGGCGTAGAGGCTGCCGGCCACCGAAGCGAAGACCGCGGAAAGCACGAAGACCCCTACCTTGGCCCGGCTGACGTCCACCCCCAGAGCCGAGGCGGCCACTTCGTCCTGGGCCAGGGCGGCCAGCCCCCGGCCCACCCCGCTGCGCACCAGGTTGAGGCACAGGGTCAGGGCCGCCAGGGCGAAGGTCCAGACCAGGTAATGGAACTTCACGTCGCTGTCGAAACTGAGGCCGAACAGGGTCAGGGGCGGCACCCCCGAAAGGCCGCTGGGGCCGCCGGTCACCGCGTCCCACTGCACGAAGATGCTGTGGACCACGTAGTTGAATCCCAGGGTGGCCATGGCCAGGTAGTGGCCGGAGAGGCGCAGGATGGGGAGGCCGATGACCAGGGCGGTGGCGGCCACGGCGAGGGCGGTGAGCCCCAGGGCGGGCCAGGGCGGCAGATGATAGGTGGCGGTGAGGATGGCGGAGCCGTAGGCCCCCAGGCCGAAGAAGGCGGCGTGCCCCAAAGAAATCTGGCCGGCGTAGCCGATGAAGAGATTGAGGCCCAGCACCGCAATGACAAAGAGGCCGATGAGGTTGAGAATCCCCAGACGGTAGGGATTGCTCATCACCAGGGGCGTCACCAACAGCACGGCCGACAGCCCGCAGACCGTCAGACCGGTGTGGTGGCGAATCACATAAAATTTGGCTCTTTGCCAGCCCCTCATGCCAGTGGTGATTTTACTGCCGGGATGACTTTATGAACCGGGCAATGCTGCGATCATAGGTCCGCTCCACCTCCGGGCTAAAGTAACAGGCGGGCAACTGGCCGCTGCTACGATGATAGTGGAGGCACTCACAGCAGATGCCTTTGCGTTCGCAAGGTTCATAGGTGCAGTTGCATTTCTCCAAGTTCTGTTGGTGCCGGGGGCATTCTTTCATACTTACAGTCTCCTGTCTCATTAGTTCAAAGTTCAACGTTCAAGGTTCAAGGTCAGAAGAGGATGTTCTTAACTTTGAACTTTGAACCTTGAACTTTCAACTTTCTTTGGCCGCGGCGGCGCCCCGGCGGAGGGCCGCCAGGTTCAGCTCCCGGAACCGGGCCGGAATTTTCTCCATGATTAAGCGCTCCAGAAGTTCCACCCCGCAAAAAAGCCCGCCTTGGGCCGCGGCAAATCCCAGCAGGATGAGGTTGGCGGCCACCGGCGCGCCCAGTTCTGCGGCCAGGCGCCGGGCGTCCACCCGGTCGTAATCGCCGGCCGCCCCGGAGTTGACGAAGACCCGGGCCGCCGGGGCCAGGTAACCCCGGTGCACCCCCAGGTTTTTTTCGGCCAGGAAAATTCCCACGTCCGCGGCCCCGGCGGGGATCAGAGGTCCCCGGAAAGGCCCCACCTTCACCATGGAGATGACCGTGCCGCCCCGCTGGGCCATGCCGTGGGTCTCGGAGGTGATCACCTCCAGCCCCAGGGCCGCGGCGGCCTCGGCCAACAGGCGGGTCACGGTGAGGGCCCCCTGCCCTCCCAGGCCGCTGACGATGATTTGTTGCTTCAAAAGTGCTCCTTCTTGCTCAAACAATGGTGGGGCGGGCCTCCGTGCCCGCCCATGGGCGGACACCAGGTTCGCCGCTACGACCTGGGCCTCGCCTCAATGGCCCCGGTGGGGCAGACGTGGACGCAAACGCCGCAGCCGACGCAGCGGACCCCGTCAATCTCCACCTGGCCGCGGGCCTCGTCCAGGGTCAGGGCCGGACATTCAAAATTCTCCAGGCAGTGGAGGCAGCCGACGCAGTCGCTGACGCACATTTCATAGACCCCCTGGGACTTGCGGGCCTCCCGGTCCAACATGCAGGCGTGTTTGGCGATGACCACCGCCGGGCCGCCGGCCTCGCCGCGGCAGTAGCGGTCGGCTTCTTTCAAGACCTCCATGAAACCCAGCAACTCGTAAGGATCATGTTCCTTAAGAAACTTCACCCCACAGGCCCGCACCAGATCGGGAATGGAGACCGCCTGGGCCGGGGCCCCGGAGGCCGTCAGGCCCGTCTGGGGGGTGGGCTGGCGCCCGGTCATGGCGGTGGTGGAGTTGTCCAGGATCACCAGGATGATGCGGGCGTGGTGAAAAACCGCATTGATCAGGGCCGGAATCCCGGCGTGAAAGAAGGTGGAGTCGCCGATGGTGGCCACGATGGCGGGAATTTTATCACCTGCGGCGGCGTAGGCGTGGAAAAACCCCGCGGCCTGACTGAGGCCCGCACCCATGCAATGGCAGGTGTCCACCGCGCCCAGGTTCATCCCCAGGGTGTAGCAGCCGATGTCGCCGGGGAAGAGGCCCTCCGGGAAGGTCTCCCGGATGGCGTAGAACGCGGCCCGGTGGGCGCAGCCGGCGCAGAGGGTGGGCCGGGTGGCGTCGCCCTGGGGGGCGGGGGAGGCAGGTCCCGCCGGCAGTTCCAGGAATTTTTCCACCACGGTGCGAATGACGTCCGGGGTGAGTTCGCCTTCCTGGGGCACGGCCCCGGAGCGCCGGCCCCGGACCGAGCCGTGGGCTAATTGCAGCTCGATGACCGGGTAGGTTTCTTCGAGGACCAGGATTTTTTCATATTTGCCATTGACCTGGCGGATAAATTCCCGGTGGAGGGGATAGGGCATGGTCACCTGGAAGAAATCGATCTTCCCCAGGAGGCCCAGGCCGTCCAGCAGGTCCCAGGCGTGGGCGAAGGCGACGCCGGAGGCGATAATGCAGGTCCGGGGCCGGGAGCCGTCGCCGGCGGTGAGAAGGGGAAAAAATTCCGGCTCGGAAGCGATTTTCTCTATTTTTTCATTCAGTTCCCGGTGCAGCTCCCGCAGAAACTGGGGGGTGGCGCACCAGCGGCGCATGTTCTTCTCGAAGTGGGCCGGACGGTCCAGCGTCTGGGGCGGCTCCAACAAAATATGCTGCCGGGCGTGGCAGACCCGGGTGGTGGGCCGCAGCATCACGGGGAGTTCATATTCCTCCGAAAGCTCCAGGGCGACAGGCACCATTTCCTTGGCCTCCCGGGGGCTGGACGGGTCCAGCACCGGGATTTTGGCGAACATGGCGAAAAAGCGGGAGTCCTGCTCCGTCTGGGAGGAGTGGGGCCCGGGGTCGTCGGCGGAGATGACCAGGAAGCCGCCCTTGACCCCGAGATAGGCGGAGCGCATGAAGGGGTCGGAGGCGACGTTCAGGCCCACCTGCTTCATGGACACGGCCGAGCGGCGGCCCGCCATACTGT
>CAZOCQ010000065.1:0-14594 GCA_964578335.1 uncultured Desulfobacca sp.
GTTCGGTCTCTACCTGTTTATCCGCCGCATCTTCGTGGGGCCGGAAGTGGAGGGGGTCTTCACCCTGTTCGCCATCCTCTTTGTCTTCGTGGGCCTCAACACCCTGGGGCTGGCCTTGATCGGCGAATACGTCGGCCGCATCTACCGCGAAGTGCGGGGCCGGCCGCGCTTCGTCATCCGGCAGACTTTGGGGCCGGAAGAGTAAGGTTAATCCATGTCTGGGCGAAAAATTCCCCCACCCGTGCAACAGGCGCTAAAAAAATTGCTGGAGTATTTAGCCAAGGTTTATGGTGACCGCTTGAGGGGGGTTTACCTTTATGGCTCCTATGCCCGGGGCGATTTTCACCCGGATTCGGATATAGATGTTCTTATCACCTTGGAGGGCATGGTCAGCCCCAGCCAGGAAATTGACCGGATTGGGGATGGGGTGGCTGACATTTGCCTGGACCACAATGTGCTCATTGCTACTTTCCCGGTGCCGGAAAAGTGGCTGGAAGAAAGGAAAAGCCCCTTATTCGAAAATGTGCGGCGTGAAGGGGTGCGCCTGTGACCAGCGCCGAAGAAATTAAAGGAATGCTGGCCAAGGCCCGGTGTTATCTGCCGTGGAAAGCCAGCATTATCTTTAACAGAAAACCGAAAACCGAAAACTGAAAACCGGTCTTACCATGCGCCTCATCTTCCTGGGTTACCACAACATCGGCCATGCCTGCCTGGAGGTCCTCATTGATCAATGCCGCCATTTCGGCGACGAGATCGCCGCGGTGGCCACCCATGCCGACGACCCGGCGGAAAACCGCTGGTTCGCCTCAGTCGCGGACCTGGCCTTCGAGAATTACCTGCCGGTTTACCAGCCCCGGGACCCCAACGCCCCGGAATTCGTCGAAGTCATGCGGCGCCTGGAGCCGGATTTTCTTTTCTCCTGCTATTATCGCCTGATGCTGAAAAGGCCGTTGCTGGAGGCGCCCCGCCTGGGCGCTCTGAACATGCACGGCAGCCTGCTGCCCCGCTACCGGGGCCGCTGCCCGGTGAACTGGGTGCTGATCCACGGCGAAACCGAGACCGGCGTCACCCTGCACTACATGGTGGAAAAACCCGACAAGGGCGACATCGTCGGGCAGGAACGGGTCGCCATCACCCCGGCGGACACCGCGCTCACTCTTTTTGCGAAAATGACGGTGGCCGCCGGGCGTCTGATGCAGGAGACCTACCCGAAGCTTAGGGCCGGCACGGCGCCGCGTCTGCCCCAGGACCAGAGCCGGGCCTCTTATTTCGGCGGCCGCAAACCGGCAGACGGCCTCATTTCCTGGGACAAAGACGCGGTCTCGGTGTATAATCTGGTGCGGGCCGTCACCCACCCCTATCCCGGGGCCTTCACCCAGATATGGGGCAAGAAATTGTTCATCTGGGCCGGCAAGCCCCTGTCTGAGCCTTCCGGCGCGGCCCCCGGCCCCCGGCGGCCGGGCCTGGTGGAGGGATATCTCCCCGGCGAGGGACTGCTGGTGGCCACCGGTAACGGCCATTTCCTCATCACCCAGGCCCAATGGGAGGGCCAGCCGGAGTTTTTAGGGCCAGTCGTGGCCACCTGGGATTACCTGGTGGGGGAAAGACTGGGGTAAGAGGGAAAAAGGGGAAAGGGAGAAAAGGAAAAAAACTGTTTCCCAAGTTGTACTTGGGAACCCAATAAAGGGCAAAGCTTAGCTTTGCCTCCCAAGCGCAGCTTGGGAATTAATGACGTTCCCAAGTGCAACTTGGGAACGAGAATATCAAAGAAACTGGGGGAAAAGGGAAAACGCGGAAAGGGGGAGAAGGGTTAAAAAGCCAATAATGTTTGAACCGCAGCGGGCTTATGGTTTTCCCCTTTTTCCCTTTTAACCTTTTCCCCTTTTACCCCGTCCAAAAACTTCGCAGACAAGTAATTGAGATTAGGAATCTAATGAAAATCCTGATTTTAGGCGTGAACGGCTTCATCGGCAATGCCCTGACCCGGCGCATTTTGGGCGAACGGGACTGGGAAGTCTTCGGCATGGACCTTTACTCCAACAAGCTGGAGGAGGCCCTGGGACATCCGCGCTTCCATTTCCTGGAGGGCGACATCGCCATCAACAAGGAATGGATCGAATACCACATCAAGAAATGCGACGTAGCCCTGCCCCTGGTGGCCATCGCCACCCCCATGACCTACGTCAAGCAGCCGCTGCGGGTCTTTGAGCTGGACTTCGAAGAAAACCTGCGCATCGTCCGCCAGTGCGTCCAGTACGGCACCCGCATCATCTTCCCCTCCACCTCGGAGGTTTACGGCATGTGCCCGGACGGGGAATTTTCCGAAGACGACAGCACCCTGGTCCTGGGACCCATCCACAAGCAACGCTGGATCTACAGTTGCTCCAAGCAGCTGCTGGACCGGGTCATCTGGGCTTACGGGCAGGCCGGGCAGTTGCAGTTCTCCATGATCCGCCCCTTCAACTGGATCGGCCCCAAGCTGGACGACCTCTACGCCGCCAAGGAGGGCAGCTCCCGGGTGGTGACCCAATTCATCCTCAACCTGCTGCAGCGGGAGCCCATCCTGCTGGTGGACGGCGGTCATCAGAAACGCTGCTTCACTTACGTGGAAGACGGCATTGACGCCCTGATGAAGATCATCGAGAACGATGACGGGGCCGCGAACGGGCAGATCTTCAACATCGGCAATCCCGACAACGAGGCCTCGGTCAAGGAGTTGGCGCACCTGCTGCGGGACCTCTTCCGGCAGCACCCGGATCATAAAGACGACGGGGTCTATTCGGAGATTGTCGAGACCCGCCACGAGGACTACTACGGCAAGGGCTACCAGGACATCACCAGCCGCAAGCCCTCCATTGAGAAGGCGCGGCGGCTGCTGGGCTGGGAGCCCAAGACGGATTTGGCCACTTCCTTGAAGATTACCCTGGACTCGTTCCTGGAGGAAGCCCGTAGTACAGTGAGCAATAAGCAGTGAGCAGTAAGCAGTTTCCTGCGTTCCCAAGCTTGCGCGGGGGAATGAGCATTAATTCAAAGCTCTGGCTTTAAGCTAGGTTGACATGAGCCGGCAACATCTCTGATAATGGCCACATTTTTACCACCGAAAACCGAAAACCGAAAACCGAAAACCGGCTCTTCACCGCCGCGGCTGGCCTTCAAGGTGGACGTGGACACCCTGGAAGGTTATCGCCAGGGGGTCCCCGCCCTGCTTAAGGTGTTGGCGGAGGAGGGCGTCAAGGCCAGCTTCTTCCTGGCTTTGGGGCCGGATAACTCCGGCCAGGCCGTCTTTCGGGTCTTTAGACAACAGGGCTTTCTGCAAAAGATGCTGCGCACCCGGGCGCCGGCGATTTACGGCTTGAAGACCATGTGTTACGGCACCCTGCTGCCCGCCCCCCTGATAGCCGCCGCAGCCCCGGACCTGCCCCGGCGCCTGGCCGCGGCCGGCCATGAAGTGGGGCTGCACGGCTACGACCACGTGCGCTGGCACGACCGGCTCTTTCAGATGTCCGCCGCCGAAGTCTCTCGGGAGATCAGCCGGGGACAGGAGACCCTGACCGCCCTGTTAGGCCGCCGGGCTTGCTCCTTCGCGGCCCCCGGCTGGCAGTGCAGCCGGGCCAGCCGGGAGGCCCAGGCGGCCCAGCAGTTTCTTTACGCCAGTGACACCCGGGGGGTTGCGCCTTATTTCCCCCGCTTCGGCCAGACCGTCACTAAGGTATTGGAGATACCCACCACCCTGCCTACCCTGGATGAGGCGTTGGGTCTGGACGGCTGCCGGCCAGGGGATTTCAATGACCTGGTCATGTCCCGCCTGATTCCGGCGCGCCCCCAGGTGCTTACTATTCACGCCGAAATGGAAGGCGGGCCGTTCCTGCACGATTTTGCCCGGCTCTTGCACTGCGCCCGGCAACAGGGAGTCGAATTTTTCCGCCTGGAGGACTGGGCCCGGGAGCTTCTGCGGGAGCCGGAGAAGATCCCGGTGGCTCAGGTTTCCTCCCGGCGCCTGCCCGGCCGGGCCGGCGTCGTCTCCCGCCAGGGGACCCTGGAGGCCCCTTCCGCATGATTGTCGCCATCGTGGCCGCCGCCGGCCTCGGCCTGCGCATGGGTAATAAGACCCCCAAGCCTTACCTGCTGCTGGCGGGCAAACCCATACTGGCCCACACCCTGGAGTTCTTCGAGAAGATCAAGGAAATCCGGGAGGTCACCCTGGTGGTGCACCCCGAAGAACTGGACTACTGCCAGGAGAAGGTCATCTCCCCCTATGGCTTCAAGAAGGTGCTGCGCCTGGTGCCCGGGGGCAAGGAACGCCAGGACAGCGTCTATAACGCCCTCAAGGCCCTGAAAAATGAGGACGACCTGGAGATTGTGCTGGTGCACGACGGGGTGCGGCCCTTCGTCACCCCGGAGCAGGTCTGCCGGGTCATCCAGGCGGCCCGGAGCCACGGCGCCGCGGTCCTGGGGCTGCCGGCCCAGGATACCTTAAAGGCCGTCAATGCCGACGGACATATCCGCCAGACTCTGGACCGCAAGGACATCTGGCAGATCCAGACGCCCCAGGCCTTCCAGGCGGCCCTGCTGCGCCGGGCCTTCATCGAAGCCTACAGCCGCAATTTTTACGGCACCGACGAAGCTTCCCTGGTGGAGGAGCTTAAGGTCCCGGTGATGGTGGTGCCGGGCTCGCCTCTGAACCTGAAGATCACCACCCCGGAGGACCTGAACCTGGCGGAGGCCATCCTGCCCCTGATGAGGAAAAAGAAGCGTGCGAGTCGGTCTGGGGTATGACGCCCATCGCCTGGTGAAGGGGCGCCGCCTGATCCTGGGGGGCGTCGCCATCCCTTATCATTTGGGCCTGCTGGGCCACTCCGACGCCGACGTCCTGAGCCACGCCATCGGCGACGCCCTGCTGGGCGCGGTGGGGGCCGGAGACCTGGGCCGGCACTTCCCGGACCAGGACCCGGCCTTTAAGGACATTTCCAGCTTGATTTTGCTGGAAAAGATCATGGCGATCGTGCGGCAGCGGGGCTATGCGCCGGTGAACCTGGACGCCACCGTGGTCTGCCAGGCGCCTCGGCTGGGGCCGCATTTCCCGGAGATGACCGCCAAGCTGGCGCCGGTCTTGGGCCTGGCCCCGGAAGACATCAACCTCAAGGCCACCACCACCGAACAGATGGGCTTCGCCGGCAAAGGCGAGGGCATCGCGGCCTATGCGGTGGTGTTAGTGAGAAAAGCCTAATAGAGGTTGGGATTTTGCTGTGCGAAAGGGGTTAAAGGGGAAACGGGGAAGAGGGGAAAAGGTTTTTCCCCTTCCCCTTTTACCCTTTTCCCCCAAACGAATCAAAATGAAACTGCCAACTATACCGTTACCTTCATATCATGACTGCCTATCATTGATGGACAACCACGCCATGCTGCCCAACATCCGGGAGCACAGCTTCCGGGTGATGCAGGTGGCTGAATGGCTGGGCCGGGAGCTGGCCGCGGCGGGCTTCGAACTGCACCTGTCCCTGATCAGCGCCGGGGCCTTACTTCATGATATCGGCAAGACCGCCTGTCTGGGCACGGCCAATAATCACGCTCATTTCGGAGCCGATATCCTGGCCGGCCTGGGCTACCCGGAGCTGGCCCAGGTGGTGCGGGAGCACGTGCGCCTGGACGAAGCAGCGGCCGACCCCCGGCCCCTGCGGGAGGCCGAAGTGGTCAATTACGCCGACAAGCGGGTGCTGCACGACCGGGTGGTCAGTCTGGGGGAGCGCTTCGCCGACCTGATGGTGCGCTACGGCCGCACCCCCG
This sequence comes from uncultured Desulfobacca sp., assembly GCA_964578335.1. Lineage (GTDB taxonomy): Bacteria > Desulfobacterota > Desulfobaccia > Desulfobaccales > 0-14-0-80-60-11 > JAPLJC01. The sequence continues at coordinate 5,785 of CAZOCQ010000065.1, forward strand.
AGGCCCGGGCCCGCATCGCCGTCATGGAGCTCAGGACCCAGGTCCTGGAAGAGAAACTGTTTGCGCCCTTGAGCCTCACCCCCCCGGATTTGCTTAAGGTCAACGGCGATTACGAGTTCAAAGTTCAAGGTTCAAAGTTCAAAGTCAGGTAATCGGCGCCTTTTGTTTCAAGCCCGGCCTGGAAACCGGGGTGGCCCAAAACCTGAAACCTGAAACCTGATCACTATCCTTAAGGGGGAGGATAACATGGAAAAGATGCGGCTGGCCCTGATTGCCGGGGGCAAATCCTCAGAACGGGAAGTATCCTTAAAAAGCGCCGCCCAGGTTTATGAAGCCCTGGACAAAAGCAAATATGACATCCGGCGCTACGATCCCCTCACCGACCTGGGCAAGCTGGTGCAGGACGCCCCGGAAATCCAGGCGGCCCTGATCATCATGCACGGCCGGGGCGGGGAAGACGGCGCCATGCAGGGACTCCTGGACCTCCTGGAGATTCCCTACCAGGGCTCCGGGGTCCTGGCCTCGGCCCTGGCCATGGACAAAGAATTGAGCAAGGCCCTTTACCAAATGGCCGGGCTCCGGGTGCCCACCGCTCTGGCCTTCGGCCGGGAGAAGGCCCCCAGCCCTCAAGAAATCGAAGCCTCCTTGGGGCTGCCGGTGGTCATCAAGCCCACCACCGAAGGCTCCAGCATCGGCGTCACCCTGGCCCGCACCTTGAAGGAAGTGGAAGAAGGCCTGGCGGCCGCCTTTGCTTACGACTCCCAGGTTTTGGTGGAGGAGTTCATTAAGGGCGCCGAAGTCACCGGCGCGGTCTTGGGCAATAGGGATCTCCAGGCCCTGCCCCTGGTGGAAATTATTCCTTCGGAGAATTACATTTTTTTCGACTACGAGGCCAAGTACCAGCCTGGCGCCAGCAGTGAAATCTGCCCGGCCCGTCTGGACCCGGAGATGACCGAGAAGGCCCAGCGCTGCGCCCTCAAGGCCCACTCCGCCCTGGGCTGCCGGGGCTACAGCCGCACCGACATGATGGTCCGGGACGGGCAGGTCTATGTCCTGGAGACCAACACCATCCCCGGCATGACCGCCACCAGCCTCTTCCCCCAGGCGGCCAAGGCCGCGGGGCTCGAATTCCCGGCCTTGCTGGACAAGTTGATCGAACTGGCCCTGGAGAAGGATTAGTGGGTGCGTTTTAGCCGCCTAAAAACGTGCGTGGCAGCACTCCAACGACTTTTTCCGTCAAACATTGACAGAGCCGAGTTAAATCGGCAATAATATTTATTGGTTATGTAGTTCCACCGGACATCCTGAGTAGGGCCGCGTCTGGAGGCCGGACCAAACCTTGAAGGAGTTGCTATGCCCGGCTATACCTTGGTTTACTGGCAGGATGGCGAGTGGTTTGTGGGCCGCTTGCGGGAACGTCCGGATGTATTTTCCCAGGGCAGGTCCTTGGCTGATTTGGAAGAAAATATCAAAGAAGCCCTGGCTCTCATGGAAGCCACCGACTTCCACGACCTGCCGCCGGACTACCGGGTTAAGGAATTATTGGTTGAAACGGGTTGATCTGGTGCGATTGCTGCACGGTCATGGCTGCCGCATCCTTCGGCCCGGCGCCCGCCACGACATTTTCCTCAATCCCCGCAATCAGAGGCGGGCTCCGATTCCCCGACACCGGGAGATCCCCGATAGCCTGGTGAGGATCATTCTCAAACAATTGGATCTGGAAAACCCTTAATCAACCATACCCTTCATGGGCAGGCCCCAGGCCCATGAAGAACTGCTTTCTGCTCACTGACATGTCCGGTCCCTGGTCCCCTTTAACCCAACTATTGGAAGACGGCCGGCGGCAGGGCGTCTATACCGCCGCTGCGGCCCTGGTGGGGCTGAAAGGGAAATTGAAGCGGCAGACGGCGGCGGGGCGGCTCTCCCGGGAGCCGGAGGCCCCCATCGCCACGATTGAGACAGTTTTCGACCTGGCCTCCCTTACCAAGCCCCTGGCTACCGCGCTGGCCTTGATGCGCCTGACGGATGAAGGAAAGCTGACCCCCGATTCCACCCTGGGGGAGGTCCTGCCGGTGGACTGGCTGCCGCCGGACAAGCGGCCCCTCACCCTGGCCCAGCTTCTGGCCCATCGGGCCGGCCTGCCGGCCTGGGAGCCTTTCTATGAAAAGGTCCTTAAGGCGCCGCTGGAGGACCGCCCCGGCCTGCTGCCCCGCCTGGCCGCGGCCGCGCCCCTGGCGCACCCCCCGGACACCGTCACCCTATACAGCGATTTAGGCTTTATGCTGTTGCAGACGGTGGTGGAAAGCGTATCCGGCCTGCCCCTGGATCGCTTTTGCCGTGAAAAGATTTACCGGCCCCTGGGGCTAAAAACCATGGGATTCAATCCCTTGAGCAACCGAGCCAAGTCGGTTTTCTCAACCGAAAACCGAAAACCGAAAACCGAAAACCGCCTCTACGCCGTCACCGAACCCGGACTCATCCCCGGCCGAAAGGCCAGCGGCGAAGTCCACGACGAAAACGCCTGGGCCGCGGGGGGAGTAGCCGGCCACGCCGGGCTGTTCGGGACCGGCCCCGAGGTCTTTGCCCTGCTGGCCGCCCTGTACCGGGCCTACCGGGGCGAGACCGGCCTGCCCTTTTCTCCCGCCGCGGTGCGCCGCTTTTTGACCCCCGCGGCCCCGGGGGGCCGGGCCCTGGGGTTAGACGCGCCCAACGAGGACGCTTCCCAGTGTTCGGCGGGACGCTACTTTTCACCCAAAAGCGTCGGCCACCTGGGCTTCACCGGCACCTCTTTTTGGCTGGACCTGGAACTGGGGCAAATGGTAGTCTTACTCACCAACCGGGTGCACCTGGGCCGGGACGACAAGAGCAAAATCCAAGCCTTCCGGCCCCGCTTTCATGAGGCGGCTTCGCGGGCGTTGGGTTTTGAGGAGAGTTATCGTAAATGAAGGTAAAATCTTGAACCACAGAGACACAGAGGACACAGAGGATATTTATATACTTTTTTCTCTGTGCCCTCTGTGCCTCTGTGGTGAAAAAGTTTAAGGACCATATCACTCTCAATGAACGCCACTTCTGCATCACATATCCACCTCCTGGGTATCTGCGGCACCGGCATGGCGGCCCTGGCCGGCATCTTGAAGGAGCAGGGCCACCGGGTCAGCGGCTCCGACGAGCACGCCTACCCGCCCATGAGCACTTTCCTGGAGGGCCTGGGCATCCCGGTGCACAACGGCTATGGCCCGGAAAACCTGAAACCCGCCCCGGACCTGGCCGTGGTGGGCAACGTCATCCGCCGGGACAACCCCGAGGCCCAAGCATTGCTTAAGAGCGACATCCCCCGCCTGTCTCTGCCCGAGGCCCTGAACCGCTTCCTGGTGGGCGAGCGCCAAAGCCTGGTGGTGGCCGGCACCCACGGCAAGACCACCACCACCGCGCTCATCGCCTGGCTGCTCTACGCCGCCGGCCTGGACCCCGGCTTCATGGTGGGCGGCATCGCCCGGAATTTCCAGGCCAACTACCGGGTGGGCCGGGGGCCTTACGTGGTCCTGGAGGGCGATGAATACGACACCGCCTTCTTCGACAAACGCCCCAAATTCGTACACTTTAAGCCCCGGGTGGCGGTCCTCACCTCCATCGAATTCGACCACGCCGACATCTACGCCGACCTGGACCAAGTCATCCGGGCCTTCGAGTCTTACTTGCAAACGGTGGCCCCGGAGGGCCGGGTCCTGGCCTGGGGGGACGCCCCCCTGGTGCGGCAGGTCTGCCGGGGGGCCGCGGCGCCGGTATCTTTTTATGGAGTAAGTGATGACTGCCACTGGCGGGCCACGGAGATCGCTCCGGCCGCCGGCGGGATAACTTTCACCGCCCGGCGGGACGGCAAACCCTGGGGTGAATTTTTCCTGCCCATGATCGGGGTCCACAACGTCTGGAACGGATTGGCGGCCCTGGCCGCCCTGGCCGAAGTGGGAGCTGAGCCGGGTCCACTAAAGGAAGCCCTGGCCGGTTTTCAGGGAGTGCACAAGCGCCAGGAGGAGGCCGGCGAATTTCAAGGAGTGCTGGTCCTGCAAGACTTCGCCCACCACCCCACCGCGGTGGCCGTCACCCTGGAAGCGGTGCGCCAGGGCTATCCGGACCGCCGCCTGGTGGCGGTCTTCGAGCCCCGCACCAACACCTCCCGGCGCCGCATCTTCCAGGAACCCTACGCCGCAGCCTTCCAGGAGGCCGACCTTATTTTAGTGCGGGAGCCCCCCGACCTCTGGAAGGTGGAGCCGGAGGAGCAGTTTTCCTCCCGGCAACTGGTGGCGGACCTGATGCAGCAGGGCAAAACGGCCTATTATTTTCCCGACACCGACCGGCTCCTGGAAGGGCTCTTACCCTTGCTGAGGCCCAGCGACCTGGTGCTGATCATGTCCAACGGCGACTTCGACCACCTGGTCCCCCGCCTCTGCCAGGCGCTGGGGTGAGGCAGGTTTCAGGTTTTAGGTTGTGGGTTGTGGGTTGTGGGTTGTGAGTTGTGGGTTGTGGGTTGTGAGTTGTGAGTTGTGAGTGAGAAAAAAATTAATCTGGGGTTTGGCAAAATTTCTTTCGATTGCAGGCTTTTCAAATCCCCCTAAATCCCCCTTTGTCAAAGGGGGACTTTTAAAGGCATTGCGCTAAGCCCCCCTTTGAAAAAGAGGGGATGGGGGGGATTTGGAGGCGCCCTCAAGGAAAGAACATTTGGCAATCGCTAGTAATCATCAATAGAGTAAAGGGCGGGAAAGTGTTGCGCCTCCCTCCACGAGCTTTCGAGCCCATGTCCAGACTAATCACTAATACCCTCCTGATTCTGGCCCTGCTGCTGGGGGCCGGTCCGGCCCCCGTCCTGGCGGCCCGACCCGGCCCCGAAGTCTGGCTGGGCGCCCCCCAATACGGCCCCTCTCTGGCCCAGGCGGTGGCCGCCCTGGGGCCGGAGGCCGCCACCCTGCGGGTGCCCCCGGGCGACTATCACCTTACGGACAACTGCACCATTCCCAACCATATCACCCTGAAGCCGGAGCGGGGCGCGGTCTTTAAGATTGCCGCGGGCAAGCGCCTCTACCTCAACGGCGGTTTCGAGGCCGGTCTCCACCGGGTCTTCGCCGGGGAGGGCTACCCGGTGTTCCGCCGGGGCGCGGTGACCGAAGTCTATCCCCAATGGTTCGGCGCGGCGCCTGATTACAGCGTAGCCACCAACACCGGCGCCGACAACACCGCGGCTTTTCAGAAGGCCATCAATGCCATGATGCTCTCCTGCCAGACCGCGGACGCCGAGAATTACGGGGCCACCAAACTGAAGATTCCGCCCGGGCAATACCTGATCTCCGGCACCATCAACCTGGCCAATTCGGCGCAAAACCTCATCCCCGATATCACCCACAAGTCCCGCTGCCCCTTCATCATCGAGGGGAGTGCCATGGGCAGCATCAACTCGGGAGGGACCATCCTCTATAAGGGCGGCGGCGGCTTCTGCTTCCTGGTGGGGGGCGATTATCATCCGGCCACCAACAGCTTCACCCTCGACCCGCAAGGCCAGGGCGCCGAATTGCTGCAATTCCGGGACTTCACCATCTGCTCCGCCGGTCCCACCTGGAGCGACGCCGCGGCCTTAAAACGGATCAACACAGACAAGCCCAAGGGCATCGGCGGCACCTTCCATCGGGCCAAGTTCGCCAACCTGGTCTTCAATTACCTTTACATCGGCCTGGACACCTACTTTTCGCCGACCTCTCCCGGCCACGGCATAATTGACTACGCCAGCCTGGACCACTGCCAGTTCCTGTACATCACCTACCGGGGCGCGGTGCTGATGGCCCCGGACGCCACCGTGCTGAACCGCTGCGGTTTCGTGGCCCATGCGGTGGGGGTGGATGATACGCAGTACGGCGGCGAACCGGTGTCGGCCTGCGGTTTGGCGGTCTATAACGGCGACCCGGTGCTGGTGGGCTGCGGCTTCAATTACTACGGCTACACGGAAATCCCCGCGTTCCACGATTACGCCATCTTCGCCAAGGCGCCCTACAGCTTTAACTGTTACGGGGTGCACGCCGAATTGGGGCGCTTCCTTTACGCCACCACCGGGGCCTATCCGGATTTAAGCTCCCCGGCGCACCTGCACAGCACCATCAACATTCACGGCGGCAGCCTCCATTACTTGAAATCGAACGGCATTAATATTTACGCGGCCGGGAAAGTCAGGTTCACCGGCACGGGTTTCTGGCTGCTCAAGCCCGATGATCCCCAGGACCTGTTCAATATCGGCACCGCCGACGTCAGCCTGGAAGGGGTCAAATTCTGGCGGCCCACCGGCAAGACCCCGGCCTGGGCCGAGTTTGCCCCGGTGATTACCAAGGGGCCCCACGCCGCGGTGCACCTGGGCGACGTGGCCGGAGCCCGGGCCGACCTGGGCGTCATCAGCCGCCTAAAAAGTATCGGCGGCAGCCAGAAGCCGGTCAATTATGCCCACTACGGCAACCGCCGCGGCTTCGGGGCCTTGCAGGTCCAGTCGGGGCAGTTGAACGGCCGCGGCCCCCAACATTTGCAGTTGCTGGGGAGCAAAGAAGCCATCCCCGCCGGCGCCGCCACCCCCGTGCTGCGCTGCACCCTGGCCGACGGCGAGCCTGCCACTTATCAGATCACCGTGCATTACCGGGTCTGGGCGGAGCATACTTATCGGCACGGGGCGGTGAGTTTCGTCTATGGGCGGGAAGCCGGGAAGCCGGCCAAAGCCTCCGCCCTCCGGCAGGCGGTCCCGGAGCAGGAGTTGGTCACCTCTGGCCAGAGCGCCCTCAAAGGGCTGAAATGGTCGCTGTCGCCCATTAATGGCGGGCAAGCCAGTCTGCAACTCTCGGTGGACACCGCGGGCCGGCCGGCCCACCTGGACTACCGGGTGGAGGCGGACGGGGGGAGCAGCGGCGGCAACACCCTGGCCCTGGAAGAGCAGTAAACTGGGAGTTTAATCGATGACTCCGGGCTATCTTAAGATTCGGAATGAATACCTCGGCAAAGCCTGGGACCGATCACCGGCAGAGTTGGCAGTATGTCTGCCTGCCGAGATCAACGGCGACCGCCTCAGGTTTCAGGCTTTTGGGGAGGAATGTCTCCTGAGCCGGGAAGAAATAATGCTGGGGGGTGAAACAGCGGCCGGGCCGGTGGGACTGCTCATTGCTCTCTATGCCAGCGGCGTCCCTGATCTGCCGGTGCAACTGCAGCCCCTCAAGTCTTTCAAAGACTTGCCCAACAGCATGCCCTATCAGGCCGCGTTTGCCGCCAACGCCGAGCGCCTGCTCGTGCCGCACGTGGCCAAGATCAACCTTCATCAGGAAAAGATCATTGCTGCTTTTCCAGGCCATTTAAACGAAGACGCCCTGAGTGGCGACTTTTCCTTTACCCTGTGGCCCCTGCCCCGGGTGCCGCTTTATTATATTTTTCACCTGCCCGACGAGGAGTTTCCCGCCTCCGTAACCTGCTTATTTGCCGATAACGCCGCGCTTTTCATGCCCATTGACGGCCTGGCGGATGTCGCCGAATACACCGGCAAGAAGATGATTTCGCGGCTTTAAAAAAGTCCCGGCCCTGTCACCCTAAATCGCCTTCACAAGGCAGGGTTGTAGCGAACCTGGTGTTCGCCCAATGGGTGAGGGCGAATATAAGATTCGCTACGTAAAAATATACGTTTGACCGCGGAACAGTATCAGATTCGCAGGTCCTTGAAACGGTCCTTGGGCGGGGCCTGGAGGCGGAGGAGCCGGCCGGGGTCCTGGTTGACCATAATCCGCACTGCGGCGCCGGTGGGGGCGTCGCTGTAGGCCGCGGCCAGGCCGGCCGCGGTCCGCAAATCCTGGTCGTCATTTCCGCCGCCCAGCAGCACCACCGGGCCGGGATGGCTCTCCAATTTCAGGCAGAGGTCCCCCGGCGCTTTCAGGGCCAGGATGGCCTCGTTCTCTCGCTGGGTGCGGCCCACCACCGCCTTGGCCCCCCCGGGCAGGCGGAAGTGCCGGCCCCACTTGAGCAGTTCCAGTTCCGTCCGGGACGGTCGTTCCTGATGTCTTAAAAGTTCCTTCAGCCGCAGGGCGAACCCCGGGTCAGTCAACAGGCAGCCGCCGGCGGGGGCTGGGTAACGGGTGATGCCGTACTCCGGGGCCAGGGCGATCTGGCGCTTGCGTCCCCGGCCGCTGAGGTTAAGCAGGCGCTCCCGGTCCACCCAGCCCTCCAGCTCCGGTTTAGTGGCCTTGAGCAGTTTGGCGCTCAGGGGCCGCAGCAGCAGGTCCGCCAGCCCCGATTCCTTGGCCACCAGGTTCAGGGAGCCGCGGTTCTGGCTCATGGGCCGCTGCCCCAGGACCTCCCCGGTGAAGACGAAGTCGAAGCCCTCGGCCTTCATTACCGCCCCGGCCTCCCGGATCATCAGGGCGTGGCAGTCGATGCAGGGATTGTGGCCCCGGCCGAAGCCGTGGGGCGGCGCAGAGAGCAGCGGATAGAATTTTTCGGTGAGGTCCACCTCAATGAGGGGGAGGTTAAGGTGAGCCGCGGCCTCCCGGGCCCGCCGGGGGCCAAAGAAGGGCGAAGCGAAGCAGATGAAGGTGACGTCAATCCCCTGGGCCCGGAGGACCGCCCCGGCCAGCATGCTGTCCAGGCCCCCGGAGAGGAGGCCCAGGGCGCGAATTTTTCTTTCCATTAGTGATGATTATTAAAACGAAATTAGATTTACGACGGCCACAGGCCACCATATGAGATTATCCCACGACGCAGAGCGACGCGGCGGTTCGAGACCCCCCCCTACGCGACTTTCGTGG
>CAZOCQ010000066.1:0-14498 GCA_964578335.1 uncultured Desulfobacca sp.
AACCCCCGGTTTAACGCCCGGAGGAGCAGTCCCCGGAGGACTTGGTGGGGCGCCCGGCACCGCCGGCTTAACGCCCGGAGGAGGTGTTCCCGGAGCACCCGGCTTGGCGCCTGGAACCCCCGGTTTAACTCCCGGCGGAGGAGTTCCCGGAGCACCGGGTTTGGCCCCCGGGGCGCCCGGCACTGCCCCCGGAGCCCCAGGTTTGACGCCAGGAGCAGTGGGAGTGCCGGGTTTAACCCCAGGAGTGCCTGGAGCGCCCGGAGTGCCGGGCTTGACTCCAGGAGTGCCTGGAGCGCCCGGTTTAGGCGTACCGGGCTTCGCGGCGGACAGATTTTTGATCTGCTGCTCCATGCCCGGAGTCAAGGGTTTTTCCGCTTTGCTGCCTACGGGCGGCTTGCTCAGGCCCGGAATCTTGTCGGGAGTGCCTTTCGGCCCCTTAGTGGTAGGCGGCTTGGCCCAGTTCGTGGTGGATATCGGTTTGACATCCTTGGGCGGCTTAATGACGTTGGGGTTCCCCAGATTAGCCTGGGCGGTCTTGACATCCTTGATGGGCTTCACCGGGGGCAAGGGTTCTTTTTTCGTTAACGATGGCGGGGTAATATCCTTGATGTTTGGGTTTTTGGTCAGCACCTTTTCAGGTGGCATCACATTCTTGATGTTAGTGACATTTTTGGTGTTGTTGATGATGGTCTGGTTGATGGTGGTGTTGTTGATGTTGGTGACCTTGGAGATGTAAGTGGGCGGCGGTCCCCAGCTATAGCTGGCGATGGCCGCGGTGGCCACCGCCGCGCCCACTCCGGCGATGAGGAGCGGCGGCAATAGCGGCGCGGCGCTGACATAATTGGTCACCGGGACGGCCTGCTCATAGGCCACCGGAATGTATTCCGGGGGCGCCAGGCAGGCGTTGCATTGGGCATAGGAGTAGCTGGGGGTGTAGGGCTGGCCGAACCCCGGCAGCATGGATTGGGAACTGACAAAGGTCCAGCAGGGAATACAAGGCTCCGGAGCCGGGGGGGGCGCTCCCGGAACATAGGCCGGGGTCAATTCCGGGGGATAGTACGGCTCCGGAACATATCCGCCCACGGGCTCCATGGGTGGCGGCAAGGGTTCCATGGGGGGGGGCGGAGCCACTGCCGGAGGCGGAGGTGCGACTGCCACCGATGGCGGCGGAGGCGCCGGGGCCACGGACATGGTCTTCTTGACTTTGGGCGGGGGCACCGGAGCCCAGCCGCAGTAATCGTCGCTGGTCTTGAAACTGACGGTATTGGGATACCAGGTCCGGCCCGGCACCCAGCACCAGCGGCCTTGGGAATTCAAGACCCAGTTGCCGTAGTGGTAGCAGGCCCAACCCCAGGGCTCGGTGGTTTCGAACATGAACCCCTGCTCGGTGGGATTCCAGCGGCCGTCCACATAGGGGCGGAAGTTCTCATCCACCGCGGCCGGGGGGTCCTTGGAGGTATCCAGGGTGGGGTACCAGGCGGGACCATAGTCCGGATCCTCATACCAGGTTCCCATATCTTTTAAGGATTCATAAAAGATGGAGGCGTCTTCCGCGTCGGCCAGGGCCGGCATGGCGCTCACCAGCGTGAGGGTGAGGGCAGAAGCCAGGGCCAGCAGGATGATGACTGAAGGAAAAAGTTTCTTTCTTGCCATGAAGCTAAACTCCTTTAAGAAGGACCTTAGTTGAGGGCTTCCGGAGGGACCGGATGGCGGTATTCCAGGAAGAAAAGTCGAACCCGAATGGTTTCATGGTCTGTATCCCAAAACTTCCGACCATAAATCCTTTTAAGGTCCGAAGCGGAAAAAGGAGAGTTGTTAACTGGTGTATTCGACTTCAGGGTGTGGGGGTATATTAGAAAAAATCTTCAAATAAGTAAATTATTTTTTCTAGCCGAAATAAATTCCCCCGACTGCGAAGCTCCGTTGAAAAATGTAGGGCGCAATTTGCTGGCGTCTCCGGGGACCAGCAGATACAACAAAGGTAAATCCGGGGGGAGAAAATCAGGAAGTTTCTAATGGAATGTATAGCTTATGAGTAAATTCTTGCCGGGAGTTTGAGTTGTTCCTTTTTTTGGACACCTTCCGGGGACCTGCCGGCCCCCCTGTGGCATTTGTGTTCAATTGATGGAACGATCTGGTTGGCTCCAGGAGCCGCGCCTCAGGCGCCCGGGGAGGCCCCGGAAGGGACCTGGCGGCCCCTGGATAAGGGGAATCCTGGTTTTCTCCCCTGAAACCGCCTCAAGCTGAGGCGGCGTCCAAGGCCGGCTGGTAGAATTTCCGGGAGTATTCCTTGACCATGCGGCGGGCGCTGAAGGCGGGTCCGACGCTCTTCATGGACTCCTTCATCTTTTTCACCCAGTCCACCGGAATGCCTTCGTCGTTCACCCGATAATAAAGGGGCACCACTTCCTGCTCCAGGATGGCATAAAGGGCCGCGGCGTCCTGGGCGTCGCTGGCGCTTTCGTCGCCGCCGAAGGCCCAGCCGTTGTCGCCGTTGAAGCCTTCCGGCCACCAGCCGTCCAGCAGGCTCAGGTGCAGGGTGCCGTTGAGCGCCGCCTTCATGCCGCTGGTGCCGCAGGCCTCCAGGGGGGGCTTGGGGTTGTTGAGCCAGACGTCCACGCCGTGGACCAGATATTGGGCCATCTGCTCGCCGTAGTCCTCCACAAAGGCGACCCGCCCTCCCATTTCCGGGTTACGGGCGAAATTGAAGATTCGCTGCAGGATGCGTTTGCCCGGGTCGTCGGCGGGGTGAGCCTTACCGGCAAAGACGAGCTGCAAGGGGCGAAAGGGGTCGTTGAGCAGCTTTTTAAGCCTCTCCAGGTCGGTAAAGATCAGGTCAGCCCGCTTATAGGTGGCAAACCGCCGGGCGAAGCCGATGGTGAGGGCGGCGGGATCCAGCAGGCTCCCGCCCGCCACCACGTTGTCCAGGCCCACCCGATCTTCCACCCAGCGGCGCCGGGTCTGTTCCCGGATGTAATTGATCAGCTTAACCTTCTGCCGGTAATGCAGCTCCCACAGTTCGGCCTCGGGAATGTCTTCCACCAATTCCCACATCTCCGGCTTGTCATGGTCCGCCAGCCAATCTCCGTCCAGGCAGCGATCGCAGCGCCGCTCCAGCTTGGCCTCAATCCAGGTGGGCACGTGCACGCCGTTGGTCACATGGTCAATGGGGACCTGCTCCACCGGCAGGTCGGGCCACAAGGGCTGCCACATACGCCGGGAAAGCTCCCCGTGCTTGCGGCTCACGGCGTTGTGATACCGGGAGAGCCGCAGGGCGAAGGCGGTCAGGTTAAAACCGGCGTTGGGCGGGTCGGTGGGAGAAGCGCCTAACTTGATGAAATCGTCCCGGCTCAGGCTGAACATGGGATAGCAGTGGCAGATGTACTTATCCATCAGGTCGAAGGGAAAGACGTCGTGGCCCGCCGGCACCGGGGTGTGGGTGGTGAAAATGGAGGTGGCCCGCACCCGCTGCACGGCGTCTTCAAAATCCAGGCCGTCTTCCACCCGCTGGCGGAGGCGCTCCAGCAGGGCGAAGGCCGGATGGCCTTCATTCATATGGAGGACCGAGTGCCTGATGCCCATTTGGGCCAGCATGGCGCTGCCGCCGATGCCCAGAACGATTTCCTGGAGGAGGCGCTGTTCCCGGTCGCTGATATAGAGATGGTTGGAAATCTTCCGGTGGGCCGGGTCGTTGCTCTCCAGGTCGGTGTCCATCAGGTAGAGGGGAATGCGCCCCACCATTACCTGCCAGACCTCCACGTAAATGGCGGGGTCGGTGAACGGCACCTTGACCATAAGTTGCTTGCCCTGGTCGTCCAAGACCCGGGTGATGGGGGCGGTATCCCGGTCCAGCCTCTCGTCCACGGTTTCTTGCCAGCCGTCGCTATTAAGGCGTTGGCGGACGTAGCCTTCCGGATACATAAAACCCACCGCCACCATGGGTATGCCCAGGTCGCTGCACTCCTTGAGGTGGTCGCCGGCCAAAAAGCCCAGTCCCCCGGCGTAAAAGGGCAGGGAGCGGTGCAGCCCGTATTCCAGGGAAAAGTAAGCGATGGGGGCGCATTCGCCGGCGGTGATGTTTTCGGTGAACCAGCAGACCTGGGTCTGGGTCTGCCGGCGGAATTCGGCCAGCACAGCGTCATAGTGCCGCAGATATTCCGGGTTGCCGGCCGCGGCCTCCAGGGTGGCCGGGGGCAGCTTGTTCAGCAGCCTGACCGGGTTATGGCCGGTGGCCTTCCAGGCCATGCGGTTCAGCCTCTTGAAGAGCATGCGGGCGGCGGGATGCCAACACCACCAGAGATTGTAAGCCAGTTCGCCCAATCCGGCGAGGCGCTCGGGCAATTGGGGAAAGCGATTCTGAGGGTCGTCCACGGCGGCTTTCCTCTTGAAGAAAAGTTAAATGGCTTGGGAAAGGTCAAGCAAAGCGACATTCCCCAAAACATAAGGCTGATCCGGCGGAAGGCAAGGGCCGGGGACGAGGGCCGCCTGCATTGACATCCCGGCCGGCGTATCTATTTTAACGGGAGACCGTTGAATTGGGAGGAAGCGAGCATGAAGGTTCTGGTGGTCTATTACTCCCTGTATGGGCACGTGCTGCAACTGGCCCGGTCGGTGCTGGCCGGGGTGGAGTCGGTGCCGGGGGTGGAGCCGGTGCTGCGCCGGGTGCAGGAGTTTCCCGAAGCGGAGCAGGAGAGGGCCAAGCATCCGCACGCCCTGGAAGTCTGGGAGCGGCAGCAGGATATCCCGGTTTGCACCCTGGATGACTTGAAGGGAGCGGAGGGCATCATCTTCGGCACGCCGACGCGCTATGGCAACATGACGGCCCAGATGAAGCGGCTGTTCGACTCGACCGTCCAATTATGGCTGGAGGGCGCCTTTGAAGGCAAGCCCGCCGGGGTCTTTACCTCCACCGCCAGCACCCACGGCGGCCAGGAGACCACCTGTTTCACCATGATGGCCCCCTTGCTGCACCTGGGGATGATCATCGTCGGGGTCCCCTATTCCACCCCGGGGCTGCTGCATTACGAAGACCGCGGCGGCACCCCCTACGGCGCCTCCACGGTGGCCGGGGGCCGCAACGAGCTCCAGCCCGCCCCGGAAGACCTGGCCATCGCCCAGGCCCTGGGGAAGCGGGTGGCGGAGATCACCAAAAAGTTGCGCGGCTAAAAATTTCCGGCCCGACCGCCGAGTGTCCAAGTTCCCGGAAAAAATGTGGAACAGCCGCCCCCGGCTGTTCATTTAAAGAGCAGGCGAGGGCGCCTGCTCCACATTAAAAAAAGTTATTCACAGTAAAGCCTGCGGCTGCTTATTCATAGCAGGAGGGCCGCGATTTCTCCGGTGATCAGGCGCCGGATGGCGTCCCGGGACTGGCGATAGAGGGCCAGACTGCCGCCGTAAGGATCGATTACCGGGCGGTGGAGCAGCCGCGTCAGGAGCGGCGGCGGTATCCGGCCCTCCAGGCGGTGGTGAGTCAGATTCACCAGCAGGGTGCAGTCCTCCAGCTCGATTTCCTCCAGTCCTTTGGAGCGCAGGCCGGCGGTGGGCACCCCGATTTCGGCCAGGACTTCCAGGGTTTCGGGGGCGACGCGGCCCAAGGGTTGGAGTCCGGCTGAAACCGCTTCCAGGAGCTCCCCGTACAAGTGCCGGGCCAGGGCCTCGGCCATGATGCTGCGGCAGGAATTGCCCAGACAGATAAAAAGCAGTGTGGGGTTCATGGCATGCAGGTAGGGCTGCGCCTTGCTTAAATCACTCTTCCAGGCAGGGCGGCACGGTCTCGGTCAGCTTGTCGGGCCAGCTATAGGCGCAGAAAAAGTAAACAGTATCGCTCAAGGCGACGGAAAACCCCTTGGTCTGCAAGTAAACGCAGCGGAAGCAACAGTCCGGCAGTTCGTCGCCGTCGCCGCCCGGCAGGGAAAAGCCGCCGGCCCGAAATTCGTCCAGATTGTCCATTGTTAATCCACCTAGGAGGCGGTCGCCTGGTTCCGGGAAGATTACTGCACGCAATTTCCTAACCGGACACCGCTGGTTTGCCACATTTTGCCGCCTTTTGACTGGGCGGATGTGCGATCTTATCTTTGATTAGCAAATTATGTCAAGCAGCGCAGGATCATCCGGAACGCCGCAATTAATCGGCCTCAGGTGAAATTAATGGTGAGCAACCTGACCTTGGTACTGGAAAAACTGGCCTGGATGCGGCGGCAGCGCATCTGGCCCAACGGCCGGCGCTACCTCTGGACCGACGCCTTCGGCGTGGTGCTGCTGGTGTCCCTGTTCCACGAGTTCCAGAACGAGCGTTATCTGGAGGAAGCCGCCTGGGTGGTGGCCGAAGTGGAACGGGTGCTGGGGCGGCCCCAAGGAATCCGCATCGGCGAGGCCCCGGACCGGGACGGCCAATACTTCCATTATCTGGCCATGTGGCTCTTTGCCCTGGACCGCCTGGGGCGGGTGCGGCCGGCTTACCGGGAGAAAGCGATTGATTTGGTGAAGCAGATTCACCCCGCCTTTGTGCGGCCGGGGGTGGGGGTGGTTTGGAAGATGCGGGAGGATTTGCGCGGCCCTTATCCGGGCTATGGTCTCGGTCTCCTGGACCCCTTCCACGGCTACGTGGTTTACCGGCGCCTGGCCCCGAAGGAATTGGCCCCGGAAATCAAGGAGCTCAAAGAATTGGTGGAGGACAGCTACCCGGCTTTAACCGTGGACCAGGACCTGGGCCTGGGGATGATGCTCTGGTTCAGCCACTTTTTCCCCGAAGAGGATTGGGCCGTAGTCCACCGGGAGCGATCTCTGGCCACCCTGGAACGCCTGTGGATTGACCCGCCCGGCTATTTCTGCCGCCACCCTAACCTGCCGGCGGTGAAATTCGCCTTCACCAACTACGGGGTCTCCCTGGGGCTCCAGGCGGTGGGGGCCCAGCCGGAGCGGGTGCGGCGGCTCCAAGAATTTTTCCGCGCCTACCACTCCGGCGATGAATACGACCGGGAGGCCATCACCCACGTCATGGCCTGCACCGCCTATTTCCCGGGGGAGTTTATCCTCCGGAAGCAGAAAAACCGCTGAAACCCGGCGGCGCCGTGAAATTGTCCCTTTAGCCGGCTCTCCTCCAACCGGCTTTCCCCCCAATTTATTGCAAGTCCTTAAAAAATTCAGGGAATTTCCGGTAGAAATCAGGTTCGTATTTCTCCACCAGACGGGCATATGTTCCATCTTTCTTGCACTGCTGCATGAAATCTTTAAAGGCCTCCCGCAGCCGGGGGGAGGTCTTGGGAAAGGCCACCGCCATCATCTGGACCTCGGAAACCGGGCCGATCACCTTTACTTTCCCGGACCATTTCTCCAAGGCGAGCAAGGCGTCCAGCACGTCCATCAAGGTATTTTCGGCTTCCCCCTCAATGATGGCGGGAACCATTTCGTTCAATGTCCCTTTGAAAGCGATGCATCTGGCCCCCGCGTTTTTCAGGTTATACAGGCCGGTATCCAGGCAGGTGTTGGACATCCCCAACACTTGGCGCCCCCTGAGCAGGGCTTTCACCTGGGCGATATCTTTCTTCAGGCTGCCGCTGGGTTGGATGGGTTGGAGGGGAGAATCGGCCCGGGCCATTAACCAGATTTGGGTGGGAAAATCCGGCACAAAATCAACCACTTTTTCGCGCCACGGCAGGACGGTGATCCCACTGGCGGCCAAGTCTCCCTTAACCGGCACGGCTCCCAGGATTTCCACCCCATTCCCCTTGGGATTAACCCGTTTGCCGGTCAAGTCTCCGATCAATTCCGCCCAGGAAGTCTTCACCCAGTGGTATTGCACCTCCAGGTGCTGGGCGAAGAGCCGGATCAAATCCGCATCCAGGCCGTCGCCGCTGCCGGTGACGAAGTTGGCGTAAGGCACTCCCAGGTGCCGCAGCACCCCCCTCTCTTTGATTTCCGGGAGGTCTGCGCCTGAGGCGGCCGTTCCCAGGCAGATCAACGACAGGACGACCGCCAGGAATCCAATGGTCTGTAAAAGCCAGCGCTTCCGAATCATGGCGCGCTCCTTTGCCGCTCAAGGGGCGAACCTCGTGTTCGCCCGCGGATTCAGGGCGAAGACAAGATTCGCCCCTATGTAAAAAATATACTCAACTTTACTGCGGCGGCGGCGCCCCGAAATTTTCCCGGTAGCGGGCCCAGAACGCCGCGTCATCCAGCCGGTGCTCCTGGGTGCCCTGCTGCTCCACGCAGAAGCTGGCCAGGACCGCGCCCTGGCGGGCCGCCTCCGGCCAGGCCAGCCCCTGGGCCAGGGCCTTCAGCAACCCGGCCCGGTAGGCGTCGCCGGCCCCGGTGGGGTCCAGCACCTGCCGGGGCGGCACCACCGGGAAGTCTTCCCGGCCGGCGGCGGTGCGCAGGTAGGAACCGGCGTCGCCCCGGGTGACGATCAAGGTGGGCGTCAGCTTCAGGAGCTCGTTCTCCGGCAGACCCGTCTTCTGCTGATACATCTCCAGTTCGTAATCATTGACGATGAGGGCCAGGGCCCCGGCGGCCATCTCCCGCAGGTCCTCACCCCCCCAGGCCGGGATGCTCTGGCCGGGGTCGAAGATGTAGGACACTCCCTTAGCCTTATAGACCCGGGTATAGGCCAGCATGTCCTCCAGGCTGCCCGGGGCCACGATGGCCAGGGCGGCGGCCGGGTTCAGGCCGTCAAAGCGGTACTCCGAGCGGTGTTTCATGGCCCCGGGATTAAAGCCGGTGATCTGGTTGTCGGCCAGGTCGGTGGTGATGTAGGCCCCGGCGGTGAACTCCTCGGGGATCTCCTTGATGCCCTCCAGCGGCAGGCCCAGACTGGTGAGCCAGTCGCGATAGGGGCCGAAATCCTTGCCCGCGGTGGCCAGGATGATGGGTTTTTCCCCCAGCAGGGCCAGGTTGTAGGCGATGTTGCCGGCGGTGCCGCCGAAGCGCTCGGTGAGGCCGTTCACCATGAAGCAGACGTTGAGGATATGAATCTTTTCCGGCAGGATATGGTCCACGAAGCGTCCGGGGAAATCCATGATCCGGTCATAGGCCAGGGACCCGGAAACGAAGATTTGCATGAGAACCTCTGGGTTGTGGGTTGTGGGTTGTGGGTTGTATTTAGTTTGAGCTTTAGAACTCACAACTCACAACCCTTTACAACTCACAACTCGAAACTCACCCCCGCACCGGCTGGGCCGTGACCGCGGCGGCGGGGGTAAAATACTGCTTGGCTTCGCCCACGGTGAACAGGGACCCGGAAATTACGATGCGGTCCTGGGGTCCGGCCAGGGACTGGGCCTGTTGGATGGCCTCGGCCACCACCGGCGCCGACAAAGCCTCCAGGCCGTAAGCCTCAGCCCGCCGCAGCAGGTCCTCGGTGGCCGCGGCCCGGAAATATTTGGGTTGGGTGAAAATGACCGTTTGCGCCAGGGGCAACAGGCGCGCCAGGATGCCGTCCACGTCCTTGTCCGCCATGATGCCCAGCACCAGGATGAGACGGCCGTTGCCCCGGGAACGTTTCAGGGTCTGGGCCAGGCTCAGGGCCGCGGCCGGATTGTGGGCGCCGTCCAGGATGATGCGGGGGTCTTGGGCCACCTGCTCCAGGCGGCCCGGCCAGCGGGTATTCGACAAACCCTCCCGGAGGGCCTCCTCCGACACCGGGAAGCCCCGGTCCGCCAGCAGCTCCAGGGCCGCCAGGGCCAGGGCGGCGTTGCCGTACTGGTGCCGGCCGATCAGGTTCAGGCGGAGGCCGGATAATTCCCGCTTGAGGCCCCGGTAGCGGAAGCGCCCGGCCGGGCCGCCCCGGGCGGCAAAATCCACCCCGCCCTGATACAACGGCGCGCCCAGTTCCCGGCAGCGCTCCCGGAACAACTGCCGCACCCGTTGTTGACGCGCATTGGTGACCAGGGGCGCCCCGGCCTTGATGATCCCGGCCTTTTCGGCGGCGATCTGCATTAAGCCGCTTCCCAGGTGTTCGTGATGGTCGTGGCCGATGTTGGTGATCACCGCGACCAGGGGGGTGACGATATTGGTGGCGTCCAGCCTGCCCCCCAACCCGGTCTCCAGGATGATGGGGGCCGCCTGCTCCTGATGAAAATAGAGGAGGGCCAGGGCGGTGACGAACTCAAAAAAGGTGGGCGGCTCGCGCTCATCCACCACCCGGCGCACCTGATTGATGAGGGAGAGCACCCGGGGCGCGGAGATTTCCTCATCCCGGAGGCGGAAGCGCTCCCGGAAGTCCACCAGGTGGGGCGAAGTGAAAAGCCCCACGGGATAGCCGGCCCGGCTGAGGACGGCGCTGAGCATGGCCGCCACCGAGCCTTTGCCGTTGGTGCCGGCGATGTGCAGATAGCGCCCTTCCTGGTAAGGCAGGTCCAGGCGGGCCAGCAGGTCCAAGGTGGAGGAGAGCCCGAACTTGATGCCGAATTTTTGCAAATCAAAAACCCAGGCGATCGCCTGGGCCAGGTCTGGAAACGCCGTCATGCGGCCACCCCGTTAATATTCCTTGAATTCATGGCTCAGCACGGTATCGCCGTCTTTCTTGAAGCGGATGGTCAGCGAGCTGCGCAGAATCTTGCCCTCTTTCTTCACTACCGGCTTCTTGAGCTGCTTGTTTTCGTCAATCAAGTAAAGTGAGTCGGATTGCGGGTTGATGTCGCGTTGATCATGTTTGTAAGGCATGGCCGGGGCGTCTTTATAGTTGTAATATTTATAGACGGGCCCGTCTTCGGTGCGCTCGATTTCCTTGGGATCGCCGAAATAGAGCAATATCTCATGCTTTTTGGTGACCCCGTCCTGAATGCGCTTGACATATTGCGGATTGATGCTCTCCCCGCTGGTGATGCGCCAGGCCCCCAGCAGGCCCGGGAGCAGCAGCACCAATAAGACGAGCGCCCCACGGCTCCAAATCCACCGGGGACGGCGCCGTTGATTGCCGGATAAGTCAGCCATGACAGAAACCTCCATATTTCACCGAAAATACCAAGTAGTCTTGATTGGTTCAGTTAACCTAATTTTCGCCCCTAAAGCAAGGGGCCATTAATACCGTTTTCGGTTTTCGGTTAAAAGAAATTTAATTATCAATAAGTTAGCCATTACCCTGGTTACACAAAAGGGAAATTTTTAGCTCAACAGAACGGCAATGATGCCCCCGAAAAAGATGGCGTCAAAAGTGCCCGCCCCGCCGATGGAAGCCACCGGCGCCCCTAATTTGGGAATCTCCTGCAAGCGCAGCAGGTCGGCGCCGATGAGAATCCCCAGGGTGCTGGCGATATAGGCGCAGGGCGCCCGGAGTTCCCAGGGACAGAGGAGATAGGCCCCCAGGGCCGCCACCAGGGGCGGAATCAGGCCGGGCACCGCGATCCCCAGGCCCTTTACCGGCCGGGACAGGCGGTTGACCACCAGGGTCACCAGGACCACCAATACCGGCAGAGAGACCCCGAAGGAAATCTTGTAAAGCAGGTAGGCGCAGATGCCCACCGGGAGCAAGGCCCCGCCCACGTTGACGGCCAGGACGGTCTGGTGGGTGCGCTGGTGCGGCACCCGGACCCGCATGCCGAAATAGGAGATTAGCTGATCGCCATAGTCCACCTGGCTTGCGAAGCGATAGATAGGGATGTTCACCATGCTGCCCAGGAGGGAGATGATGAGCAGCCAGAAGACCAGGCTGGGAGGGAGCCCCAGCCGCATAAAGGCCTCGCCGATCACCCCCAGCAACAGGAAGGGCAGCAGGATGACGGCCACCACGAAGAAGGCCAGCATGATCAGAAAAATCAAAGGTGGGAAGATCATTTTTCGGTCCTAAGAAAAATAGGAAGTGTCCCTATTTTTCCAGTTTGTAGGAGCGGATCTTGAAGTCCAGTTCCTCCAGGGAAATCCCCAAAATTTCCGCGGCCTCCCGGCGCTGGCCGTCCACCTTGGCCAGGGTGCGGCGGATCAATTGCCGCTCCAGTTCCGGCAGTTCCGGTTCCAGGTCCTCATCCCCCGGGAGCCAGCCGGCCTGCTGCAGACCGGGCGGCAGGTCCCCGAGGGTCAGGGTCTCCCCCTGGCAGACGATCACCCCTCGTTCAATAACGTTTTCCAGTTCCCGGATGTTCCCCGGCCAGGCATAACCCTGAAAGGCCTGCAGCACCTCCGGGGCCAGGGTCTTAATGGGCCGGCGGTTCTTCTCCCGGTAAGTCCGCAAAAAATGTTCGGCCAGCAGCGGCAGGTCCTCCGCCCGCTCCCGCAGGGGCGGCAGGACCAGGGGAAAGACGTTGAGGCGATAAAAGAGATCGTCCCGGAAGCGCCCCTCCCGCACCATGGCCTCCAGATTGCGGTTGGTGGCGGCGATTATCCGGACATCCACCTTTAAGGTGCGGGTGGACCCCAGAGGTTCAAATTCCCGGGCCTGCAGGACGCGCAGGATCTTGGCCTGGGTGGTGAGGCTGAGCTCGCCGATCTCATCCAGGAACAGGCTGCCCCCATGGGCCAGGAGGAAGCGGCCTTCTTTCCGGTTGGCGGCCCCGGTGAAGGCCCCCCGCTCATGGCCGAAGAGTTCGGACTCCAGCAGGGTTTCGGGCAGGGCGGCGCAGTTGACCACCACAAAGGGACCCTGGGCCCGGGGGCTGTGGCGGTGGATGGCCTGAGCCGCCAGCTCCTTGCCGGTGCCGGTTTCCCCCAGGAGCAGGACGTTGGCCTCCGACGGCGCGACCAACTCCAGCAGGCGGAAGACTTCCTGCATGCGCGGCGAGATTCCCAGGACCCCGAATTGATTAAAGTTCGCCATCTCTCTCCGGACTTATCAGGCCGTGCGCCACCCCGTGACAGCCACAGGCGGTGGCGATCAGGAACCGGCCGCGGCTTTCGGCCAATTCCTGCGCCAGCTCCAGCAAATCATGGGGCCGGTAGCCGCCCACCCCGGGGGCCAGTTGCCGGCTGGGGACCACCCGGACGGACCAATCGGGCAGTTCCAGTTTCGCCAGCATCGCAAACAGAGGCTCTTCCCGGGACTCCCCGGTGACCGGACAGACCTCGGGCTCGGGGCAGTCATCCGGGCAGAGGTGGGCGGCCCGGCTTAAATAGACCTCCCCGGCGGCGCCCCGAAAGCCCACCGGCGCCAGCGCCTCCAGCCCGGCCGGCGCCGGGATCGTCTCCCAACCCCGCAGGGGACCGGCCAGCAGCCAGGCCCAGGCCACGTGCACCGGGACCATGGGCAGCAGCCAATCCCAGGGGCAGTCCTCCCTCAGATTGGCGGCCAGAAAGGCGACGGCCTCCGCCGCCCGCGTCTCCAACCCGGAAATTTCCAGAGAGCGGAGCGCGGCCAGGGCCTTAGGGTCGCGGTCCACCACCAGAAAGGCAGCGGCCGCCTCCTGCCGGGACAGTCTCGCCAGGGCCAGCCGGCCGAATTTTCCCGCCCCCAGGATGAGGTAGCCGGCCACGTCTTTATTCCCGGCGCGGAAACACCCCCACCACGGTGGGCAGCCAAAACTTCTGCTGGTCAATAATGCTGGCGAGGGAGCGATCCCAGGTCGGCGGGGAAAAGTATTCGAAATCTTTGGTTTTTATCAATAACTGGGCTTCGCTGCCGCCGTCCAGGTTCAGGGCGGAATCAATCTCAAATTTGCTGGTCTTGAAGAACACCGCCAGTTCCCGCAGGGTGAAATAGTTGTTGGAAGTATTGAAAATCAGGATGTTGCCCACCCGATCGGTGGCGATGACGGTGCGATTGGCCTTCTTATCGCTGTTCCGCACCCGGATGTTGCCCTTATAGTCCAGCAGCAGGGGGAAAGATTGCACCCCCTGGGTCCAGGGCAGGCTCTGGGGATTGATGGGGGTGGTCTGGAGGTCCAGGATGGTGGCCCGGGGCAGGTCCGGAGACATGCCCTTGGGTTCCGCCACGAACATGCCGCGCATCTGGCGGTTGTGCACCGGGCCGAGGGCCTGGCCGTCGGCCACGATCAAACCCGCCGGCTTATGGTTAGGCTGATAATAGCTGGCATTGAAGACTATGGGCGCTTTCAGCTCCTCCTGCCAGGCGGCGATGCTCTGCGGACTATGGTGGAATACCCGGAAGGCGTTGCTGGCCGGGTCGATCTTCACCACCGTCAAGGTGGTCAGCGCTTCACCGGGCGCGCCTTCCCGGTGCACCTCCACCTGGGTAAACTGGAGGCCCAGGCCCAGGCTTTGCCATTTGGGGGCAGTGTGAGCTAATCCGGCGGCAGCCGCCGGAGCGACCAGACCGAGCCAACCAATCAGGATGATGCTGACAAACCAGGCGGGCACCGCCTCTCCTTGCAGAGCGGAAAAATATCAGGTATTTTACCATGGCAGGGAAGATTCGTCTATAAAGTTCAGTAAGCAGTGAGCAGTAAGCAGTAGGCAGTAAGCCGGAAATTTTCAGCCGGTCAAACCATCATCAGGTCCCAGGCCGGGATTCCGGCTTGGGCCAACCATGCATAATTCCGAGAACGAATGTTTAATATGTCAATGCGTCTGGCCGACTCCCACGCCCACCTGGACCTGGAGGAACTGCAGCCGGA
>CAZOCQ010000067.1:0-2122 GCA_964578335.1 uncultured Desulfobacca sp.
ATCGGCCACTTCCAGGATGCCGGCCTTGATGGCCTGGATGTCGTCCCCCAGGCCCGGCACCATGACCACCACGGTGGTGTCGGCGGTGGCGGCGATTTCCACTTCATCCTGGCCCACCCCCACGGTCTCCACCAGGACGTAGTCCTTGCCCATGGCGTCCAGCACGGTGATCACCGCCCGGGCCGAGGCGGTGAGGCCGCCGAAATGGCCCCGGGTAGCCAGCGAGCGGATAAAGACTCCCTCGTCCAGGGCGTGCCGCTGCATGCGGATGCGGTCCCCCAGGATGGCCCCGCCGGAAAAAGGGCTGGTGGGGTCCACCGCCACCACCCCCACGGTCTGGCCTTCCAGCCGCAGTCGTTGAATCAGGCGGTCGGTGAGGGTGCTTTTGCCCGCCCCCGGGGGACCGGTGAGGCCAATGATATGGGCCCGCCCGCTATGGCGGTACAGGTGCTTCAAGGTCTCCCGGGCCGCGGGCACTCCGTCGTCCAACTCCCGCATCAATCGGGCCGCGGCCCGCACTTCGCCCCGCAATATTTGCTCCACCACTGGCGTGGCTTCTTGCATAAATCCTCCCCTCAACGGCAGGCCGGCAATCCCGTGCTAAAACTCCCGGCGTTTTCCCCCCTATTTATATGGCACCGGGAACCCGATGGCAATTAAAAGCTGGGTTTTGAAGGGTAAAAGGGTAAAAGGGGACCCCCCGGCTGCGGTCTGGTGGTTTTCCCCCTTTTTGCCAGGTTAATGTCTTATTTTCCCGGTAATTAGTTTGCCCGCGGCTCCGGCTCTGGGGTAAAATGGCCGCAGGAGCGGCCAGGCTTATGCGGAATCCGGTGCAGCGACTTTACCAGCTCTTTTCTCACGAGGACCGCCTCCTCATTCTCATCGATCCGGACCCGGACTCCATCGCCAGCGCCCTGGCCTTGAAGCGCCTCCTCTGGCACCGCCTCTCGGGCTGCGCCATTTCGCCCATCCGCCCCATCACCCGCCCCCAAAACCAGCGGATGGTGAAGCTCCTGGGCATTACCCTGTGTCCGCTTAAGGAAGTCCCTTGCGAGGATTTCAATCGCAAGGCCCTGGTGGACAGCCAGCCGGGACATCATGAAAACTTCGGCGGTTTTCACTTTGACGCCGTCATTGACCACCATCCCCGGCTGCCTGAAACCCAGGCGAAATTTGTGGACATTCGGCCGGAATACGGAGCCACCGCCACCATCCTGACCGAATACCTGCGGGAGGCGCGGATCAAGCCCTCATTGCGGCTGGCCACCGCCCTCTTTTACGGCATCAAGACCGACACCGCCAATTTTGAGCGCCCGGCGGTGGAGGCCGACGTCCGGGCCTTCCACTACCTCTTCGAATTCACCCGCCGGCCTCTGGTGCGGCGCCTGGAGTTCGCCGAATTCGATCTCTCCATGCTGCGCTACTTCCAGCTGGCGCTGAACCGTTACCGCATCCGGCACAACCGGCTTTACAGCTTTCTGGGGCAGGTGGCCGCCCCGGATATCCTGGTCATCCTGGCCGATTTTTTCCTGCGGGCCGGGGAAATCTCCTGGACCATCGTGGGGGGCATCTACAACGACCATCTGGTGGTGATCTTCCGTAACGACGGGATGCGCAAGAACGCCGGCCGCCTGGCCTCCAGGGCCTTCGGGCGGCTGGGCTCCGCCGGCGGCCACTTGGCCAGCGCCCGGGCCGAGGTGCCCCTGAAGAACACCGGCTTGAATCCCATCGCCCAATGGCAGGAGTGGCAGGATTACCTGGTCCACCGGGTGGAGCATCACGGCCGGCTGCCGGCCCCAGTCGCCGGATAGCCAAGACTGTGCGGCCCCAGATTGACGATTCCGTCCAGCTGTCTGCCAAGCCCGGGGGCCGGAGAGAGGAGGATTATGCCAAAAGGATTGCTCTTGGTGGATCTCCAAAACGATTACTTTCCCGGCGGCCGGATGGAACTGACCGGCGTAAACGAAGCCGCCGCCCAGGCCCGGCGGCTGCTGGAGGCCTTCCGGGCCCGGCAGTGGCCCACCTGGCACATCCGGCACGTTTCCATCCGGCCGGGGGCGGCCTTCTTCCTGCCCGGCACCCCGGGAGTCGAACTGCACCCGAGTATTGCTCCTCTCCCTGG
>CAZOCQ010000067.1:2222-3593 GCA_964578335.1 uncultured Desulfobacca sp.
TATCTGGGTTGTAGGGTTCCCCAGTTCTTCAGTCTGAAGAAAAGTTAAATGTCTCAGGAAATCCTTATTAGCGCCGCCTCACTGGAAGACTTCGAAACTATGCCGGCCCTCCAGGAGCTGGCCTATCAGAGCGAAGCCCGGCTCTATGACGAGTTTTCGCTTAGGTCCGTTTAGGTTAGGTGGTCTGAAATGGTCAAGTGGTGGGCGTTCGCGGTCTGACTGGCGGGCCTCAAGGCGCGGCTTGGCTGTCGCCGCGGCTCCTCGCCAAACCGGCCGGGTCCTGAACGCCGCTGAAGTAATCTGGCATTTCTTCCAGGAGCATAGTATGAAATAAGCGGCTGTCCGCAATTTCGAGGCCGGAGAAAAGAGGTATGAAGCAAAGCGCCATCAGTCATTTGCTCGCCGGTCTGCTCATCGTGGCCGTAAGCTGGCCCCTGATCAGACGCAAGATCGGCATGAACCGGTGGTACGGCATCCGTCTCAAGGCCGCCTTCGAGTCCGAAGAAAAGTGGTATCAACTTAACGAATACGGCGGCCGTCTGTTCCTGCGCTGGGGAATATTGGTGATGCTGGTGGGCCTGACGGGGCTGGTTTTGCCGCCACGTCTTGAGTTCGTTTATATCTGGGCCTCGCTGGCGGTGATTATCGGCAGCCTGGTGGTGGTCATGCTGGACCTCCGCCGCTATACCAGGCGGCTGCAGGAGACCAAGGACTCGCCTTAGCCGGCGCTTCGTGACCCATTCAGTTCCAATCTTGGGCGCCTCTAAAGCCAGGGATTCCCATGAAGGGCGGTTCGAGAACCGCCCCTAGAAAAAAGTTGCGCCTCTGGAGATAACTTCATGAGAAGATTAGTCCTGCTGATTATCCCGCTGTTGCTGGCGGTCGGCCTGGCGGCCTGCAGCCCCCAACCCCAGGAATTCAAATCCGAGTCGGGCCGCTTTTCGGTGATGACCCCGGTCCCCTTGAAGGAGACGACTCAGGAGCTGGAGAGCGAAAGCGGCAAGATCAAACTTTACCTGTTCACGGGCCAGGACGGCAACATCGGCTATTTCATCAGCTATTGCGACTACCCGCCGGAGGTGGCCAAACCGGAGAGGGCCGAAGCCATGCTGGACGGCGCCCGCAACGGGGCGGTCAGCAACGCCCGGGGCAAACTGGCCGGCGAAACCAGGGTCTCCCTGGGGGACAACCCCGGCCGGGAGGTGGTCATTGAGGCCGTGGGTCCGCAGGAATGGGCCATTGTCATCAAGGGGCGCCTGTTCATGGTTAAAAATCGTCTTTATCAAATCATGGTGGTGAGTCCCAGGGGGCGGGCCGGCGCCGCGGAATACGACGCCTTCCTGCAATCCTTTAAACTGCTGGGCCGCTAAC
>CAZOCQ010000067.1:3693-6359 GCA_964578335.1 uncultured Desulfobacca sp.
ACCGCCGGCCTCGGCGCCAAATTTCATGCTCAAGGAGATAAAATGAAGATCAAATCCTATGGCGATCTCAAACCGACTCTGTTTGACCGCGGCCCGGCCCAGGGGGTGGCGGCCCGAGTGGTGATCGGCAAAGACGACGAAGCCCAGAATTTCTGCATGCGGGTCTTTGAGATTGCTCCGGGGGGCCATACTCCGAAGCATACCCATGCCTGGGAACATGAAATGTTCATCCACTCCGGGGAAGCCGAGATCTTCGGCAACGGCTGCTGGAACCGGGTGGCGGCCGGCCAGGCCGTCTTTATTCCGGGCCAGGAGGAGCACCAGATCCGCAATGTCGGCCGGGCGCCGTTGGTGGTGGTCTGCCTGATTCCGGGCAGCGCCCCGGAATTATAATACGGTTTTCGGTTTTCGGTTTTCGGTCAAAAAATAAAGATATATCAGCAGATTATTTGGAGAATTTGATGCATCTGAAGGTGAAACTGATATAAAACTTGCCGCCCCAAGAATTTTTTTCGCCCCCTCCCCAAACATCTTAACGTTTCCACTCCCCCCAGGTCTAAAAAATCAAGAAAGCAAGCAGACAAACCTTTTTGGGGAGGAACGGGTGATGAATAAATGGCAGCATTTGAGGCGCAAGTTCAAGGCGCCGCAGGTCCTGGCGGGGCTGTTGCTGACGCTGAGTCTGGTGACGGGCTGCGCTTCCAACATCCCGCATCAGAACCCCTACATGATGACCGGCGCCGGTCTGGGCGCGGCCCTGGGCGCCGGCCTGGGGGCCGCCGCCAGTCCCGGCAATCCGTGGAAGGGTGCGGCCATCGGCGGTCTGTTGGGCACCGCGGTGGGCGGTGTGGGCGGCGAGATGTACGGCCGCTCGGTCAATCCGCCGCCTTATTATCAGCCGCCGGCGTCCAGCTATGGTCCGCCTCCGGCCGGCTACAGCTCGCCCCCGCCGTCATACAGCTATACGCAGCCGGCGCCGAGCTATAATTAATTAGCGGTTATCCGGGAGGGCAACATGGTCGCTCATACCTGGCCTGGCGTGATCGCGGTGTTGCTGGCGTTGAGCCTGATTACGGGCTGCGCCGCCAGCCCGGTGGGCTCCGGGGCCGCCCTGGGGGGCGGACTCGGGGCCATCGCCGGCGCCGCCATCGGTAATCGCAACCCCGGGGCCGGCGCCTTGATCGGCGGGTTGGTGGGCGCCGGCCTGGGCGCGGGCGCCGGCTACCTGGTGAAGCAGCGGCAGGAGCCCCAACAACCCCAGGGATATTATTATCCCCCGGCCCCGCCGGCCTACGGTTATAATGCTCCGCCGCCGGCTTACGGCAACCGGGCCCCGGCGCCCGGAGGGTCTTATGACGGCTACAACACCCCGAACCCGGTGACGCCGCCAACGCCCCAATACAGCAGGGCCCCGGGCCGGCCGGAGGATTACAGCCGGCATCAGGCCCCTGAGCCTGCCAGGGTCCGCACCCCCATTGTCAATGCGCCGTACTATCCCGAGAAATAACGGCGTCCCGCCGTCCGACGTCTGCGTCCCGGACCTGCCCCTTCCCCGGAAGTGGAGGGGGCAGGCCCCTGAGGGACTGATCCGGGCCCGCCGCGCCGTCACCTGGCAAGTCCGTCTCGTTCGCCTCCCGGCGCCCCGGAAAATAAGTTAGCCCGGCCGCCCCGCCCGTGCTATGATGGTTGCCGAGGCCTCGCCCACTATCGCCATTTCCGGAAAATAACTTGGTTGAGCCGCCGCCGTTGCAGCAAATCCCCTTGGCTGCGGTGGACCTGGAGGATCAGACCTTCGGGGTCCCCGGCGGCTCCGACCTGACGCGGCTGCTCGCCTCACTGCGGGAGGTGGGGCTCCTGAATCCGCCCTGGCTGCGGGCCCGGGGCCGCAGTTGGCAGGTGGTGGCCGGTTTCCAAAGAGTCCGGGCCGCGGCCCAACTGGGTTGGGAGACCATTGCGGCCCGCACCCTGCCCGCATCCGCCCCGGAGTCCCACTGCCTGCTGGTGGCCCTTTACGACAACGCCTTCAGCCGGGGCTTCAACCTCCGGGAGCAGGCCGCCTGGGCCAAACGCTTGCTTAAGTATTGGGACCGGGCTGCCGTAACCGCCAAATTCCTGCCTTATTTGGGACTGGCGCCCTCCGCGGCCTTGCTCGACCGGCTCCTCTTAGTGAGCGCCCTGGAGCCGCCCTTCCAGGAACTCTGCGGCCGGGGCCGCCTGGGCCTCAGCGCCGCGGCTGCTCTGGCCGGCTGGCCGGCGGCGGACCGGGCCGCGGCCTGGCCTTTTCTGGCGGAGCTCCCTTTCAGCCAGAGCAAGCAGGAGCAATTCCTGGAGGACGTGGAACTCCTGGCCCGCCGGGAGGGCGTGGCGCTTCGGGAGATCCTGGCCCGGCCGGAGCTGCGGCGATCCCTGACCGACTCGAACCTCAACCCCATGGGACGGGCCGAGGCGGTGCGCCGGCGCCTCAAGCTCCGGGTCAGTCCCCGCCTCAACGCGGCAGTGGCTGCCTTTGAGCAAACCCTGGCCCGCCTGGGCCTGAAAGGCCATCCCCGGCTGGCGCTGTCGCCGCCGCCGGTCTTCGAGGGCGCCGATTTCCGCCTGGAGATCAAATTCCAGGACGCCCCGGAATTGCAGGCCCTGCTGAAGGAAATCGCCCGCCTCAGCCGGGA
>CAZOCQ010000067.1:6459-14394 GCA_964578335.1 uncultured Desulfobacca sp.
AGGACGCCCCGGAATTGCAGGCCCTGCTGAAGGAAATCGCCCGCCTCAGCCGGGAGGAGGATTTTGTGGGCCTGACCCGCTTGTAGGATGACTAGAGTTTTTAAAAAATCGCCAGGGAGGGTAGCCATGCTCGTCTTTATCAGCGACCTGCACTTTGTGGACGGCACCGCCGGGAAGCATAATATCAACCCCAAGGCCTTTGACTACTTCTTTCAAGATTTGCAGGGCATTATTGATGATGAGAGAAATGCCATCCAAGAGGTGAAAGTGGTCTTTTTGGGAGATATCTTCGACCTCCTGCGCACCTGGAATTGGTTTGGCTATCCCGTCAGCGAACGGCCCTGGGGCAGCCCGGACCAGGAAGCGGCTCTCAAGGTCCACGCCGAAACCATTTTTGACGCCATCGCGGAAGACGATGACAATAAGTCGTCATTGCAGATCATCAGAGATAATCTCGCCCAAATCGGGGATAACTTTCCTGATCTGGAGGTCCTCTACTTTCCCGGCAACCATGACCGGCTGGTCAACCAATGGCCGGACAGCCTGAGGAAGAAGGTCTGTAACAGCCTGGGACTGAATCACGATCCTAAGCAGGAGTTTCTCCATTTTAAACCCTTTGAAGAATACGGCGTCTTTGCCCGCCACGGCCATGAGTTTGACTCTTATAATTATGAAGGCGTCTATGCTTTCGGCGCCCAGGATTACCAGCAGGTCCCCATCGGCGACCCCATCACCACCGAACTGGTGTCGCGCCTGCCCTTTGAATTAAAGAATCGCCTTGATCGCCTGACCCTGCCCCAGGACGAGAAAGACAAGATTATCAGGAACTTCCAGAATATTGACAATGTCCGGCCCCTGGGCGCGGTCATCGAATGGCTGCTCTACCAGGTCAAGGATAAGCCGGCCTGGCTAATCAGGGAGATTGAAGAGACGGTGGATGCGGTCATTAAATACTTTAATGACCTGGGTTTTGTGACGGACTGGTTCCGGCGCCACGATAAATGGCTGGACCCCTTCGATAAGGCCGACCAGATTCAGATTGCCCTCTATATCCTGGAGAAATTTAAGGTTTTTTCCCTGGAAAAACTCTTTTCTTTGGTCAGCAAGGTAGGCGATACGCATTTTGCCGACCCTTTATTGGAGGCCGCCCCGGATGAATCGGCGCTCACCTATTCCGGCATGCGCTACGTAGTTTACGGCCATACCCATGACCCGCTGGTAGTGCCCATCAGGATCAGGAACGCGCAGGAGCAGGTTTATATCAACACCGGCACCTGGCGCGCCCGTTATCAAAAGTCCAGGCGGGATAATTCCTTTATCGGTTCGAAGAACATGACTTATGTAATCTTTTACCGCCAGGATGAGCGGCCGAAACGCCAGGCCGATTTCGAAGCCTGGACCGGAACCTTGAAGACGGTCTAAATATCCCCAGGTGACTGCTCATTTTTATTCGCGCCGCGGCGCCTTGCAACCCAGCCGGGCGTAATTATCTTGAAGATTACCCCCTCCCGGGCGCACCGCTCCTGAGGGGGTAATAAACTTCAAGGACTCCGCCATGGCCAGCCCGCGCCCCAACCGTCTGATGGAGGCCGCCAGTCCCTATCTGCGGCAGCACGCCCATAACCCGGTGGATTGGCACCCCTGGGGGCCGGAAGCCCTGGAAAAGGCCCGCCGGGAAGACAAGCCCATCTTCCTCTCCATCGGCTACTCCACCTGCCACTGGTGCCACGTCATGGCCCATGAATCTTTCGAAGACGAAGCCATCGCCGCGGTCTTAAACGAACACTTCGTCTCCATCAAGGTGGACCGGGAGGAGCGCCCCGACCTGGATGAAACTTATATCAACGTGGTCACCACCCTCACCGGCCGGGGCGGTTGGCCCCTGAGCGTCTTCCTCACCCCGGATTTGAAGCCGTTTTACGGCGGCACCTACTTTCCCCCGGAGGACCGCGGCGGTCTGCCCGGTTTTCCCCGCCTGCTCCTGGCCCTGAGCCAGGCCTACCGCCAGAATCAGGAGCAGATCCGGGAGCTGTCCAGCCGGGTCATCGCCCGCCTCGAGGCCCTGGGAGAGCTTCCCGGGGAGCGGCTCGAACCCTCCCGGGAGGTGCTGGACCAGGCGGCCGCAAACCTGCTGCAGGCCTTCGACCCGGTCCACGGCGGCCTGGGCGGCGCCCCCAAGTTTCCCCACTCCCTGGAGTTCGAATTTCTGCTGCATTATTACCACCTGTCCCGGGACCAGCAGGTCTTGGAAAAAATCGGCTTTACCCTGGAGCAGATGGCCCGGGGCGGCATCTATGACCAACTGGGGGGCGGCTTTCATCGCTATACCGTGGACGGGGCCTGGGTGGTGCCTCACTTTGAAAAGATGCTCTATGACAACGCCTTGCTGCCGCCTCTCTATCTGGCGCATTACCAGCTCACCGGCAGCCTCTTAAGCCGGCGGGCGGCCGCCGAGACCCTGGACTTTGTCCTGCGGGAGCTGCAGGCCCCCGACGGCGGTTTCTATGCCGCCTGGGACGCCGACAGCGAAGGGGTGGAGGGCAAGTTTTACGTCTGGAGCCTCAAGGAATTGGAGGAGGTGCTGGGGGCCGAAACCGCCCCCTTGGCGGCCGCGGCCCTGGGGGTGACCGCGGCCGGCAATTTCGAGGGGGCCAACGTCCTGACCCGCCCCCTGTCCCAAGAACAACTGGCGGCCCGATTCGCTGTCAGCCGCCTGGAAGTTGACCAGATAATGGCGCGGTCCCGGGAGGACCTGCTCCGGGCCCGGGCTCGGCGGGTGCCGCCCCACCGGGATGAAAAGATCGTGGTCTCCTGGAACGGCCTGATGCTGGCGGCCTTGGCCCGGGGCGCCCAGGTTCTGGGGGAGGCGCGGTATTATGAGGCCGCGGCCCGGGGGGCCGCTTTTATCCTTAAGGAACTCAGACCCCAGGGGCGCCTGCACCGGAGTTGGAGCCGCGGCCAGGTAAGCGTGCCGGCCTTCGGCGACGACTACGCCCACCTGATCTACGGCCTGCTGGAACTCTTCGAAACCGATTTCAACCCGGCCTGGCTGGAGACGGCCGTCCAACTGCAGGAGCAGCTGGATGAGCTCTTCCTGGACCCGCAGGCCGGGGTCTATTTCTATGTGGCCCGGGACCAGGAGACCCCGCTGGTGCGCGCCAAGAGCTTCTTTGACCAGACCCTGCCTTCCGCCAGCTCCATGGCCGCCCGGGTCTGCCTGAAGCTTTATCGCCTGACCGAAGAGGAGCGCTACCGGAAACGGGCCTTGGCCATTCTCCGGGCCTTGCAGCCCCAGGCCCGGGAGAACCCCTGGGGTTACACCCACCTGTTAACCGTTCTGGCCCTGCAGCTCACCCCGCCGCTGGACCTCACCCTGGTGGGCGACCCGGAGTCTCCCCAGATCAGGGAGATGCTCCAGGCCGCCAGGGGGGTCTTTCTGCCGGAAGGCCGGCTGCTCCTGAAAGACCCGGCTAGGCCCGCCGCCCTGGAGTCCTGGGCGCCGGCCGTGCGCGGCTACAGTTCGCCGGCCGGCCGGCCGGTGGCCTACCTCTGCCACCATTTCACCTGTCTGCCGGGCCTCCAGGACCCTCGGGAACTGGCGGCCAAATTGACGGAACTGAGCAGCAGGGTAGGGGAGAAGTAGGGTGCGCTGCGCACCTTGCCTTCTGCCCAGGCGTCAGTCTCCGGAGAGTGGGGCCGCTTGCCGCATTACGGCGGCGCAGGCCGTATAACCAATTGCCTGCGCTACCATCAATGACGTTTCTCGAAACTCGAAACTCGAAACTCGGAACTCAAGCCCCTTGCTCCGCCGGCGATTCTGTCCTATAATCGGCCCATTGCCGGGGAGGGCTGGAGATGGACCGGGATAGCTGTCTGGCTCTGGTGCGGGACTTGACGGCGCAGGTGCTGGCCGCCGTCCGTCCCGATAAGCTCACCGACTTCAGCGATGACTTCGCCGCCTTTGCCCTGGTCGCCGGGGTTCCCGGAGCGGCGGAAAACCTGGCCCAGCCGCGGCCTGCCACCACCGGAATCGAAACCACCCTGGTGGCCGGCATGTTCTTCGAGGTGCTGATGGACGCCGCCCGCCTGCCCGCCGGCCCCCGGGAGCGGGTCTCCTTCGTGCGCAAGCGGGCCAAGGATTACCTGGTCACCCGCCTGGCCGGCCAGATCACCCTGTCCCAGTTTTACCGTTTGCTGAACCTCATCGAGACCAAAGCCGGGGATTATTTCCAGCACCTGACCGATGACTGGACCGGCCCCTCCCGCCCCCGGGAGGCCGCCTTGTCGGCGGCGCCGGAGACCGTGGACGCCGCGGCCCTGAGCGAGGCCCTGGCCCGCCTCACCCTGCCCCTGAAAGGCCGGCGCAAGTTCACCCCCGAAACCCTGGAGGACTTCCTTTACCGCACCGGCGGCCGCTGGTTCAAGCTGCTGGATCTGGAGACGCACTTTCAGGTTAATAAAAAGACCGCCTGGAGTTACCTCAACCTGCTGCTGAGCGAGGGCGTTCTGGAACACAACGGCGAGAAGGCCAACAAGGTGCGCTACGCCCTGGCCCCGGCCTTCCGGACCGAACCGGTTTCATAGAAAAATTGTGGCAAAAAGTATCGAGCCGGGATAAATTAAATAGTTGGGGGAGACTATTTCGCACCCGTAGCCGCAGCCCGCTGAACCTAGAGCCGTAAGCCCCTGTTGGAGTCCATTTAGCAATGCTAAGGAAGGGTAAATGTCCAGAGTAAAAGAACTGCCGAAGAAAGGTCTGAAATTGGAGGTCACCGTGATCCCGGCCAAATATTTAGACTGCACCCTGGCCGAGATCGTCCGCCAACTGGGGAACGGTCCCCTGCTCTGGGCCGGCGGCGCCGGCCGGGCCCAAGGGATCAAGTTTACCCCCTGCGAGATGAAAAAGAAGCGGGGCCGTAAGCCCAAGGAGAAGGCGCCGGCCGCGCCGGTTGCCAAACGCCCGGCCCTGACCATCGTTTAATCGCCCTCTCCGGCTTTCTGCGCCAGCTATGCCCACCAGCAAGATCGTCATCCGGGGCGCCCGGGAACACAATCTCCAAAATATTGACGTGGAGCTGCCCCGGAACCGCTTCATCGTCATCACCGGGGTCAGCGGCTCCGGCAAGTCCACCCTGGCCTTCGACATCCTCTACGCCGAGGGCCAGCGGCGCTACGTGGAGTCCCTGTCGGCCTACGCCCGGCAGTTCCTGGAGCTTATGGACAAGCCGGATGTGGAGTACATCGAGGGGCTGTCGCCGGCCATCGCCATCGAGCAGCGCAGCGCCTCCCGCAATCCCCGCTCCACCGTAGCCACCGCCACCGAAATCTATGATTACCTCCGGGTGCTGTTCGCCCGGGTGGGCACCCCTTACTGCTACCGTTGCGGGCGGCCCATCTCGTCCTTGAGCGTCCCCCAGATGGTGGACCAGATCACCGCCTTGCCGGCGGGGAGCCGCCTCACCATCCTGGCCCCGGTGGTGGTGAACCGCAAAGGCGAGCACCAGAAGCTCCTGGAGCGCCTGCGCCACGAGGGCTACAGCCGGGTGCGGATCAACGGCGAGGTCCTGGAACTGGAGGAACTGCCGCCCCTGGACAAGAACCGGCGCCACACCATTGAAGCGGTGGTGGACCGGCTGGTGATCAAGCCCGACCTGGGCGCCAGGCTCACCGATTCCTTGGAACTGGCCCTGAAGCTGGCCGACGGCTTGGTGCGCATTGCGGTGCAGGGGGGCGAAGAACTGCTCTTTTCAGAGCGCTTCGCCTGCGACCACTGCGGCGTCTCGCTGCCGGAGCTTACTCCCCGGCTCTTTTCCTTCAACAGCCCCCAGGGGGCCTGCCCGGCTTGCAGCGGCCTGGGCACCCGGCTGGTCATTGACCCGGACCTGGTGGTTCCCAACCCCAATCTGAGCCTGCGGGAAGGCGCGGTGCGGCCCTGGGCCCACCGCCATTCCCTGCGCCATCAGCAGCTCCTGGAGGCCCTGGAGCAACACTACCGCTTCTCGGTGCACACGCCCTTCAAGGAGCTGCCCTCCGAGGTGCAGGAGGCCATTCTCCACGGCTCCAAAGGGGTCGCGGTCAATTTTTTCTACGAGCAGGGCGGCCGCCGGCGCTATGAACCCCGGCCCTTTCCCGGGGTCATCCCCCTCCTGGAAGAGCGCTATCGGGAGACCGACTCCCCCCTGATCCGGGAGGAGATCGAGCAGTACATGGGGGTGCGCCCCTGTCCGGACTGCGGCGGGGCCCGCCTGCGCCGGGAGGCCCTGGCGGTGCGCCTGGACGGGGCCAACATCAGCGAAGTCACCGGCTTCACCGTGGGCCGGGCCCTGCGCTGGTTCGTCTCCCTGGACCTCTCCCCCCGCCAGGCCGAGATCGCCCGGCGCATCCTCAAGGAGATCACCGAACGCCTCGGTTTCCTGGAGGAGGTGGGGCTGGACTATCTCACCCTGGAGCGGGCCACCGGCACCCTGGCCGGCGGCGAGGCCCAGCGCATCCGGCTGGCCACTCAGATCGGCTCCAAGCTCAGCGGCGTCCTCTATATCCTGGATGAGCCCAGCATCGGCCTCCATCCCCGGGACACCCGCAAGCTCCTGCATACCCTGAAGATGCTCCGGGACCTGGGCAACACCGTGGTGGTGGTGGAGCACGACCCCGAGACCATCCTCCAGGCCGACTACGTGGTGGACATGGGGCCGGGGGCCGGAAGGGCAGGGGGCCTGCTGGTTTTTTCCGGCACTCCGGAGCAACTCCTGGGCCATTCCCGCTCGCTCACCGGGCAGTTTCTCTCGGGTAAGCGGCAGATTCACCTGCCCCAGGGCCGGCGGCGGCCTCAAAACTTTCTGGCATTGAAGGGGGCCGCGGGCCACAACCTTAAGGGCCTGGACCTGGAGATTCCCCTGGGGGTCTTCGTCTGCGTCACCGGGGTTTCCGGCTCCGGCAAGTCCACCCTGATCATGGACACCCTGTACCAGGCCCTGCGCCAGAAGCTCTACGGCGCCAGGATTCCGGCGGCGCCCTATACCGATCTCCAGGGCACCGAACACCTGGACAAGGTGATCAATATTGACCAGAGCCCCATCGGGCGGACCCCCCGCTCCAATCCCGCCACCTATTCCGGCCTTTTTACCATCGTGCGGGAGCTTTTCGCCCAGGTGCCCGAGTCCCGCCTCCGGGGCTACCGGCCCGGGCGCTTCAGTTTCAACGTCAAGGGCGGGCGCTGCGAGGCCTGCCGGGGCGAAGGCATCAACAAGATCGAGATGCACTTTTTGCCGGACGTTTACGTGCGCTGCGAGGTCTGCAAGGGGCTGCGCTACAACCAGAGCAGCCTGGAGATCCGCTATAAGGGCAAGACCATCGCCGAGGTCCTGGACATGACGGTGGACCAGGCCCTGGAGTTTTTCGGGCCGGTGCCGGCCCTGCGGGACAAGTTGCAGACCCTGGCCGACGTGGGCCTGGGTTACATCCAGTTGGGCCAGTCGGCCACCACCCTGTCCGGCGGCGAGGCCCAACGCTTGAAGCTCTCCCGGGAATTGAGCAAACGGGCCACCGGCCGCACCCTCTATATCTTGGACGAGCCCACCACCGGGCTGCACCTGGCGGACATTGAAAAGCTGCTGCACGTCCTCAACCGCCTGGTGGAGGACGGCAACACGGTCATCGTCATCGAGCACAACCTGGAGGTCATCAAGACCGCCGATTACCTCATTGATTTGGGCCCCGAAGGGGGCGACGGCGGCGGCTTTCTGGTGGCCGCCGGCTCCCCCGAAGACCTGGCCCGCCATCCCGAATCCCACACCGGCCGTTTTCTGCGGGAACTTTTGGATTAAAGGGTCGGGATTAAAGGGACACCATACTTAATTCCTTAGCAATTAAGCATTACGATTAAAGGGACGCCATACTTAATTCCTTAGCAATTAAGTATGGTGTCCCCTTATTTTC
>CAZOCQ010000068.1:0-14145 GCA_964578335.1 uncultured Desulfobacca sp.
GTGGACCGGCACCCGGGTCGACCTCATCTTCGGTTCGAACTCCCAACTCCGGGCCGTGGCGGAAGTCTATGCATTTCAGGACTCCCAGGAGAGGTTCCTGCACGACTTTGTGGCGGTGTGGAACAAGGTAATGAACCTGGACCGCTTCGATCTCGCCTGATCGTAGCATTTCCGTCTGCGAGGGCTGCTAAAGCGTATGCTGAACTGCAAATCGGACCTCATAGACCTTGCTGAGGTTAATTCGAACAAAATGAGGAGATGAAGGTTATGGGAAAACAAGAAGAAAAAACCTTCTGGAAGTGCGGCCACTGCGGCTTTACCGTGGAGAGCGCCAACCCGCCGAAGACCTGTCCGGGCTGCCAGCAGGAGTGTGAATTCAAGAACGTCACCTGCTACCTGCCGGAGTGCGGCGGTCCCGGCGGGATCGATCCGCGGCTGAAATAACCCAAACCCACCGTTCACCACCTCCGGCGGAGCGGGCGCCCGTTAAATGGACGGGTCCCGTTCCGCTTCCCATTTTTATATTATATATAATGGAAGCAACATCTTCAGGGCACTTAGGGGCGATCTTTGCCCTGACCGGAAAGAAGTGATTAAAAGAGAGGAAACTGCTCATGGCCCGCATCGGCATTATGACCTGTTCGAATTGCACCCAGGAAAGCAATTGCGCTTCGGTAGTCTGCCTGGGCGATTTGAGGAAGAGAAAGGGGTTTTTCGAGCGCTATCCCCAAGATGAGCCGCTGGATTTAATCGGCCTCATCAATTGCGCCGGCTGTCCGACCCTGGCGGCGCCGGAGAAGATCCTGCGCCGGGTTAAAGCGGTGGCCGACTTTCGGTTGGATGCTTTGCACTTATCCTTTTGCATAACGGCCTTATGTCCGTTTATCAAAAAATATGCCGAGGTCATCCGACAACAATATCCCCATCTTGACCTGGTCTTGGGCACGCATCAACCGGTGGATCAAGCCAAGTTCCGCCAGGGCGTCAAAGAACTTCTCTGCCAAACCCTGGCTTCGATGCAAACCATGAACGAGATGATTCGGGGAACCATCAGAGTTCCTCAAGACTGATTATTGAAACCATGCTCTATAACCGCTGCTCCGAAGTAAATGAAGAATTTTGGCGGGACCTGCGCCAGGCCGACCCGGAGGACATTGCCCGGCGCACCGGGCTGCGGCGCCGGCAGCAGGTCTTCCGCTTCCCCTATTTTAATCAGGAAGCCGTGGTGGATTTGGCGCGGCAGCGGGTGTATCGGGCGGCCGCGCCGGCGGAGGAACCGGGCTTCCGGCTGTGTCTGATTTCCTTGTTGTATCTGCTCCTGGTGGATACCCGGGAACTGGGGCCGCCCATCAGTCCCCTGGAATTGACCGGGGCCACCACCTTTTTCCAGAGCAGTGGGCCCCATGCGCTCCCCCGCGCCCCCCTGGAAGCCCGGTTCGGCCGGGACTTGACGGGATTTCTGGAGGTCGGCCGCCGCCTGGGGGCGGAGAGGCGCCCCGGCGGCGACGGCGCCCTGGCTTTCCCGGTCTTTCCGGGGCTGACCGTGGGAGTGGTCCTCTGGGAGGCGGACGAAGAGTTTCCGGCCCAGGTGTCCTTTACCGTGCCGGCGCATCTGGACCGTTTCTGGCAACTGGACGCGGTGCTGGGCCTCCTGGGGCTGGTGGTGAAGGAAGTCCTCCGGGCCGGGGGCTGATTAGTTCGGAGGGGGAAGACTGCAACAGGCTGGTCAGCAGAAAAATAGAACAACCTGATTTTATTCTTTAATCTCAGGAGGCCGTCATGAAACGCTGCATCGTGGTTCGTTTACTGCTGGTCGGGTTTCTCCTGGCCGGGCCGTTTTCCCCGGCGCTGGCCCAGGACGGGGCGGCTCCGCCCCGGATTTACTGCAAGCACTTCATCTTCGGCTATCCCCAGGGAGCGCCGGCGGCCAACCCCATGATTATCCGGGACCTCTACGCCCTCAGCCTCAACGGCCGGACCAAATTGGCCGATTGGGTCTGTTATTATCTCACTCCCCACGAAACCACCGGGACACTGGACCTGGAGCGCAAGTGGCGCAACGAACCCTGGGTGCAGCCCGGTGAAGCCTTGCAGGCCTCCCCCCGGGACGACTACCGGGGAGCCGGGAGCCAGCAGTACGACCGCGGCCATATGGCCCCCCTGGCCTCCTTTAAGGGCTCCCGCTACGCCTCCCAGGTGAACCTTTACAGCAATATTATGCCGCAGAAGGCGGCGCTGAATGAAGGCCCCTGGAAAAATCTGGAAGACAAGGTGCGCGGCCTGGTGGATACCTACGGCCAGGTCTGGGCGATGAGCGGCCCCCTCTATGAGCGGGACCTGCCGCCCCTGGCCCAGGCCCAAAGACCCCATAAAGTTCCCAGCGGCTTCTGGATGATAGTCGCGGCCCCTGGGGAAGGATACGCCAGGAACCCCAAGGACCTGCGGGTCGCCGCTTTTATCATGGACCAGGACACCCCCCGCACCGCATCCTTTCAGGATTTTTTGGTAAGCGTGGCGGAGGTGGAAAACCGGAGCAAGCTGAATTTCTTCGGGGAGTTGTCCGCGGCGGAGCAGCAGAACTTGGAAGCCCAGAAGTCCACCGCCTGGGTCCGGGAATGGCTGGAATAAGCTGCCGCCAGCCAGGGATGAGGCCCTGACAGCTAAGAGCCATGACGTTTTTTGTTTTGCCGGGCGCCAGAGGGCGTTTCTCTGGGGCCCTGATTGTGGATGATATGGCGCAGCGACGCGATCTCAAGAAAATTAGCAATAACGCCTTGACGTCTTAACGTC
The DNA here is from genome assembly GCA_964578335.1 of uncultured Desulfobacca sp. Taxonomy (GTDB): domain Bacteria; phylum Desulfobacterota; class Desulfobaccia; order Desulfobaccales; family 0-14-0-80-60-11; genus JAPLJC01. The sequence continues at coordinate 2,791 of CAZOCQ010000068.1, forward strand.
AAATAGCTAAATTGTTGTCATGAAAACCTCACAAAAACGAGCCACCATCTATTTCGATGCCGACCTGCATAGGGCCTTGCGCCTGAAGGCGGCGGAGACGGAGCAGTCGGTGTCGGTTCTGGTCAATGAGGCAGTGAAGCTCAGCCTGGCCGAGGATGTTGAGGATTTGGCCGCCTTTGAGTCGCGAGCCTCCGAACCTAACCTGCCTTTTGAAGAAGTCCTGAAAGATTTGAGGCAACGTGGCAAAATATAGGCTCCTGATCAAGCCTTCGGCGGTCAAGGAAATTGAAGCCATCCCACAGAAGCGTGAGCGCCGGCGCTTAGTCGAGCGGCTGCTCAACCTTGCCGACAACCCGCTCCCGCCCGGAAGTGAAAAATTATCGGGGCAAGCAAAGTACCGGGTGAGGCAAGGCCACTATCGCATTCTTTACTCTATCGACGTTGAAGATTTAATTATTTATGTCATCAAAGTCGGTCATCGAAAGGACGTTTTTAGGTAAAGCTTAGAGGAGGTTATTATGGAATTATTCTGTTTCGCCTCAAAAAATCTAACAAATATTTGGGCAGGAATTGGTGCCAGGATGTGGGCAGTGGCCGAAACTTCGCCTTCTAGTGAATCAAGCTATTGCAATGTCAGAATGGCCAGTCTTGAAAAAATCATTAATATCAAGCGTGAGCGCGGCAATGAATATTACTGGAACAACTGTATTTGTTCCCAAAGAAATTTCGACAGGGGATTGGGAAATTATTCTTATGTCTCTTTCGATAGTGATGTACAATGCAATGCTGATTCTCAGGCCAAATGAGCACTGGGGAATGTATGTATTGACTTCCAGGAGGGATCGCCATGAAGATCGCTTACGCCTTGCTGTTGACCATACTGCTGGCCGGCTGCGCTCCCGGGTATTACAACCAGCGGCCGGCTTATCAGGAAGAAGAGACCACGAAGTTGTATGACGCCAAAATGTATCAAAATCCCGAGACCGAGGCCGAACAAGCGCAGCGGATTTGGCGGATGGAGTCGCATCCCTGATTCAATGTCGTTTTCGGTTTTCGGTTTTCAGTTTCGGTTAATTCCAGGTTTGCAGGGAAGATCAGGGCTTGAAGTAAATCTTGTCCATTTGTCTGACTAACCGTAAACTGTAAGGACAAACTTTGCCGGGTTCCTTGCAGTTGACTATGTCTGGTTGCCCCCATAAGTTCGACTCAGCTAAACTCTTTGCCGTAGCCGAACAATTCGCCTCCCGGGGCCGGATTGCCGAGGTCCGGCCCTACGGCTACGGCAACGTCCATGACACCTTCCTGGTGAGTCTGGATGACTCCGAAGAAAGGCCTTTTCTTCTCCAGCGCGTCAATACCCGCGTCTTTCCCCGCCCCGAACTGGTCCTAAGCAACCTGCGCCTCTGCACCGGGCACGTGGCCCAACGTCTGGGGCGCACTCCCATAAGCCCGCCCCGCCGCTGGGAAGTGCCCCGGCTGCGGTCCGCCCGGGACGGCCGGGACTACTGGGCGGACCAGGAAGGCTCGTTCTGGCGGGCTCTCAGTTTCATCGCGGCGGCTCAATCGTTCGAGGTCCTGGAGACCCCGGACCAGGCCCAAGAAGTGGGCTATGCCCTGGGCCTGTTCCATCGCCTCCTCAGCGACCTGGACCCCGCCCGGCTGGCCGACACCCTGCCGGGTTTCCACGTGACCCCGGAGTATTTGCGTCGCTACGATGAGGTCCTGGCTCAGCGCCGCGTTAGTCCCTCCCCGGAGGCGGCTTACTGTCTGAAATTTATTGAGGCGCGCAGAGCCGGAGCCGCGGTCCTGGAGGAGGCCAGGGCGGAGGGCAAACTCCGGCTGCGTCCCATTCACGGCGACCCCAAGGTCAACAACGTCCTGCTGGACTCCACCACCGGCCAGGCCGTGGCCCTGGTGGACCTGGACACCGTCAAGCCCGGACTGACGCACTACGATATCGGCGACTGCCTCCGCTCCGGCGCCAATCCCCGGGGCGAGGAGACTGAGGACTGGGAAGCGGTGCAATTCGACCCCGACCTGGGTCGGGCCCTGCTGACCGGCTACCTCCCCCAGGCCCGGGACTTTCTTTTCGAACCGGACTATGCTCATATTTACGAGGCCATCCGTCTGATTGCCTTCGAACTGGGTCTGCGCTTTTTCACTGACTATCTGGCGGGCAACGTCTATTTCAAGGCCCGGCATCGGGAGCACAACCTGGCCCGCGCCCTGGTGCAGTTCAAGCTCACCGCAAGCATCGAATCCCAGGAAGCCGCCATTCGGGCCCTTATCCGTGACCTGAGATGAACTGGCAGTCCTTTGCTCTGGAGCCCTTTCTTCCGGGGAACCTGCGGCTTCCCTTCCAAATCACCGGCCGCCTGGCCCGGCGGGGTCAGGCGTTGAATATCCGCTATGCTCTCCGGGGGCCGCGGTCTCAGGCGGCGCTGCCCGCCCCGGCCGCGGCGCCGGCCCGGCGCCACGGGCTCTGGCAGGAGACCTGCTTCGAGTTTTTCCTGGGAATAAAAGATGCTCCGGGGTATTGGGAATTCAATCTCTCCCCGGGCGGGGATTGGAACGTCTATCGCTTCAGAGATTACCGGGAGGGCCTGGCCGAGGAACCGGCCCTAACGTCCCTGCCTTTCAGCGTGACAGCGGAGGAGAACGGCATACGATTGGACTTGGCAGTCGATCTGGCGGCAATTCTCCCGGCGGCCCGGACTCTGGAAGTGGGCCTGGCCGCGGTGATCAAGCTGCGTGACGGCGCCCTGACCTATTGGGCCTTGACCCATCCCGGCCCTCGTCCCGACTTTCACCGGCGGGAGAGCTTTATCGCGGTCTTGTGAGCTATCATTTCTTGCGGCACAGAAAAGCGGCTTCCCGGGTAAGCAAATCTTCCCTGGTGTAGCCCAGGGTCCCCAGGATTTCTTCCAATTCCGGGGTCAGGACCTCAGCCGGTTCCTTAACCTGCGTCTCCTCCAGCACCTCCAGGCACTCGCCAAATATCCGCCGGTAATCCGCCAGGCGCAGCCGGTTCAAATGGGAATCCACCGGAAAGTCATTATCCCGCAGATGATCCCAGGGGGGGACCTCGGGGAGGGAGGCGCCGCGCCATTGGGTCCAGGCCGGGTGATGGCCGCCCGACAGACTGGGGAAGAGGTGGATATTAATCCAGGCGCGTCCCCGGGGAGCCATGACCCGATTCACTTCCCGGACGGCGGCGGGGACCTCGTCAATATGCTCAAATACCAGGGAAGAGAAGATAAAATCGAAATAATTATCCGGCAGTTCCAGTTGGGCGGCGCTCATCACCCGCACCTCCACCCGGTCCAGGGGCAGAGGCCGGCCGTATTGGGCTGCAAGTCGCTGGAAAAAGGGCTTATCGAAGAGCCAATGCCGGCAGAGGGACTTGATAGCCCGTTCCCAACCGTTGGCCCGGACGATGCGGATAATACTGCCCGGCGTCAGCCTGAAGGTCGGCACTTCCAGGTCAATGCCGATGGTCTCAAAGCCGTCGGCGGTGAAGAGGATGGTCTGGCTGGCCCGTTGGCCGCAGCCGATTTCCAGAATCCGCAGCCGGGGCAGGTCAGGCCCGAAGACGGCCGTAAGAAGGTCGGTCAGTTGCCGGTGAAAAACCAGTTGGGAGTCGGCGTTGTCGAGATTGGAGGTCCGGTAAACCTGGAGCACCGTCAACCAATACTTCAGGCGTTGGGACCAGGGCATTTTCCGGATGTTCCCGGTTGCCGCCGCCATTATTCCGCGCCGCGGTTGACAAAGCCGGTCGTGGGATAAATGTTCCGGGGATTCCAGAACATCCAGCCGCTGCTGCCGAATTTCTCCGCCGCCTTGATCTGCGTCTGAATCCGCTCCGGACCGAAATCCCCGCCGCCGAAGGCGTAATCCCGGAAGGCCTGCAGCCAGGGGCGGAAACGCAGGGGGGAGACGCCGGTGCGCTTCTGGCCGTTTTGCAGGGTCAGATAGACGATCTCATAGGGATGCTTCACCGGGTTGCGGTACTTGGGAATGCCCAGGTGGTAGCCGGAGGGATAGAGCATGGGGCAGATCACGTCCACGGAATTGACGGCATCGAGCACCGTCTGGCCGATGCCGGTGTCGTCCAGATTCCAAAAGACGTAGCCGAAGATGTCGGCGGCCACCATGACGTTGTAAGGAGTCAGGGCCTCATGGGCCGCCTTCAGAAAACCGGTGATGGCCGTGACGCGATTGGCCATATTATTCGGCTGGCTGAAGACCAACCCTTTTTTGTCGGGGCAGCGCACGTAATCGAACTGCACTTCGTCGAAGCCCAGTTCCGCGGCGATCTTGGCGATGGCGATGTTGTAGTTCCAGACCTCCTTATTGAAGGGGTCAACCCAACGCAGCCGCTCCCGATCCTTAAACACCCCGCCGCCGGGGAGCTTGACGGCCCACTGCGGTTTGGCCGCGGCCAGGGGGTCGTCCTTGAAGACCACGATGCGGGCGATTAGATAGAGGCCCCTTTCCTTAAGGCCGGCCACGAAGGCCGGCATATCCTTGATGAGGATGGTTTTTTGGGCCCCGACTTCGGCGGCCAGCGGCAGGTCCACCTTAAAGGGGATGTAGCCCCGGTCGCCCTTGACGTCAATGACCAGGGCGTTCATGCTATTCTTTTCGATGGTTTCCAGGGCGGCCCCCCGGAGTCTGCTGCTCCAGGCCCCGTACACCGTGAGATAGAGGGCCTTGGGGTGAAAGGGGGTGAGGGGGATGCCAGGATTAAGCTGGCTAAGCTCCGCCGTGGCGACCTCCCGGCGGGCATAGCCCGGAGCGCGCAGCTTCAAGGTGTCGCCGCTCCCTTCGAGGCGGAAGACGCCGTCCTTGCCGGTGCGGGCCACTTCCTGGCCCAGGGTGACCAGAGCGCCTTCGACGGGCGCCTCGGTTTTGGCGTCCACCACCTTACCGACGTAGGCGGCCTGGGCCGTAGCGGTAAGGAGCAGCGTCGTTAGCGGCATCAGTAAGAACAGAGCCAATTTCTTCATGCCTCTCCCCCGATTGAGTGGCCAGTGGCCAGTGGTCAGTGGTCAGTGAGCAGTGAGCAGTTTCTCATGGGACTCGGCCCACCCACAAAGAATGAAAAGAATTGGTGGCACAGGTTTTCAACCTGTGCTGGAACAGCCGAGGGCGGCTGTTCTACACAAGATTTTCGTAACTATAAAACAACCCCTAAAGAATCATGAGATGCCTTCCCCGGCTATTTGCAGGGCTTGCTCTGCTGAGGGGTTTCCTGGCCCTGAGGTGGCTCCGTGGGGCTGCCGGACCGCAGCTTCTCGGACAGGCCTCAGCAGCCCCAAAGAACAAATAACAGCGCGCCCAGGCACACCATAAGGCCGAATTTCCTTGCCATTACCTTTCCTCTCTTTTTGCGCCTTTGCGCCTTGGCGTGAGAAATCAATTCGCCAGCCCTCAGCTATCCACTGACCACTGACTACTGCTTCTTCTTCTTTTCCTGGACGCGGCCCTCGACGATGGCGGCAAAACCCTTGACCCCGTCGCCGTTGGACATCAGGTAGCGGGGCACCGCCATGAGGTTGTCGGACTTGTTGGCCAGATGGCGGTCGATGCTGAAGGCGGCCACGTACCCCGCCTTTTTGGCTTCCTGCATCAGGTAGTCGTCATAGATGCCGAAGGGCCAGGCCAACAGGTCCACCTTGGTGCCCAAACGCTTTTCCAGCACCTTCTTGGACTTGACCAGTTGCATGTCCACGTCCTTGCGAAATTCCTCCGGCTTCATCTTTTTCTTGTTCTTTTTGAAGTTCGGGTGCCAGAAGGTGTGCCCCTGCATATCGAACAGCCCGGTTTTTTGCAATTCCTGGAGCTGCTCCCAGGTCATGGCGTAGGGGGCGTGTTTATTGGAGATACAGGAGGGATAAACGAATATGGTGACGGGGAAGTTGTATTGCCGCACAATGGGCCACATGTCGCTATAGACCGACTTGTGGGCGTCGTCGGCGGTGAGCACCACCGACTTGGGCGGCGGCGCCGGGCCTTCACCCCTTAGATAGTTCACCAGGGTGCGCGCCGGGATGACGGTGTAGCCGTGGTCTTTGAGCCACTTCATCTGGGCGGCGAACACCTGGGTGGTGGTGGTCATGCCGTCGGCCACGGTGGGGCCGAAGCGGTGGTAGCACAGAACCGGGACGCCCACCTGCTCGTCTGCTGCGGCCGGGCCGCCGAGGGCCAGGGCCAGGCAGACTATCATGGCCAGTAAAGCGAAGATACGTTTCATTAACATTTCCTTAATATTATTAATTTGTTGTTCCCCCAACACCTGCCGGGGACGGCCTATGGAACGTAGGGGCGAACCTGGTGTTCGCCCTGGGGTTCCCGACCGCCGGTTTTAATCCGCACCGGCGAGACGCCGGTGCCACCATTATTTCGCCTCCACTTTTGGAAACATCCACGGAGCTATCGCTTCCTCCCACTTTCCCTGCGCCTTTAAGAGCAAATCGCAGACCTCCCGCACCGCGCCCCGGCCGCCGGGGTTGCTGGTGACCCAATGGGCCGCGCTCAAAACCTCCGGCGCGGCGTCGGCCACCGCCACCGCCAGTCCCGCCCGGGCCATGATGGGCAAATCCACCAGGTCGTCGCCCACCACCGCCACCTCCTGGGGGTGAATTTTCAAGGCGGCCTTGATTTCCTTCAGGGTGGCCAGCTTGTCCCGCAGGCCCTCGAAAAAGCGGGTGATGCCCAATTCCCTGGCCCGGTGATAGGCCGCGTCGGAGCGCCGGCCTGACAGCATGGCCACCTCGATCCCGGCCCGCTGGGCCATCTTGAGGCCGTGGCCGTCCCGGACGTGGAAGACCTTGAGGGCCTCGCCCTTGGCGTCAAAATAGAGCCGCCCGTCGGTGAGCACCCCGTCCACGTCCAGGATCAGCAGGCGGACGGCTTGAGCCCGTTGCCAGATTTCCGGTGGATACTCAGGTGAAGGTGCGGTTTTTGGGTTCATGCATCCCCTAATTCGATAATCCATCAAAAACCGTACGGTTTAACTCCCTCCCCCTTGAGGGGGGAGGGTTGGGGAGGGGGTGGCGTCATCTGTGAATCGGCAAAGTCTATCGCCACCCTCCCCCTAACCCCCTCCTCAAGGGGGGAATAAAAGCCCCTGAATACAAAGGTTTTTATGGTCTTAGGTGGTCCTTTGGACCATGAATAGCGTAAATGATCTCGCCTCAGGCTCCAATAACTAAATTGACTCAAACCAGGTTTTTGCCTTCCCGCTTATAGCGCCGGAATTCCCACAGGTCCATTAGGCCCCGCACCAGGCCCCGGGGCAGGAAAATCATCACCACCATGAGAATCAGTCCGAAGACGATGATCTCGAAGTCGTGAAACGCGGTAAGCACCTCCGGCAGCACCGTCAGCACCCCGGCCCCCAGGAGCGAGCCCCAGATGCTGGCCATGCCGCCCAGCACCACCATGGCCACCAGCTTGACGGAGAACATGAAGCCGAAGGAGGCGGGGGCGATGAAATTGAGGGTGTGGGCGTAGAGGCTGCCGGCCAGGGAGGCGTACAGGGCGCTCCAGACAAAGATCTTCAGCTTCATGCGCGCCGTGTCCACTCCCAAAGATTCGGCCGCGGCCTCGGCGTCGTGCAAGGCCCGCAGGGCCCGCCCGGACCGGGAGTCCACCAGGTTGGCGCTCAGGGCCATCATCACCCCCACCGTGAACCAGATCAGCAGGTAGAGGCGGCGGCCGGTGTTCAAGGGAAAGCCGGCAATGGACAAGGCCGGAATCCCCGAGAGGCCCGAGGGTCCGCCGGTGAGGGGTTGGGCTTCGTTCAGCACGATATAGACGATGATGCCGAAGCCCAGGGTGGCCATGGCCAGGTAATAGCCCCGGAGTTTTAAGGCCGGGATGCCGATGAGCAGCGCGGCCGCCCCGGAGATAACCAGCCCGGCCAGCAGCGCCAGCCAAGGGTTGACCCCGCAGGTGGCGGTGAGGATGCCGGAGGCATAGGCCCCCAGGCCGAAGAAGGCGGCGTGGCCCAGGGAAATCTGGCCGGCATAGCCCAGCAGCAGGTTGAGGCCCACCACCAGCAGGGTGTTAATGCCGATGAAGTTGAGCAGGGTGAAATAGTATTCGTTGTCCAGGACCGCGGCCAGGAACAGCCCGACTACGGCAAATAAGCTCCAGCGATTGCAAACCCCGGCCCACATCAGCGTCGGCCTCCCAGCAACCCTTGGGGCCGCAGAAAAAGGACCACCAGGAGCAGGAAAAAGGCCACCGCGTCCCGGTAGCCTGAGGAAATCAGGCCGGAGGTGAAGGCCTCGGCCAGCCCCAGAAGCAGGCCGCCCAGGACCCCGCCCGCCAGGCTGCCCAGGCCGCCGATGATGGCCGCCGAAAAGCCCTTGAGCCCCAGCATGGCCCCCATGTCGTAAACCCCCAGGGTGAGGGGGGCGATGAGGATGCCGGCCCCGGCCCCCAGGGCGGCGGAGAGCACGAAGGAGAGCTGCACCATGCGGCCGGCGGCGATGCCCACCAGGCGGGCGGCCCGGGGGTTATAGGCCGTGGCTCGCATGGCCTTGCCCAACAAGGTGAGGCGGAAGAAGGCCTCCAGGGCCAGCACTGAAAGGCAGGTAATTCCCAGCACCCAGAGGTTTTGGGGCAGGATGGTGGCCGGGCCCAGGTGCAGGGGCGCATCGCCGGAAAATGAGGGGAGGGAGTAGGCCTCCTTGCCCCAGAGCAGCATGGCCACGCCCTCAAAGAAGACGGCGCCCCCCACCGTGATGATGATCAGGGTGATGGGCGTGGGGTCTTTGACCGGGCGCAGGGCCAGGCGCTCGAACACCAGGCCCACCAGGGAGACGATAACAATGCCGCCCAGGAAGGCCAGCGGCAGGGAAGGGACCAGGTGATAGATGCTGATGGCGCACAGCGCCCCCAGCATCACCATTTCCCCCTGGGCGAAATTGATGATGGTGGTGGCGTTGTAGATGATCCCGAAGCCCAGGGCGATGAGGGCATAGATCGCCCCGTTGGTCAGGCCGGAGATGAAGTATTGGAGCAGGGGTGCAAGCAAGGCAGTGGTCAGTGATCAGTAGCCGGTAGCCAGTAGCCAGTTTCTTCTGGCTACTGACTACTGGCTACTGGCTACTTTAATCAATCAAAGTAAAATTGCCCTTGGAAATCTTCACCATCACGAAGGCCGCCGGGGTGAGGCCGTTGTGGTCCTCGGGGCTCATATTGAAGACCCCGCTGACCCCCACGAAGTTCTTGGTGCCTTCCAGGGCGTCGCGAATCTTGGCCTGGTCGCTGCCGGCCTTAGCCAGGGCCTGGTTCAGCATCCCAATGGCGTCGTAAGCATAGCCGCCGAAGCTCGACTCCGGGGCCTTGAACTTTTCTTTATACTTTTCGGCATATTCCTTACACACCGCCTTCTGGGGGTCGGTGTCGGGCAATTGCTGGTAGATCACCAGCTTGCCGGCGGGCAGGATGATGCCTTCGGCCGCGTCCCCGGCCAACTCGATGAACTTCTTCGAAGCCGCGCCGTGGCTCTGGATCAGGGGGATGGCAAAGCCCAATTGCTTCATGTTCTTGGCCACCAGGGCCGGGGCCGGGCCCACGCCCCAACAGATCACCGCCTGGGCCGGGAGGCTCCTGATCTTGGTGAGCTGCGGGGTCATGTCGGTGTCCTTATCCCCGAAGACTTCCTGGCCCACAACTTCCATGCCGTATTTGGGAGCCTGGGCCAGCAGCTGCTCTTTGCCCGCCACTCCAAAGGCGGAGGACACGGTGAGAATGGCCACCTTGGTAATGCCGTGCTTCTGGCCGTACTGGTAGATGCGGGCCACCGCCATCTCGTCGGTCTGGGCCGTCTTGAAGGTCCAGAAGCGGTCCTTGGCCGGGGCGGTGATGCCCGCGGCGGCGGCGCAGGAGATCAAGGGCATCTTGGCCTTCTGGGTCACCTCCAACACCGCCATGGAGGATGGGGTGATGCTGGGGCCGATGATGGCCAGCGCCTTGTCTTTCTGGATGAGTTTTTCCGCATGGAGGCGGGCCTTGGTGACGTCGGTCTCGTCATCGTAAATCACCAGCTTCAAGGGATGTCCGTTGATCCCGCCCTTGGCGTTGACCGCCTGCACCACCATCTCCATGGAGTTACGCTCCGGCTCCCCCAGGTAGGAGGCCGGTCCGGTAATGGAGAAGATGCCGCCGATGATATAAGGGTCCGACTGGCCGCCCGGACCGCAGCCCAGGGCCAGCAGCAGACCGGCCAGTACCAGGAACATAGCGATTCTTTTCATAAGTTCTCCTCTCTCCGCAGGGATTTATAGCCGGTAAACTTCTTCGCCTTTGTAAATGTGAATGCCTTCCTTTTGCAGGAGGCTGATGGCCTGTTCCAGGTTGTCGAAACGGAAGATGATCACCGCGTTCTTGCCGCTGTGCTGCACGAAGGCGTACATGTATTCGACATTGATGCCGGCGGCGGCCAGGATCTGCAGCACCAGCCCCAGGCCGCCGGGGCGGTCCGGGACCTCCACCGCCACCACTTCGGTCTTGCCCACCGTGAAGCCCCGGGCCTTCAGGACTTCCCGGGCCTTGTCGTATTGGTCGCAGATGAGGCGCAGGATGCCGAAATCGGTGGTGTCGGCCAATGACAGGGCCCGGATGTTGATATTGTTTTCGCCCAGGACCCGGGTGACTTCGGCCAGCCGGCCCGCCTTATTTTCCAGGAATACCGAGATCTGTTCGACTTTCATGGGGCACCTCTTAGTGGTCAGTGGCCAGTGGTCAGTGGCCAGTGAAAAAACCCTCTCGTTCCCAAGCTCCTGCTTGGGAACGAAAATTGGCGGCGAAGCTCTGCTTCGCTCAGATGCTGTATGTCCTCACAGCATTAATGCAGCCGCGGACCACAATATCTCTGAACTCCTGAAGCCTAATATAAACGATGACGTCTGATTCACTATTTGACATAGGGATTTGTCCGTCATGGAAATGAAATCTCCAATACTTACCTTCATGGACCACATCGCACCTAACATCATATAGCAGGTCCACTATTTCCCTGAGGGTTATAGGTCGGAGCTCCAGCTTCGGAACCCATTTTCCGGCAAACCTCTGCTTTGCTGATTAAGGTGCCCAAGCAGAGCTTGGGCCAAAATTTGCGTTCCCAAGCAGAGCTTGGGAACGAGAATTAAAGCTGCCTTTTATCGATAACCCGTTTGGCCTTGCCTTCGCTCCGGGGGATGGTCTGCGGCTCCACCAGCTTCACCTGGACGGAGACGGTAAAGTAATCCTTGATCTTCCGCTGGATGCCTTTCGCCAGGGCCTGCATCTGCTTGACTTCGTCGGAGAAGGTGGTTTCGTCCACTTCCACCTGGACCT
>CAZOCQ010000069.1:0-14090 GCA_964578335.1 uncultured Desulfobacca sp.
CTGGTCCCGGAAGGTTAACCATCGTGGAAGATAAAATTCCAACGCCCAAAGCCGGCCTGGACGAATTCGCCTATTTCGGCTACCGGCCGGTGTCCCCCGCCGAAAAAGAAAAGCTGGTGCACCGGCACTTCGACACGGTGTCGGCCCGCTACGACTTCATGAACACCCTGCTGAGCTTCGGCATGCACCTCCTCTGGAAGCGGACCGCGGTGCGGCTGCTGGAGCTCAAACCCGGGGAGCGGGTCTTAGACGTCTGCGGCGGCACCGCCGACCTGGCCCTGCTGGCCGCGCCGCAGATCGGCCCCGCCGGGCGGGTGCTGGTTTACGACATCAACCGGGCCATGATGCTGGCGGGCCGGCCCAAAGTGGCCAGGGCCGGCCTGACCGGCCGCATCGCCTTTCTCCAGGGCGACGCCGAGCGCCTTTCCTGTCCCGACGCCAGCTTCGACGCCGCCCTGGTGGGCTTCGGCATCCGCAACCTGACCCATCCCGAGACGGGTTTCAAGGAGATGCACCGGGTTTTGCGCCCCGGCGGCCGCCTGATGTGCCTGGAGTTTTCCCAGCCGGTCACTCCCTGGTTCCGGCGGCTCTACGATTTTTACTCTTTTTATGTCATGCCCCTGTTGGGCCGCATCTTCACGGGCTCCTGGCAGGCTTACACCTACCTGCCCGAATCCATCCGCATGTTCGCTAATCCGGAGGAGGTCTCGGCCACCCTGGCGGGCTTGGGCTTCAGCCAAATCCGCTACCGCCGCCTCACCAACGGCATCGCGGTCATCCACCTGGCGGTGAAGGCGTGAAGCTCAACTGGGCCGAACGCCTGCTGGTCAACAACCCGGTGCGGGTCCTGATCCAGCGCCTCATCGTTAACAGGATCAGCCGGGGCGTGAGGCCGGACCCGCGGGCGAAACTACTGGAAGTGGGCTGCGGCCGGGGCGCCGGGGCCGCCCTCATCCTGGACCAGTTCCGGCCCGCGGCGCTCCACGCCCTGGACCTGGACCCGCTTATGATCCGCCAGGCCCGGAGCTACCTAAACCGGGAGCAACTGGCCCGCATCGCCCTCTACGTGGGGGACGTCTTCCGCCTCCCCTACCGGGACGCGGCCCTGGACGGGGTCTTCGGCTTCGGGGTGCTGCACCACCTGCCCGACTGGCGGGGCGGCCTGGCCGAGATCGCCCGGGTCCTGAAACCCGGCGGCTTCTATTTCCTCGAGGAATTTTACCCCCAAACCTACCAGAACTTTCTGACCAAACGTCTTTTCATCCACCCCGAGCACAACCGCTTTTACAGCCCTGACCTGCACCGGGCCCTGAAAAATTGCGGTTTTTCCTTGGCCAATTTCCTGGAGCAAAAGCAATTCGGCATTTTGGCGGTGGCCATAAAGAAATAATTATAGGGGCGGTTCTCGAATCGCCCTTACAGGGGCCGGCCTCCTTCACCCCTTTAAATATCCCCCCGAATGACTATTTTACCGAGAGAACAGGAATTCGTTTTCCTGTCTATCCGCAACCCATCTCTAAAAAGAGGAAATCCATGCTGGCCATTCGCGTTCACGAATTCGGCGCGCCCGAAGTCATGGGCCTGGAGGAGCTGTCGGACCTGAAGCCGGGTCCCGGCCAGGTCTTGGTTAAGGTCCATGCCGTCGGGGTCAACCCGGTGGAGACCTACATCCGCTCCGGGGCCTATATGGCCGCGGCCCCGCCCCTGCCCTACACCCCCGGCACCGACGCGGCAGGGGCGGTGGCCGCGGTGGGCCCGGGGGTTAAATCGGTGGCCCCCGGCGTCCGGGTGTACACTTCTTTTACCCTGACCGGCGCCTACGCCGAACAGACCCTGTGCCTGGAATCACAGGTCCACCCCCTGCCGGCCGGGGTCTCCTTTGCCCAGGGGGCCGGGGTGAACGTGCCCTATTCGGCGGCCTATCGGGCCTTGTTCCAACGGGCCCGCGCCCTGCCGGGGGAAGTGGTTTTGGTCCACGGGGCCAGCGGCGGGGTGGGGGTGGCGGCCACCCAGTTGGCCCGGGCCGCGGGCCTCACCGTCATCGGCACCGCCGGCACCGAAAAGGGCCGGCGTCTGGCCATCGAGCAGGGGGCGCACCACGTCCTGGACCACAGTCAGGAAGGCTACCTGCAGGAGGTCAGGAAATTAACGGACAATCGCGGGGTTGACGTTATTTGCGAGATGCTGGCCAACGTCAACCTGGGCCGGGACCTGGAGGTCCTGGCGGCCCACGGCCGGGTGGTGGTCATCGGCAGCCGGGGCACGGTTAACGTGGACCCGCGCCTCACCATCGGCCGGGAATCTTGTATTCTGGGAATGTACATCTGGGGCGCCACGGAGCAGGAGACCGCCAGCCTCCACGCCGCCTTGGGGGCGGGCCTGGCCAACGGCACCCTGAAACCGGTGGTGGGCCGGGAACTGCCTTTGGCCGAGGCGGCCCGGGCGCATCATGAGATCATGGAAACCAGAGCCTATGGGAAGATCATCCTGATTCCGTAATAAATTCGGGGAAAAAGGGGAAACGGGAAAAAGGGGAAGAGGGGAAAAGGAAGAGAAAGCCCTTTCGTCATTCCCTTTTCCCCTTTTAACCTTTTCCCCTTTTCCCCCGGTCTGTTAATCCTCATACACCCCGTAGCCTCCCCCTCGGGTTTTCCCCCGGAACAGCAAATACTGGTAGCCGTTGTAGATGAGCATCACCGGCAGGATCACCGCGGTCACCGCCAGCATCACCGCCAGGGTGAGGGGCGGCGCCGCGGCTTCGGCCGCGGTAATGGCGGGTGGAATAACATAGGGATAGAGGCTGGCGGCCAGGGCCAGAAAGGAAAAGGCGAACAGCGCCAGGCTCCAAATGAATGGAGCCCCTTCCCGGCCCCTCAGCAGGCTGGAAATCAGCAGGACAAAAGATACGACCGCCAGGAGGATGGGGACCGCGGTGAGCCACAAAGTCGGCCAATGCAGCCAGCCGCGGGCCCAAAAGGGCTGCCGGAAGAGGCCCCAGCAGCCGAGCCCCACGGCCACCAGCAGCAGCGCCCAGGCCGCCGCCTGGGCCTGACGGTAAGCGCCGGCCTGGACTTTGCCCTCGGTCTTCAGGATTAAATAGGCGGCCCCCAGCAGCAGATAAGCGCAGAGCAGCCCCAAGGCCACCAGGGCCGCCAGGGGGTTGAGCCAGTCCCAGACCCCGCCGGCAAACTCCCGGCCCAGCATATTAAAACCGCTGACCAGGCTGCCCGCCATGAACCCCTGGGCCAGGGCGGCTGCCAGGCTCCCCAAGCCGAGGGCCAGGTTCCAGGGGAGTTTCCTTTGGGCCTCTGCTCGAAAATCCAGGGAGACCCCCCGGAAGATGAGGCCCAGCAGCATAATCATGAGGGGGAGATACAGGGCCGACAGGATCACCCCGTAGGCCAGGGGGAAGGCCCCGAACAGGAGGCCCCACAGGACCACCAGCCAGGTGAGGTTGGCGTGCCACACCGGGCCGATGCCGGCCAGCATAGCGTCGCGTTCGGTCTCGCCGCGGCAAAACACGGAGAGGACGCCGATCCCCAGGTCGAAGCCGTCCAGGGCCAGGGCCAGGAAAAGGATAAAACCCAGGAGGCCATACCAGACGTCGGCCAGGCTCATGAGGCGCCTCCTGCAATTGGCTTGGTCGCCGTGGGGCTCGGACTTTTGAAATCCGGCCCTTTTTTTATCAGGCGGGCCGTAAAGATCAGAAAGGCCAGAAAGATGAGGTTATAAACCACGAAATAGGCCAGCAGGGAGGCCCATACCGTCCCGGCGGGCAGGGGGCTGACCGCTTCGGTAGTGCGCAGCAGGCCGTAGATGATCCAGGGCTGGCGGCCCACCTCCCGGACCAGCCAGCCGGTCTCCACCGCCACGTAGCCCAGGGGCGCGGCGGCGATCCAGGCCCACAGCAGCCACTTCTGCCGGCCGATGGCCTCTGGAGCCAGTTGTCCCCGATACCAAAGCCACGCCGTCCAGAGCATCAGGGCCAGCATGAAAAAACCGAGGCCCACCATGACCCGGAAGGCATAATAAGTCATCAGGACGGGGGGCTGGTCTCCCGGGGGAAATTCCCGCAGCCCTTTGACCGTGCCGGTAAAGGAATGGGTGAGCAGCAGGCTCAGGCCGGCGGGGATGGTGATCAAGGTCCAGTCATTTTTTTGCTCCGCCGGGTTGGGCCAGGCCAGCATGGTCCAGGGGGCGCCTTCTCCCGGGGGATTGGTCTGCCAGTGGGATTCGATGGCCCCCAGCTTGGCGGGCTGGTGTCGGGCCACGGCCCGGCCGGAGCCGTCCCCCAGATAAACCTGGAGCGGCGCTATGACAATGGCGCTGAGGAGGGCCACCTTGAGGGACTTGGCAAAGAAGGCGACGTGCCGGTTTTTTAGAATATACCAGGCGCTGAGGCCCCCCACCACGAACAGGGAGGTCTCGAGGCAGGCGACCCACATGTGGCTGACGCCCCAGGGCATGTCCGGGTTGAACACCGCCTGCCAGAAGCTGGTGGTCAGGTAGCGCCCTTCCTGCCAGGAGCCGCCCGCCGGGGTCTGCATCCAGGAGTTGGCCACCATGATCCAGAAGGCTGAAAGTGAGGCCCCCAGGGCCACCATACAAGTGGCGAAGAAGTGCATCCTTCGGGAGACCCGCTGCCAGCCGAAGGCCATCACCCCCAGGAAGCCGGCCTCCAGCATGAAGGCCAGAACCGTCTCAAAACCCAGGATGCTGCCGAAAAAACCGCCGGTGGCCGCGGCAAAACGGGACCAGTTGGCCCCGAACTGGAACTCCAGGGGCACGCCGCTCACCACCCCTACGGCGAAATTGAGGAGAAACAATCGGCCCCAGAAGCGGGCGTGGCGGTAGTAGTCGCCATCCCCGGTCTTGAGCCAGAGGGCCTCCAGGACCACCAGAAAGAGGCTGAGCCCCACCGACAACACCGCCCAGGTGATATGGAACATGGTGGTCAGGGCGAACTGGTAACGGGAGAGCATCAAGTGGTCAAACCAGGCGCTCATAGCTTCCCTTGGCCTCGAGTTGAGCAGAAGATAGGCACTAAACTGCGGGGCGTCCAGTGGAGCCCGGAGAAAAGAGCCTCGGCAACCGGCGGAAGCGGTCCAAGCAAGCGGGAGCGGCGCGCCCTCCGGTTAAATTTTTCCAGGTTAATTGACAATCGGCTAACTTTATAATAATAGTTTACATTAAAGCTCAATAAAATTAATTCGATTTTCAGGAAATACTTGGCCTATCGGTCTTCACTGGAGGGGTTATGAGGCTTACGGATAGAATCCGGTTGGTGAGTCTGTGTCTGTTGTGCGCCTGCTTGCTCATGGTTTCATCCTCCTATGGCGGGACCATCCGCGATAATTTTGACGACAATTATATTAACCCCGGTTTATGGACCGTGGAGGTTTGGGGAAACGGCCCTACGGTGGCGGAAACCAATCAACGCCTGGAAATAACCATCCCGGCGGATGCCATTGATATCATGGTGGGGCTTTATCTCAAGTTCATTATCCTCGGAGACTTTGACGAACAGATTGACTTTAATCTCCTGGAGTGGCCGACCGGCAATGGCATGGCCATCGGCCTGGGAACGGGATTTCTCTTTAATATTTACCGGAAAAGCTTTGGTCCCGAGGAAGGGGGACCCAAGGAAGAATATTTCATCTCCTGTCTGGGCGGCGTCTTGAATAACCTTGCCACTACCGACACCGCCGGCAAACTCCGGCTGAAACGGACCGGCAACAAAATGGAGGGTTTTTATTGGCAGGCCGGGGGCTGGCAGACCCTGGGGTCGTTTGCCCATCCGGTGTTCGACACCGAGCTGGAGTTGAGTATTGAGGCCCTGTCCATGCCTTTCACCCGGGCCACGCGTCCCATCATCCAAATAGCCTTTAATAATTACCAGGTCACAAATAAAAATATCGGCAATTGCCCGCCTTTTCTGCCGTTGCTGTTGGATTAACCGCTACGTAGGGTGCGTTCCACGCACCATTTGGTGCGTAAGACGCACCTTTACATGATTAGATCGCCACCGGAGTCAAGGAATAGACCCGGGCAAGTCCGGCAGCTGTTTTCAGATCTCCCCTTTGCAAGGCCCCCCGCACCTCGTCCAATTTCTCCGCGTCATCCAGGGATAAATAAGGAGACCAACCCTCGTCGGTGTAAATTAATTCCACCTCGACTTCGGCCACATATTCGCCCTGGTGGACCAGTCTGGTGCGACGCCTTTTTCTCATGATTCTCTCCGCAGGAAATCTCTTGACCATCGCCCTTCTTCTGGTCTATATGCAGAAACCACTACCGCTGGAGATGATCTTCCTTTCGGAATACCCCACACTACATGTATTGGGTTCCCCTGGCCACCCTTTTGTAGCACGAGGATACAGGGACCTTTGGGGTACTCGGGATAATCCTCAACCAAAATTGCCTTGCCAATACCAACCATTATGTCTTTCACGGGAATATCATCAGCAGCCAGTTCATCATACCCCGTGGCTTGAGACGACTACCTGCTTCTGTTCAACCAGTGCAAGGATTTTCTCGAATGTCCGGCTCACCAGTCAATTCTAACTTGTTCAATTAATAATAACCATTAAAATTAGAGAAGGGGCGCACCAAGTGCGCCCCTTGCCGTTGGCGGCAACCTCGCGGCTCAGCAACCGCCGCCGCAGCCGCCGGGATCGCAACTGCCGGAATCACAGGAACCGGCGCTGCAGGAACAGCCGCCCTGGAACTGGGTGGGTTGGTCGGTGATGCCCACCAGCTTGATCTTGAAGAGCAGGGTCTTCCCCGCCAGGGGATGGTTGAAATCCACCAAGAATTTCTCGGGCTGGATGTCCAGGACCCGGCCCTGCACCGGGCCGTGGGGGCTGGAGAACCGGAGGTCCTGGCCCACTTCGATCTTGTGGTCGCCCAGCATGCTGTTGGGAAATTCCCGTTTCAGGTCATCCCGCAAGTCGCCGTAGGCCTGCTCGGGAGCCAAGGTTACTTCCTTTTCGTTTTCCACTTCCATGCCGATTACGGCGTCATTGAAGCCCTGAATGATGCCGCCGCCGCCCACCTGAAATTCCAGGGGCTCGCGGTCGAGACTGCTGTCGAAGACGGTGCCGTCCTCCAGACTGCCGGTATAGTGCAACTGCACAAAATCGCCGTTTTTTGCTTTAGCCATAACTTCTCCTGAGGCCGGGCGGTCTCGAAGTGCGCCGACCAGGCCCAATATTATATTGATGTAACCCAGCGCGCCGCGGCGGCTTCAGTCTGCACATGACAGCCGAATCCGGCTCGACGGCGCCGCCGGGCGCCCGTTAAGGGAAAACCTGGTTTAGATTTTTACGACGTTCTGGGCCTGCAGGCCTTTTTTGCCCTGGACTACCTCGAACTCCACTTCCTGGCCTTCTTCCAGGGTCTTGAAGCCCTCGCCCTCGATGTTGCTGTGATGCACAAAAACATCGGGGCCGTCGGCCTGGGAAATGAAGCCGTAGCCCTTGGAATCGCTGAACCACTTAACCTTGCCCTTGACTCGCATCCTGTCCTCCAAAAATTTTCAGGCAAAAAAATAAAGGGAACGACCGGTGAAGCGTTCCCTCGGTGGAAAAGCTTACAGGCCCCACTCTTGCCTGGCTGATTAATAAATTGTATAAAATCCTCAATTTTTGTCAAATGGGCTTTGGCCCGGGCAGCGCTCAGACTTCGGGTTTGGCGTAGTGTTCGGCTTTGGCTTCCGCCACCAGATCGCTCACCTGCTCTCCGGCTTCGGCCACGAAACCCGCCGCGGCGTCCCGAACGAGGAGGCCGGCTTTGACCAGACCCTTGGCCAGCGGCCGCACCACACAGCCCACCGCCGGCAGGAGCACCGGGGCCATCACCGCCACTCCCACCGCCACCATGACGTTGGACCAGGTAAATTTCAAGGCATTATCATACCAGGCCATAATCACCCTCCCCAGGTAAAACCTCTTAATCGGTTAATATAAGCGTCACTGCGACATTCCGCAACGGCGGAACCATTTTCTTCCGGCGGCGTGGGTCATAATATTTCCGCCACTACTTCGGCCACCGTCTCGACCAGGGACTCCTCCGCTTCGCCCTCCAACCCTTGCGCCACGATTTCGTCCGCCCCGCCGCCGAGCAGGTCGTGGACCGAAAATGACGGCCGGCCCCGCCGGGGTTGGTGCTGGGCCACCACTTCGCGGATATCGTCCGCCACCTCCAGATACAAGCGGATGGCCGCCTTGGCCAGCGGCCGGGTCAATCCGGCCACCGCCGGCAAAACGATGGGCAGGGCCAGGGCCGCCCCCAAGACTGCGAGAAGGCCGGGACCGGCGGACTTAAGGCCGTCATCCCAAAGTCCCATGGGGACCTCCAGATGATGATTGGTCGGCGCCCCGCCGGGTGGGTGCCTGAAAAACAGCCATGAATCGGCTCCCAGGTCAGCGCCTCAGCAGACGCGGCATCAGGATGTCCAGGTCGAGTCCCGGGAAGAACCGGTGCAGGACCCCGGCCAATTCCCGGCGGCCCCGCTCCGTCGCCAGTTCCCGGGGATTAAAGGTGAGGAGCAGGGAACCGGTGGCGGTGCTGGCCTCGGCGCCCACCACCCCCGGCACCTTCGTCAGCCGGGCCGGAAGTTCGGCGGCCATGGAGTCGTTGTGCAGCATCTGCGGCAGGCGCAGGCGGATGCGCCCGGGCAGGGCATGTTTCACCGAAATGCCGAAATAGGCCAAACCCCGGCGGGGCTCCGCCGGGGTCTCCGAGACCGGGGGCCCGGGAGGAGGCGCCGTTTTTTCCCGGACCGCCGGCGGGCGGGAAGCCTTTTTCAGCCGGGGGGCCGTCGGGGCCGGCTGTTTCCGCGGCGGGGCCTTAAGCTGCCGGGATTTGGCCGCCGGGGCGGCCGGAGTCTCCTTTCCGGAGGAGGTGGGCGCCTGGGTCACCTCATTCACGGCCCGTCTGGCCTCTTCCAGGATGTGGGGCACCTGGTTGAAACCCTCCACCAGGGTCGGGCGTTTCCGGCCCCGTCGCGGGGTGTCGGTCATGTGGCGTTCCTCCTTAGGGGGTCGGCTGCCGGGGGCATGATCTCCAAGAGTTCCCGGGCCAGTTCCCGATAGGCCCGGGCGCCGGTGGCGCCCGGGTGATGGTGGACCAGCGTGGCCCCGGCGGCCTCGGCCCGTTCAAAGGCGGTGTTGACCGGGATGGTGGTCCGGAAGACCTGGTCCGGCCGGAAGGCCCCGGCGATCTGGTCCGCCAGGGTCCGGCTGATGAGGGTGCGCCGGTCCACCTGATTGATGAGCAGGCGCAGGAAACGCAGGTCGCCGTTGCTCTGTTCCTGCACCTCCTTGATCAGCCGCACCGCCTGGAGCAGACCGGCGACGCTGAAGGCGCTGCCCGATTTGATGGGGACCAGGGCGAAGTCCGCGGCATAGAGGGCGCAGAGGACGAAGGCGCCAAGGTTGGGCGGGGTGTCAATGAGGGTGAAATCGAAACGGGCTCGGGCCGGGGCCCGCATCCGGCGGCGCAGCCGGAAAAAGCTCTCCGGGGCGCCGAGGATCAGCCGGGGCTCCAGCGAGGCGTTCTCCGGGACGTTGGGGAGACAAAAGACGCGGTCGTAACGGCTGGGGTGCAGATAATCTTCCAGGTTCGCCTGGGGCCCGTCCGGCCGCAGCAGTTCATATAAGCTGCGGCGGGGGGCGGACCCCGGCGGCAGGAGCAGGGTGGTGGCGTTGCACTGGCTGTCCAGGTCGGCCACCAGCACCCGCTTCCCCAGCAGACCCAGGGCATGGGCCAGATTGCAGGCCACCGTGGTTTTGCCTACCCCGCCCTTGTTGTTGATGATGGCGATGACCATGGCCCGGACTTCACTTATTTTTTAATTATTTCAGCCATATTTTAGCGCATCTCGGTTTACTTGTCAAAATGAAGGCTTTAGGCAAGAAATCTACGCTCCCGGGTCAGGCCAGGTCCTTTCTGGTATAATAATAAAGTTATCCTGAGGGAGCGAAGCGACCGAAGAATCTCCATAGAAGACGAAAATACAAGATCCTCCGCGGGCGCTCAGGATGACCAAAAGACTTTTTGCCGGAGCCCCATGAGTAACCGGTGCCCCGGCAATTGAGAGCCGGCAACTGTGGACTGCCGCCGGTTTTCCCTTGAATCTATTTGGCAAACAGTCTAAAGTATTTATATAATATAATATTTTCGCCTGCCTGGGCGGGCCTCGAAAAGTGGAGAACCATGACGACTAAGCGTTATCAGGATGCCAAATGGACCGGGAGCCAGGTTCTGAGTCTAGATTATAATTACGCCATGACGGAGTTCGTGGGCGACCAGGGCCTCAGCGAGGCCGAACTCGCCGGCCTGCGCCCCGACCCCGGGGCCTTGAGCCAGTGGCTCAGCGCCGCCCGGAGCGAAGGCCGCCTCGGTTTCATGGAACTGCCTTATCAAACCGAGGTACTCAAGGAAATCCGCCGGGTGGCCAAGCCGGTGACGGAGTGGGGCTGGGACTTCGTAGTCCTGGGCATCGGCGGCTCAGCCCTGGGGGCCCGGGCCTTGCAACAGGCCCTGGTGCACCCGCAGCACAACAAGCTGCCCATGGCCCGGCGCCATCACCGCCCCGGCCTCTGGGTGCTGGACAACATTGACCCGGATTTTTGCTTCGGGGTCCTGGACGGCCTGGACCTGCGGCGCACCTTCGTCAACGTCATCAGCAAATCGGGAGCCACGGCCGAAACCCTGGCCCAGTTCTTGTGGCTTTATCAAATACTTAAGAGCCGGGTAGGGGAGGATAAGGCCCGGGAGCGCCTGATCGTCACCACCGACCCGGAGAAAGGCCCCTTGCGGCGCCTGGCGGCCCAGGAAGGCTTCGCCTCCCTCAGCGTCCCCCCCAACGTCGGGGGCCGCTTCTCGGTGCTGTCGGCGGTGGGCCTGCTGCCGGCCCACCTGGTGGGCATTGACCTGGAGGAATTGCTGGCCGGGGCCCGCTTCATGGATAAGCGTCTGCAAGCTGGCCAGTATGAGCTGGCCCACCGCCTGGCGGCCCTCTTCTACCTGTACGCCGTCCGCAAGCAGCGGCCCATCCTGGTTTTCATGCCGTACAGCTCGGCCCTGGCGGGCCTGGCCGACTGATTCTGCCAGCTCTGGGCCGAAAGCCTGGGGAAGAGATTCGCCCTGGACGGCCGGGAGGTGTGCTCCGGCAGCACCCCGGTCCGGGCCCTGGGGGCCACCGACCAGCATTCCCAGTTGCAGCTCTACATGGAAGGGCCCCAGGATAAGCTCATCACCTTCCTGGAAGTGGAGAAGTTCCAGCACCACCTGGAAATTCCCAGCCTCTTCCCGGATCAGGGAGAGCTGAGTTATCTGGGGGGGCATTCCCTGGGCGAGCTTTTGGCCAGCGAGAAGCGGGCCACGGCCTTCAATCTGATGAAGGCCGGTCGCCCCAGCCTGACCCTGCGCCTGCCGGAGCTCAACGCCTTTACCGTGGGACAGTTGCTCTATCTCCTGGAAGTGGTGACCGTGGCCGCGGCCCAATTCTTCGGGGTCAACCCCCTGGACCAGCCGGGAGTGGAAGGCGGCAAGCAGACCACTTACGGCCTCATGGGGCGTCCGGGATTCGAGGCCCAGCAGCAGGAATTCGCCCAGGCCAAGCCCAATTTGGAGAAATACACCCTTTCCTAAACCGATGAAGCTGAAACGCCCCAAACTGAAAATCCCATGGTGGCGGCCGGGCCAGGACCTGAACCCCTTCGGCCTGGTGGAATTCTTTTCTTTGCCCGGGTTCCTGGTCATCCTGATCTTCACCGGCATCCTGGTGGTGTTTTTGACGGTTCGGGCCCAACAGATGGCCCTGAAGAAAAACGAAGATTATCTCATCCTGTTGGCCTCCAACCTGAATCACCAGATCTATCAACAGTTTTTGCTGCCCACCGCTTTCGAAAAGGGCGGGCGCATCACTTTATCCGATCCGGAGCAATCCCAGCGCCTGGACGAAGTGGTGCGCACCACCATCCACGGTTTTCACGTGGAGCAGCTTAACCAATACGACCAGGAAGGGGTCTTTTCTTACAGCACCGCCAGCCTGCCCCTGGGGAAAAAGTGCGACAACCTCATCGGGGTCCAAAAGGCCCTGGCCGGGGAGAATTATTTCGAGATGCCCGGCTACAACCCAATCATAAACATCTTTTGGCCCCGCAGCGATCAGGCGCAGGTCCTGAGGGCCTTCATCCCCTTCCGCCTGGAGGGCAAGGGCGCGTCGCGCTCCGGTCCGGTGGTGGGGGTCTTTGAGATCACCCAGAACATTTCCGGCGACCTGGCGGAAATCAACCGGTTCCGCCTCATCATCCTGGTCACCCTGGTGGTGATCATGGGATTGTTGTTCCTGGTCTTGCGCCAGATCGTCAAGAAGGCGGGGGTCATCCTGGCCCGGCGCCAGGAGCAGCAGCGGACCCTGGAGGCGCAACTGCACCAGACGGAGCGCCTGGCGGCCCTGGGGGAAATGACCGCCGGGGTGGCCCATGAAATCCGCAACCCTTTGGGGATCATCAGCTCCACCGCCGAACTGCTCCAGGAGCGCATGGGCCGCTACGAGCCGCAAAACCGCCTGGCCCGGATCATTGTGGAGGAAGTCAACCGGCTCAATGAAAAGGTCTCGGAATTCCTGGACTTCGCCCGGCCCCGGCTGCCCAACCTGCGCCCCTGTGACCTGGAGGCGGTGCTGGACCGGAGCCTGGAGTTCCTGGACCCGGAAATTCAGCGCCTGGAAATCAGCGTCACCCGGGATTATCAGCTTAACGGCCGGATGCTGGCCGCGGACCCGGACCTCTTGCACCAGGCCTTCCTGAACCTGCTGCTCAACGCCATCCAGGCCATGCCCGGCGGCGGCCGCCTCACGGTGCACACCGGACCGGGCCCCCAGGGGCGGGGCGGCGAAATCCGCTTCGAGGACACCGGCGAAGGCATCGCGCCGGAGAGTCTGAAGAAGGTGCTCAATCCCTTTTTCACCACCAAGGAGCGGGGCAGCGGCCTCGGTCTGCCCATCGTCAAGAGCATCGTCGAGACCCACCAAGGGACGTTGAAGATTGACAGCGACCAGGGCCGGGGCACGGTGGTGACCCTCACCCTGCCGGAGCTGGCCCTGGAAAAGGTGGCGTAGTAGCTATCAGCTTTCAGCTTTCAGCTATCAGCAGTCAGCTAAGACAAAGGTGCTTAAGAATCCTCTTTTTTAAAAAGATGTTAGTGGCCAGTAACCAGCAAAAAACAATCGATACGAAGCACTTATCCCCCTCTCCCCCAATGGGGGGAGAGGGCCGGGGTGAGGGGAAAAAGGCTTTTCATCTTTTGCCGGTGGGCCAATGGCCCAGCATAATTTGTTCCCCATAGTTTCCTGAATTTTACTAAAAACTAAAAACTCGAAACTCGAAACTCGAAACTCATGGATACCATCTTAGTCGTTGACGACGAAGTCAATTATCTGACGGTCATGGAGGCCCTGCTGAGCGAGGCGGGCTACGAGGTCCTCACCGCGCCCAGCGCCCCGGAGGCCCTCAGGATCGCCGGCGCCTCCGACCTGGACCTGGTCCTGACCGACATGAAGATGCCCAAGATGAGCGGCATCGAGCTCCTGGACGAGCTGCACCGCCTCTATCCCGACCTGCCGGTAATGATCATGACCGCCTTCGGCACCGTGGAAAAGGCGGTCACCGCCATGAAAAAAGGGGCCTTCGACTACATCCTGAAACCCTTCAAAAACGAAGAAATCCTGCTGACCATCGCCAAGGCCCTGGAGCACCGCCGCCTCATCCTCACCAACCGGATGCTTTTTCAGGAACTGGAGAAGAAATACGGCGTCCCCAATATCGTGGGCGAAGCCAAGGCCATGCAGGAGATCCTGGCCCTGGTGAAAAGGGTGGCGGCCTCCAAGGCCACCGTCCTGGTCTCCGGCGAGTCCGGCACCGGCAAGGAACTGGTGGCCCGGGCCATCCACCAATACAGCCCCCGGGCCCAGAAGCCCTTCATTTCGGTGAACTGCGCCGCGCTCACCGAGACCCTGCTGGAGAGCGAACTCTTCGGCCACGAGCGGGGGGCCTTCACCCACGCGGTGGCCATGCGCA
>CAZOCQ010000070.1:0-13532 GCA_964578335.1 uncultured Desulfobacca sp.
AAGTGGACATCGTCGGCATCACCCGGCCCTGCACCAAGCACAACTACCTGGTGAAGGACGTCAAGCAACTGGCCCAAACCATCCACGAGGCCTTTTATATCGCCCGCTCCGGCCGGCCGGGACCGGTTTTGGTGGACCTGCCCAAAGACGTCATCCAGGCCAGCGCGGTCCCCAAGTTTCCGGACAGCATCAAGATCAAGAGCTACAACCCCACTTACCATGCCAATCCCCGCCAGGTGAAACGGGCCCTGGAGATGATCCTGGCCGCCAAGAAGCCGGTCCTTTATACCGGCGGCGGCATCATCATGTCCAACGCCTCGGCGGAACTGTTCAAGTTCGCCCAAACCCTGCAGATCCCCGTGACCAGCACCCTCATGGGGTTGGGCGGCTTCCCGGGGGATCACCCGCTGTGGATGGGGATGCTGGGGATGCACGGCACCTATTGCGCCAATATGGCGGTGTCCCAGGCCGACGTGCTCATCGCGGTGGGGGCCCGCTTCGATGACCGGGTGACCGGCAAGCTCTCGGAGTTTGCCCCCCATGCCAAGATCATCCATGTTGACATCGACCCCAGTTCCATCAGTAAGAACGTGGTGGTGGACATCCCCATCGTGGGCGATTGCCTGGACGCCCTTAAACAGCTCAACGCCCTGTTGGCGGAAGCCCCGCCCCCGGCCGTCTCCCAGGCCCGGGCCCAGTGGCTGGCCACGGTCACCGGCTGGGAGAAGGAGCATCCCCTCACCTACACCTGGAGCGACACGGTCATCAAACCCCAGTACGTGGTGGAAAAGTTGTGGGAACTGACCAAAGGGGAAGCCTTCATCACCACCGAGGTGGGGCAGAACCAGATGTGGGCCGCCCAGTTCTATAAATTCAAACGCCCGCGGCAACTGATGACCTCCGGGGGCCTGGGAGTCATGGGCTACGGCTTCCCGGCGGCCATGGGGGTGCAGGTGGCTCAGCCCGACGCCATCGTCATCGACATCGCCGGGGACGGCAGCATCCAGATGAACATCCAGGAGCTGATCACCGTGGTGGACAACAACCTGCCGGTGAAGATCGCCATCCTGAACAACGCCTTCCTGGGCATGGTGCGCCAGTGGCAGCAGCTCTTTTACGAACGGCGGTACAGCCAGACCCCCATGAAGGCCCCGGATTTCGTCAAGTTGGCCGAGGCCTACGGCGCCGTGGGTCTGCGGGCCACCAAGCCGGAAGAAGTGGTGCCGGTCATCCAGGAAGCCTTGAATACCCCTAAACCGGTGATTATGGATTTCCGGGTGGAGCCCGAGGAATGCGTCATGCCCATGGTGCCCGCCGGCAAAGCCATCCACGAGATGTTGTTGGCCTAGGAGGGAGAGAGAGATGGAAGCGCGACATACCATTTCAGTCTGGGTGGATAATACTCCTGGAGTGCTCTCCCGAGTGACCGGCCTCTTTTCCGGCCGGGGGTTCAACATCGAGTCCCTCTGCGTGGCCGAGACCATGGACCCGGAGGTCTCCCGCATCACCATCGTCTCCAGCGGGGATGAGCAGATCATCGAACAGATCATCAAGCAGCTGCGCAAGCTCATCAACACCATCAAGGTGGTGGACCTGAGCGAATTGGAACACGTGGAGCGGGAGATGGCCCTGGTCACGGTGAAGGCCAACGGCGATTCCCGAGCCGAAGTGCTGCGCCTGGCCGATATCTTCCGCTGCCGGGTGGTGGACGTCAGCCCCAGCACCTTTAGCCTGGAAATCACCGGCAACCACGCCAAACTGCAGGCGGTGCTGGACAACCTCAAGGTGCACGGCATCCTGGACATCGTGCGCAGCGGCACCATGGCCATCCAGCGGACTAAAAAAGAATAGTGGTCAGTGGTCAGTGGTCAGAAAATGACTTTGGGTTTTGCCGAAAGCTGACCGCTGAAAGCTGACAGCTTAGTAGGGCGCGTCTTACGCGCCGCTTTTGGTGCGCCGGACGCACCCTACAAAACCTACAAAAGGACTAATTTCCCATGAAAATGTACTATGATGCAGACGCGGATTTGGGAGTGCTGAAAGGCAAAAAGGTGGCCATCATCGGCTTCGGCTCCCAGGGCCACGCCCAGGCGTTGAACCTGCGAGATTCAGGCGTGGACGTGATCGTTTCCGAAATGCCCGGGACCCCCAACTATGAGCTGGCGTTGAAGTACGGCTTCAAGCCGGTGTCGGCCTCTGAGGCCGCGGCTGCCGCCCAGGTGGTGCAGATCCTGACCCAGGACCACGTCCAGGCCATGCTCTACGAAAACGACCTGAAGCCTCACATGGCCAAAGGCAAGACCCTGCTCTTCTCCCACGGCTTCAACATCCACTTCGGCCAGATCGTGCCCGCGCCGGAAATCGACGTCATCATGGTGGCGCCCAAAGGCCCCGGCCACCTGGTGCGCAGCGAATACGAGAAGGGCGCCGGCGTTCCCTGCCTGGTGGCGGTGGAGCAGAATCCCTCGAAAAAGGCGTTAAAGACGGCCCTGGCCTATGCCAAGGGCATCGGCGCCACCCGGGCCGGGGTGCTGGAGACCTCCTTCCGGGAAGAGACCGAAACCGACCTGTTCGGCGAACAGGCGGTGCTCTGCGGCGGCGTTTCCGAGCTGGTCAAGGCCGGCTTCGACACCCTGGTGGAGGCGGGCTACGCCCCGGAGATCGCCTACTTCGAGTGCCTGCACGAACTGAAGCTCATCGTGGACTTGTTTTACCAGGGCGGCCTCAAGTACATGCGCTATTCCGTGTCCGACACCGCCGAATACGGCGACTACACCCGGGGCAGACGCATCATCACCGAAGAGACCCGGGACGAGATGCGCCAGATCCTCTACGAGGTGCAGACCGGCGAGTTCGCCAAGGAATGGATCCTGGAAAACCAGGCCAAGCGGCCGGTGTTCAACGCCCTGCGCCGCCAGGAAGCAGCCCATCCCATCGAAGAGGTGGGCGAAAAGCTGCGCGCCATGATGGGCTGGTTGAAAAGAAAATAAAGGGAAAAAGGGGAAGAGGGTAAAAGGAAAAAGAAGTAGTCTTGTATTAACCCCTGTTCCCCCTTTTCCCTTTTCGCCTTTTACCCCATGTTTTAACGATGGTTGAATCGATTCCAAAGAAATGGCCTCGCATCGCCGCTCCCGGCTATTCCTTCCTGGCCGCCAGCCTGCTGCTCATTTTAATCGGAGCGATCTTTAGCTGGCCCTGGCTGGCCAAGCTGGGGGTGGCGGCCCTGGTGTTCTTCGCCTACTTTTTCCGGGACCCGGAGCGGGTTATCCCGGCGGCCCCGGAAGGCGTCGTCGCCCCGGCGGACGGCAAGGTGGTCTTCGTGGATGAGGTCCAGGAAGACCGCTATTTGCAGGCCCAGGCCAAGCGGGTGGCCATTTTCATGAACGTCTTCGACGTGCATGTCAACCGGTCTCCGGTGGCCGCCACGGTGGCCCAAACTCAGCATCGGGACGGCTGTTTCAAGGCGGCCTGGCGGGCCGACGCCTGCGACCTCAACGAGCAGCAGGCCCTGGTCCTGGAGGCGGGCGGCCGCCGTCTGCTGGTGGTGCAGATCGCCGGCTTGCTGGCCCGGCGCATCGTCTCCTTTGTTTCGCCGGGGCAGGCCCTGGAAAAGGGCGAGCGTCTGGGCATGATCTGTTTCGGCTCCCGGGTGGACCTGTTTCTGCCGCCGGAGGCAGAAATCTTGGTGAAAGTGGGCGACCGGGTCCAGGCCGGCAGCAGCCTGGTGGCCCGGTGGTAGTGGAATTGTCGAAAATCTTTGAACCACCAAGACACCAAGGGCACTAAGTTGCACCAAGAAATAATCTTGGTGAATCCTTGGTGTTCTTGGTGCCTTGGTGGCTTGGTGGTCAGATTTTAGCCAATATCGACTGACGCTCTGGTTTTTGGACAAAATATTTTATATAATGTACCCTTGAGTAAAGGATTGCCAAAAAAACAAAAAGGAAATGGCGATGGCTTTTCGCAGACGTCGTAAGAAAAAGGATCGCCGCCGCTTTCGGGGGGTTTACCTGCTCCCCAACCTCATCACCACCGGCTGCCTGTTCTCCGGCTTCTATGCCATCGTGGCCGCCATTGACGGGCGCTTCCTGGCGGCGGCCTGGGCCGTTTTCATCGCCCTGGTGCTGGATGGCCTGGACGGCCGCATCGCCCGCCTCACCAAGAGCACTTCCGGCTTCGGGGTGCAATACGATTCCCTGGCCGACCTGGTGTCCTTCGGGGTGGCCCCGGCCCTGCTGGTCTATCTCTGGGCCCTGAAGGGACTGCCTTACAAGCAGTTCGGCTGGGTGGCCGCCTTTTTGTTCGTGGTCTGCGGCGCCCTGCGCCTGGCCCGCTTCAACGTCCAGACCGGCTCCATGGACCCCCGCTACTTCAACGGCCTGCCCATCCCGGCCGCGGCCATGATGGTGGCCACCTCCATCGCCTTTTATTTCGAAATCGGCACCTGGGCCCCGGAAAAGCATATCTATATCCTGGCCATGATTTACCTGCTCTCCTTCCTCATGGTGAGCAATATCAAATACATCAGCTTCAAGAAAGTGGAGCTGTTTCGCCGGCACCCCTTCCATACCCTGGTGGGCTTGGTCCTGATCTTCGTGGTGATCGCCGCCAAACCCGAGATCATGGGATTCCTGGTAATGGCGCTCTATGTCGGCTCGGGTCCCATCAGCACCTTCTATTATTACCGCCGGCCGCAAACGTTGACGCCGGATGAAGAGCTTCCGACCCCAAAGCCTACAAATCCGTAAGGAAACAGTCAGAAATTGTATCAACTGCAAGGGCGCGGCCTAGCCGGGCCCTTTATTGCGTTTTAATAGGTGAATTATATCCTTGACGTAACGCATAATTATTAATTATCATTAATTAATGATCCTGAATTTCAGGGATAAGCGCACGCGAGAGTTCGCCGCAGGGAATCGGGTCAAGGCCTTCGCAGGCTTTGAGCGCGGGGCGGAAATGAAGCTCGACCAGCTCGACGCGGCCACGTCATTGCTTGATCTGAATTTGCCCGGTAACCGACTCGAAGTGCTCAAAGGAGACCGGAAAGGTCAATACAGCATCCGCATCAATGACCAATGGAGGATTTGTTTTGAGTGGCCGAAAGGCGCGTCAGGGCCGATCAATGTTGAAATTGTTGATTACCATTGAGGTGAATTATGGGACGCAGCGCCATCCATCCTGGCGAGCATCTCGCCGAACAGCTTGAAGAATTGGGCATGAGCGCCGCGGAACTGGCGCGCCAGATTAAGGTGCCCACCAACCGCATCACCGAAATCCTCAAAGGACAGCGCGCCGTGACCGGGGACACGGCCTTGCGCCTGGGGCATTTCTTTGGGACCAGCGCCGAATTCTGGATGAACCTGCAAAAGCTTTATGAGTTGCGCCGGGCAGAGCAGAAATCCGGAGAGTTAATCAAAGAATTACCGACTCTCGCTACGGTGATGAATAAACCGGCAGGTGATTCACAGCCTTACCCCCATTAATGCGATAATTCGGATTTCTATGACCCAGATCGAAATGTTGCATCTCTTCATGGGTGTTAACCTGTAGTGAGAAGTTTTTTTTATCGCCTCATCGCCGTAATCCTGGGCTTCGGCATAGCCTTCGGCCTGGCGGAGATCGGGGTTAGAATGTTTTGCCCCCAGGAAACCGGCCCGCCGCGCTTCGCCTTTGACCCGGTCCTGGGTGAGATTCCCGTTCCGCAGCAAAAAGGGCGGCAGCAACGCCCCGGAGTTTACGACTTCACCTACAGCAACAACTCGAAGGGCTTCCGGGGCAGCCGGGAGTACGGCCCCAAGCAGCCGGGGCAGGTCCGTATCCTGTTGCTGGGCGATTCCTTCACCTACGGCCTGGGGGTGAACGACGACCAGACCTTCGGGGCGGTGCTGGAGCGTGGCCTGCGGGCTCAACACCTGGACGCCGAAGTCATTAACGCCGGCGTCCCCGGCAAGGGCACGGATTACCAATTGAAGTTCTTCCAGGCCGCGGGGGCCGGGCTGCAACCCGATCTCACGGTGCTCTGCTTCTTTCCCAACGACTTCGAAGACAATGCCCGGGGGGATTATTTTACCGTCGGCCCCCAGGGCGAGCTGAGCGCCAAATCCCTGCAACCGGTTCAAGGCGGCCTCAAGTCGTTGCTCAACCATTTTCCGGGCTATAACTGGCTGATTTCCTGGTCCCAGGCCGCCAACCTGGTGAAGCAGGCCATGGTGACTTATCTGGTCAAACACGCCAAGGGCTCCGGCCCGGCCGCAGCCGGCCTGGTGGTCTCCTATGCCGGGGTCAATAACTTTGTTAATGAGGCCAACCGAAAGCTCACCAATATTTATCTGGCGCAATTAATGGAGCAGGTGAAGCAGGCCGGCAGCCGCTTGCTGGTCGTCTATATCCCCCTGGCCGCGCAGGTGGAGGCTTACCGCGGCAAGCCGGAA
This sequence comes from uncultured Desulfobacca sp., assembly GCA_964578335.1. Classification (GTDB taxonomy): domain Bacteria; phylum Desulfobacterota; class Desulfobaccia; order Desulfobaccales; family 0-14-0-80-60-11; genus JAPLJC01. Next base: position 6,432 of record CAZOCQ010000070.1, read on the forward strand.
GCCTCGCCGGACGAACAAGCCCTCAAGGAAATTATTGCAGCTCGCGGCGGCGCCCTGCTCTCCCTGACCCCGGTGCTGGCCGCCGCCCCGGAACCCGTCGGCAGGTTATATTACGCCGAAGGCCATTGGACCCCCAAGGCCCACCAGGTGGTGGGCGCCTGCTTGGGAAAGCATCTGAGTGCTTTACTGGGGGAGCAACCAAAGTAGAAAAGGCCATTGACACCCGGAAGAAATCTGATTATAAATAACCAGGAGTTATTCACAAGCAATGTTTTGCGAATCTTCCCATTTCTCTCTGCGCTCATGTAAGGACCTCCCTCTGGTCTTGCGGCTGCCTGCTCAGTAAGAGCAGGCGCCCATATTTCTATTTTCTTTTCCCCGATAACTATGATATTTACCTAAGTTACCCATGCCGGCAGGGGCCGTGGTTTTTTCCTGTCCGGCCGGCATGAGGGGAGGATTGTTATGTCTGAGAAAGTTATTATTTTCGATACCACCCTGCGGGACGGGGAGCAGACGCCCGGCGCCAATCTCAACGTGGATGAAAAACTCCAGATCGCCCGGCACCTGGAACTCCTGAACGTGGACGTCATAGAAGCCGGCTTCCCCTTTTCCTCGCCGGGCGATTTCGCCGCGGTGCAGGCGGTGGCCCGGGAGATTCGCGGCCCCCAGATCGCCGGGCTGGCCCGGGCCTTCGAGAAGGATATTGACGCCTGCTGGGAGGCGGTCAAGGAGGCCACCAATCCGCGCATTCATACCTTTATCTCCACTTCCGACATCCACCTGAAGCACCAGATGCGCAAGGGCCGGGAGGAGGTCCTGGAGATGGCGGTGGCCGCGGTGAAGCACGCGGCGCGTTACACCTCCAACGTGGAATTTTCGGCCATGGACGCCTCCCGCAGCGATCCGGCCTACGTGGCCCAGGTCTTCACCGCGGTCATCGAAGCCGGGGCCAGGACCCTCAATTTCCCGGACACGGTGGGCTACGCCATTCCCCATGAATTCGGGGCGGTGATCAAGTACCTGATGGAGCACATCCCCAATATCCACAAGGCGGTGATCTCGGTGCACTGCCACAACGACCTGGGGCTGGCGGTGGCTAACACCCTGGAGGCCATCCGCAACGGCGCCCGCCAGGCCGAAGTCACCATCAACGGCCTGGGGGAGCGGGCCGGCAACGCCTCCCTGGAGGAGGTGGTCATGGCCCTGGCCACCCGCAAGGACCTGTTTGACTATCACACCGACATCGTCACCCAGTACATCGCCCCCACCAGCCGCCTCACCAGCAAGCTCTCGGGGGTGCCGGTGCAGCCCAATAAGGCCATTGTCGGGGCCAACGCCTTTGCCCACGAATCCGGGATTCACCAGGACGGGGTCCTGAAGGAGGCCAGCACCTTCGAGATCATGACCCCGCAAACCGTGGGCATCAAGAAGAGCCTGCTGGTGCTGGGCAAGCTCTCCGGGCGGCACGCCTTCAAGAACAAGCTCCAGGAGATGGGCTACTACCTGGCCGACGACGAACTGAACCGGGTCTTCGCCCGCTTCAAGGACCTGGCGGACCGCAAGAAGACGGTGTTCGACGAAGACCTGGTGAGCCTGGTGGAGACCGAGGTCATCTACAAGTCGGTGCCGGAGCACTTCAAACTGTTGGATATGGTGGTGCTTACCGGCACCATGGTCCGGCCCAACGCCACCGTCAAGATGGAAGTCAACGGGGAGGTCAAGACCCACCATGCCTTCGGCGACGGGCCCATCGACGCGGCTTACCGGGCCATCACCGAAGTGGCCAAGTCCAAATGCTCTTTGCAGAAGTTTTCGGTGAGCTCCATCACCGGCGGCACCGAGGCCCTGGGCGAGGTGTCGGTGCGCCTGGAGGAAGAGGGCCACGTGGTCACCGGCCAGGGGGTGGACCCCGACGTGGTCACCGCCAGCGCCCGGGCCTATATCAACGGCCTGAACCGGCTGCATTTCCTGAAGGAACTGGGGCCGGGCCCGAAGGAGAAGCCGGAAAAGCTATAAAAAGCACCACAGAGACACGGAGAGACATAGAGGAAAATTCTCTGTGCCCTCTGTGTCTCTGTGGTGAAAAATTATATCGGAGATATAGATGAGCAAGCCTCAAACTATCACGCAAAAAATTCTGGCGGCGCACGCCGGCAAAGACTACGTGGAACCCGGAGAACTGATCCTGGCCCGGGTGGACATCGCCCTGGGCAACGACATTACCGCGCCCCTGGCCATTAAGGCCTTTAAAGACGTGGGAGCCAAGCAGGTCTTCGATAAGGAGCGGGTGGTGCTGGTGGCGGACCACTTCGCCCCCAATAAGGACATCGCCTCGGCCATCCAGGTCAAAATCCTGCGGGACTTCGCCGGGGAACAGGACCTGCGCCATTTCTACGACGGCGGCGACATGGGGGTGGAGCACGCCCTGCTGCCCGAGCAGGGCATCGTGGTACCCGGCGACCTGATCATCGGGGCCGACAGCCACACCTGCACCTACGGGGCCCTGGGGGCCTTCGCTTCCGGGGTGGGCTCCACCGACCTGGGCGCGGCCATGGTCTCCGGCGAGGTCTGGCTCAAGGTGCCGGAGACCATCAAGTTCGTGTATCAAGGCGAATTGGGACCCTGGGTCAGCGGCAAGGACCTGATCCTCCACACCATCGGCGACATCGGGGTGGACGGGGCCAATTACCGGTCCATGGAATTCACCGGTCCGGCCATCGAGCGACTGCCCATGGCGGACCGCTTTTCCATGGCCAACATGGCGGTGGAGGCCGGGGCCAAAAACGGCATCATCGCCCCGGATGAGATCACTCTGGCTTACGTCAAAGGGCGGGGCCTGCGGCCCGCGGTGATTTATCAAAGCGATCACGGGGCCGTTTACCAGGCGGAGAAGGTTTACGACGTCAGTCGGATGGAGCCCCAGGTGGCCTGTCCGCCTTCGCCGGGCAACGTCAAGCCCGTGTCCCGGGTGGGGGAGGTGGTCATCGACCAGGCGGTGATCGGCTCCTGCACCAACGGCCGGCTGGAAGATCTGCAAGTGGCGGCCCAGGTCCTCAAGGGCCGCAAGGTGGCCAAAGGGATAAGGCTCATCATCATCCCCGCCACCCCGTTGATCTACCGGCAGGCCATGGACGAGGGCCTGCTGGCGGTCTTCATGGAGGCCGGGGCGGTCATCGGGCCGCCCACCTGCGGCCCCTGCCTGGGCGGCCACATGGGCATCCTGGCTCCCGGCGAGGTGGCCATCGCCACCACCAATCGGAACTTTACCGGCCGCATGGGCCATCCGCAGTCCAAGGTCTATCTGGCCAACCCGGCGGTCACCGCGGCCTCCGCGGTCGCGGGACGCATCTGTGGTCCGGAGGCCTTGTAATCGCCGACTGGCTTAAAGCGACTATGATGCCAGTTGGCAATCAAGCGCAATTTTTGTGGGGGCGAATACAAGGTTCGCCCCCACTTTAAATGTAGAGACATAAGTAATTGCGCATTACTCATCTCTGCGCTCTCTGCGTCTCTGCGAGATAAAAAATGTTTCTCGCAGAGGCGCAGAGGCCGCAGAGAATGCTGATATCAATGCGCGGCCAGCCGGGCCCGCACCACCCGCTTGACCCCCTGATAATCCAACAAGGTCTCCAAACGTTCATAAGCCCCGGTGTCCCGGATTAATTCCAGGACGCGTTCCGCCTGCCCGTCCGCCACTTCCAGGGCCAGGCAGCCCTGGGGCAGCAGGCAGCGATGCGCCTCTTGCACCAAGACGCGGATGAGATTTAGCCCGTCTTCTCCGCCCAACAGGGCCTCCGGGGGCTCAAACTCCTTGATATCTTTGGGGAGCCTCTCCCATACCCGCCGGGGGACATAAGGCAGATTGGCCACTATGAGGGCGAATTGGGCCTTCAGCTTAAGGGGACTCAGTAAATCTCCCTGCACGAAATGGAGGCGTTCGTCCACCTCATGACGTCGAGCGTTGTCCCGAGCTACGGCCAGAGCGGCGGCGGACAGGTCCAGGGCCAGCCAGGATATTGGCGGCAGTTCTTTGGCCAGGGATACCGCCACCGCCCCGGACCCCACGCCAATCTCCAGGCCCCAAAGGCTGGTTTTCGGTTTTCGGTTTTCGGTTTTCGGCAAATTCCCCGCCTCAGCTTGCATCAATTCCTGGACCGCGTCCAGGCCCGCCTGCACCAGGATTTCGGTTTCCGGGCGAGGAATCAGGACTCCGGGACGCACCAGAAAATCCAGGGACCAGAACTCCTTGTGGCCGGTGAGGTAGGCCACCGGCTCGCCTCGGCGGCGCCGCAGCACCAGGGCCTTAAAGCGGGCCAGTTCATCGGCGGTGAGGGGCTGGTCATAGCGCAGATAGAGGTCCAGGCGGCTCAGGCCCAGGGCGTGGGCCAGCAGCACCTCGGCGGAGGTCCGGGGCTCCGAGACGCCTTTTTCCTGGAAATGGTCGGTGGTCCAACGGAGGGTTTTAAGGATGGTCCATTGCGGGTCAGCCATGGGTCAGTAGCCAGTAGCCAGTAGCCAGTGAGTAATAAGTAATAAGTAAAAGCAATCAGACAAACATCGCATGGAATCCACTATCCACTATCCACTATCCACTGGCCACTGACTACTGACTACTGGCCACTTCCAAAGCCTGAGTGCGGTAATGGGCGCTCAGCGCCTGGAGCAGCTCGTCCAGGTCGCCGTCCAGCGCGGCTTCCATCTTCAGGCCATGGATGGAAAAGCCGATACGATGATCAGTGAGGCGGGATTGCGGGAAATTGTAAGTGCGGATGCGTTCGCTGCGGTCGCCGGTGCCCACCATGGATTTGCGCTCCATGGCGATCTGCTGCTGCTGCTCGTGCTGCTTCAGGTCGAACAGCCGGGAGCGCAGCACCTTCAAGGCCTTGGCTTTATTCTTGTGCTGGGATTTCTCATCCTGGCAGGAGACCACCAGTCCGGTGGGCAGGTGGGTGACCCGCACCGCCGAATCGGTGGTGTTGACGCTCTGGCCGCCGGGGCCGGAAGATCGGAAGACGTCAATGCGCAATTCCTCAGGGTTGATCTGGACGTCCACCTCTTCGGCCTCCGGCAGGACGGCCACGGTCACCGCCGAGGTGTGGATGCGGCCCTGGGATTCGGTCACCGGCACCCGCTGCACCCGATGGACGCCGCTTTCATATTTCAGCCGGCTATAGACTTTCTGGCCGGAAATGGCGGCGATGATCTCCTTGAGGCCGCCGATGCCGGTGGCGGAATGGCTCAGGACTTCCAGTTTCCAGCCTTTCCGCTCCGCCAGGCGGCTGTACATGCGGAAGAGGTCGGCGGCGAACAGGCCGGCCTCCTCGCCCCCGGTGCCGGCCCGGATCTCCAGCAGGACGTTTTTTTCGTCATTGGGGTCCTTGGGCAGCAGCAGGAAGCGCAGCTCTTCCTCCAGGGCGGCGGCTTGCTCCTTGAGACTCTGGACTTCATCCCGGGCCAGGGCCTTCAGCTCTTCGTCGGTCTCTTCCTTCAACAGGCCCTGGCTGTCGGCCAGTTCCTTCTGCACCTGCTGATAACGCCGGAAGACCTGGATCAGGGAAGAAAGTTCGGCGTGCTCCTTGCGGTATTTCTGGTAGAGCTCCTGGTCCCGGATGACCTCGGGTTCGGCCAGCTGCCGCTCCAGTTCCACGTATTGTTTTTCCAGTTTTTGGAGTTTGGCGGTCAACATAAATTTATCTCAAACCGGGGTGACGGCAGGTTGGCCTTACCACCATTGACCCTGGGATTAATTAGGGTAATTATTGCCGGAAATTGGCAGGGGGTGCGCAGTTCTTCTGTCCGTCAGCCCTTAATATTTAATTATAAAGGAAAAATGGCAGGAAGGCAATGAGGTCCGGCTCTCCCGAAGTTGGGGCGGAGCGGCATTTGTATGACCTTATTCACAAGTAATACAATTGCGCCCGGCCTGTTTGCTCTGATACAGCAAGTCATCAGCCCGCTGGATTATGGTTTCCGGGGTGTCATGAGGGCGGACCATGGTCACTCCCAGGGAAACGGTGACCTCGACGTTGCCTTCCGGCAGGGTCACCCAGGAGGCGGCCACCAGGGTGCGCAGGCGCTCGGCGATGGCCATTAGCTGCTGCTCGCCCAGCGGGTTGCACAGAATACAGAGGAACTCTTCCCCACCCCAGCGGCCCGCCAGATCAAAAGAACGGCAGTTTTTCAGCATGGTCTTCCCCACCATCTTCAGGACCGCGTCTCCGACCTGGTGGCCAAAGGTGTCGTTGATCTTCTTGAAGTGATCCAGATCGGCGAAAATTACCCCGAATGGCCAACCGAAACGTTTCAGTTCATTAAATTTGGCGTCCAGAAAGATTTCCAGGTAACGCCGATTAGCCAGGCGGGTCAGCTCATCCAGATAGGCCAAATCCTCCAGTTCCCGCAGTTGTTCCAAGGCGGCCATGGTGGCGGAATTGTCCCTGAAAATCTCTACGGCCCCGATGGTGTTTCCCTGATGGTCGGTAACGGGGGCGATGCCCACGGCCACCGGCAGGCGGTGCCCCGATTTGTGGTGCAGGTAAACTATGGCGGAGCGCATCTGGCCATCTTTCAATGTATAGTGGAGCGGACAGGCCGTTTCGCATAAAGGTCGCCCTTGATCGTCCACATGGCGCAGGAGATTGTCGGAGCAGCGGGTGCCCAGAACCTCTTTTCGGGAAAAGCCGGTGATGCGTTCCGCCGCCTTATTCCAGAAGGTGATTCTTCTCTCCTGGTCCACGAAATAGACCCCGTCATAAAGATTTTCCAATAGGGTCCGATAAAAACCGGCGCTAATGTTTTGCATCGTGCGCTTCCTTAGACTTCCGCCAGACGGCGGATGATCTCCGGGATGGTGGCGGTGGCCAGGTGGGAGAGGGAGCCGCCCCCCAGGACCACCTGGAGGGGGACCCGGGCCTCGGCGGCGATGGCGATCATCAGGTCGCAGATCTGGAAATAGGCGGCTTCGCTGAGGCCCAGGGAGCCGTAGTCCTCGGCGTGGGTGTCGAAGCCGTAGTACCAGACGAGCAGGTCCGGCTTAAAGGAGGCCACTAGGTCCACATGGTCCCGCACCTGTTGGAGATACTGGGCGTCGGGGTCGCC
>CAZOCQ010000071.1:0-11499 GCA_964578335.1 uncultured Desulfobacca sp.
CTGCGGCGGCGGCCGCTGCTTCTTTGCGGTGGGGGCGGGCGGCGAAGTGGCCCCGTGCAGCGAATTCCTGGGCCTGCCCGAGTTCCACGGCGGCAACCTTTTTGAGATGTCCGTCAAGGACCTGCTGGCTACTGAAGCCTTTAAAAAGGTAACTACCCGGATGACGGAGCAGTTGGACCCCTGTAAGCACTGCGCGGTGCAGCACTTCTGCGGCGCCCCCTGCCCCGCCGAGGTCTATGCCATCAACGGCAAACTGGCGGCCCCGGCGCCCATGTGCGACTTCTACGCCGCCCAGGCCCGCTACGCCTTCCGGGTCATCGCCGACGGCCGGCTGGACGCCCTCCTCTGGGACGGCTGGAAAGACGGCCTGGAGCCCATCCTGGTGATGTAGGCGTTAACCGGAAAATTGTGAAAAAAATGGCCGGGGCGGGCGAAAACCCGTCCCGGCTGCTTCTGCTTAATACAAGCCTTATTCCATTTCTCTTTGCCTTCTATCTCAATCCGGCTATAATCCACGGTTAATGAACAAGCGCACTAGCCTGGAACACGTATTGGCGGCCGTGCTCTCCGGCATACTGATGGCCGCGGCCTTTCCCAAGTGGAATTACTCCTTCCTCCTGGTCATCGGCCTGATGCCCCTGATGTGGGCCTTGGAAGGCAAGTCCCTCAAGGCCGCCTTCGGGCTGGGGCTGGTTTACGGCCTGGCCCACTACGCCGCCCTGCTCTACTGGATCGTCTATGTCACCCACGTCTTCGGCCATCTGCCCCTGCCGGTGGCCCTCGGCATCCTGCTGCTGCTGGCCGCCTACCTCAGCCTCTTTCGGGCCGTCTGGGCCCTGGGGGTCAACTGGGGCGCGGCCCGGGGCCTGAGCCTGCTGTGGTGGGGGCCGGCCCTCTGGGTGGTCAACGACTTCGGCCAGACCTACTTCTTTTTTAACGGCTTCCCCTGGGATTTTCTGGGCAACGGCCTCTATCTCCACCCTCTGCTGCTGCAGGTCGCCGACCTCACCGGGGTTTATGGCCTCACCTTTCTGCTGGTATTGCTCAACGCCTCCCTGTATCGGGTCCTGGCCCCGCCACGGACCTGGCGGAACCGGCGCTGGGGCCACCTGTGGGTGGTCGGTCTCCTGGCGGCGCTCTGGGTGGGCTATGGCTATTACCGGCTGGGGGAGGTGCAAAAACAGGAGGCCCAGGCCCCCAAGCTCAAGGTGGCCGTGGTCCAGGGCAATATCAAGCAGGGCGAAAAGTGGAAAAAGGAGATGGTCCAGGCCACCCTGGAGCGCTATGCCGAATTGACCCGCAAAGTCAAGGGGGCGCAGCTCATTATCTGGCCGGAGACCTCCGCCCCCTTCTTCTTCCTGCGCACCCCCGATCTCTCCGCCCAGGTGCAGGCCATCGCCAAGGAGAGCGGCGCCAGCCTCCTCTTCGGCTCCCCGGCCTGGGAACTCACCCCCGAGGGCGAACGCTATTTCAACCGGGCCTATCTGCTCTCCCCCGAAGGCAGCGTCCTGGGCTACTACGACAAGGCCCACCTGGTGCCTTACGGCGAATACATCCCCCTGCGGCGGCTCTTTCCCTTCATCGGCAAGATGGTGCCCATGGTGGGGGACTTCGCCGAAGGTCCGGAGGGGGCTACGGTAAGTCTGCCGGACGGCGTCCCCCTGGGGGTCCTGGTCTGCTATGAGTCCATTTTCCCCAAGCTCAGCCGGGCCCAGGTGCAAAACGGCGCCAAACTATTGGTCAACATCACCAACGACGCCTGGTTCGGTAAGACCGCGGCGGCCTACCAGCACATGTCCATGGCGGTGCTGCGCTGCGTGGAGAACCGGGTCTGCCTGGCCCGGGCCGCCAACACCGGCATCTCCTGCTTCATTGACGCCCGGGGCCGGATCCTCTGGCAGTCGCAAATCAATGTGCCCGAGGCCCATGCTCTGGACCTCCCCCTCCTGCCCGGCGGCAGCTTCTACACCCGCTTCGGCGACGTCTTCGCCTGGGCCTGCGTGGTCCTGGCCGCCCTCGGCCTCATCTTCGCCCGCCGGCGGCGCTGAGCCGCACCGTCTTTGAGGAGCTGCCGCCTGGCGATCAGCCGGGGAAGACGCATTTCTCCTCAAGACCAGAATTGACGATCTCCCGCTGCGAGTTGCCGGAGGCCTTCAACTCCTCTAGATTTTTTGGCACTGATATGTATCGTATTTAAGAATGATCTGATCTCCTTTAATCTCGTGTTCCACGAGATGGTTGCCCTTGCTGTTTTGGAAAACAATAGAATCACAGACGTTAATCAGGTCTAAATCGCACTGATGCGGCCTATTTTTGGAAAGTGTAACCGGCACTTCAATATCCGCCATTTGGATGCCCTCCTTGACAGGTCCAATGCTGGTGGCTTGACTTCCGCCCGACCGTTACATTAGCAACAGATCAACTGCGGCCAGGAAACCTCATGGGAGTTTAGAGGCAAACTCCAGCAATTTCTGCAGATTATCCGGGGTGGGAGGACCCTCCCTTTCTTTAACCGCCAGGTAATTCTTAAAATTCTTTATGGTCGCTTTATCGCCCACGAGCTTTAGCCTTTGCGCTTCCTTCAAGATGGTTTCCTGTTTTTGGCTATCATCTTTGAAGCCATCGAATTTGGCGCAAATCTGGTTGATGACGGGCTTGTTAGTCGCCGCCTGCTTGGCTTCCGCAGCAGCCGCCTGGATATTTTGGGTGGGATCGGCTCTTTCCAGCATGGCCACCCGTACGGCCTGCCGCCGGGCCAGGTTGTTGGCCGCGGCGCCGGTGGCAAAATACTGCAGGTACCTAAACCTGGCGCCGGGCGTGGAGACATCGGTGTCAATGGTGGCCAGGAGCGAGGCCACATCGGCGTGAAACTCGTTTGGATTTTTCGTGGGTCTCACTGCGATCGGCGCTAAGGCTCCTTCTTTGCGCTTAAAGCCGATATTGGCTGACGAGGGCAGCGTGGCCGTCTGTCCCTCCCACCTGATTTTGATCCCCAGGGTCGAGTCGGTCCCGAACAGAACCGGTCTGGCGTTACCCGGCAGGATGTAGCGGATCTGCCTCCCCAAAGGGGTCGAGGCGGGCACTGTGGACAGGGTGAGAGGCGGGTAGGCAATCTCACCCGAATCCGGATCGGCGTAGAGATAAGTCATGATATACGCCGCCTCGCCGGTGGCAAAGGTCGATTTCACCCCCCAGAAAAAATCGCGCAAGACTCCCCAATTTGAGGAGAAACTGGCCATCACCGGCAACGTCTCCCCGCCTTCGAAGGTCGGCTCCAACACCCCTTCGTAGCGGGACATGGCGAACTCGAGGGTGGGCGGCGCCGTGTCGTAGTTGAAGCCCACATTCGATTTGGTGGCGAACAACACACTGTTGAAGCCGGGTGCGCAGCCTTGGATCAGGGCCATGATCGCCAAGACAGTCGAAATAAGGCCTGCTCTGCTCATCTGCTCCCTCCTTCCGTGGATTCGGTTTGCTTTGAGTCAGCCTCTTTGCCGGCCGGCAGAAACGGTGGCCGCGAGCCGACCCGCACGCTGAATGGATCGTTCGTCGGCCACTCAAGACGCACGCTCGCGCCTTCGCTCATTACAATCATCTGGGAGGTGTTGTCCCAGCCGAGCACCACGTGCTTGTCGTCAGGGGCGATCTTGACGCTCGCCCCCAGCACCGTCGCGCCCTTAACTACCGCCTGGACCCCTTCATTCGCCGGCGCCACCTTCATTTTGAAGTGACCCAGCCCCCAGAGATGGTCCGTCTGGGTTGCCGGGTCGTAGTACTGCACCGCACAGCCCCCATACACCAAAATAACGAACCCTAAAAAAAGCAGCCGCCGCAACCCTGGCGATTCCTGCATCGTTCTCTCCCTAGTACGGCATCCTCCAAAGCAGGGCGCCGCAGAAGGCACATTGCGCAGTTTCCTGGGGGCTTGTGAACCCCTGCTTTTATTATATTGAGGCACGATTCCGGCCCACAAGCGACCCCATTTTTACTTCCAATACTACAATACCACGATCTTTTCTATAAAAATTATTAATTTATTAATTAAAAATGTTTCTTTCAGAATTTCGTTATCCGGTTCGATAGCCAGTTGCAACCGCGCCCAAATAAAGGATCTCCTCTCCGGGCGGTTGAATCATTGAACAGCCGCGGGCGGCTGTTCCCCATTAAAGCCTGGTTCCCCATTTATACTTGGGAACCAGGCTTGTTTTTTTTTATTCCAACATTTCCTTCAAGGCCAGCAGGTCGTCCCGGATGGCCTGGAGCAGGGACTTGACTTCGTTTTGGGGGGTGGGGATAGAGGCGGGCCAGACCTGGCGCGGCGGCTGCGGCCGGGGGTGGAGCTGCTTGCGCATAGCCGCCAGGCTCAGCTTCTCTTCGTCCCGCAGGCGCTTGATTTCGAAGATCAGCCGGATGTCGTCGGGGCGGTAGAGGCGGTGCCGGGAGCGCCGCCGGCCGGGCTTGAGGAGCTTGCCCCGGTCCTCCCAATAGCGCAGCACATGGGGGTGCACTCCGGTGATGCGGCTCACTTCACCGATGGTGTAGAAGGCCTTGCGGGGGATGTCTTCTTCAACCACAGTGGTCAGTAGCCAGTAGCCAGTGGTCAGTGAAAACCATTAAGGATAGAAACTGCGCGGCTATAAGCCTTTCATACTCCATTATCCCACGAATTTACTGTAGCCGCAGGCTTTACCGTGAAAGTCTCCTATCCTCGGCTAAGCGGATGAATACGCAGGACAGCCGCTCCGGGGTGCCCTTCTAATTCCCCTTTCTTTTTGCCGAAAACCGACAACTGAAAACCGAAAACCGGTATTAACGCAACTCCGCCCCCAACTCCCGCCCCAGGGCCTCAACCAAAGCCTGGTGGTGCGGGTTGATCAGTTCGTCGGTCAGGGTGCGCTCCGGGTCCCGGTAGGAGAGGCGGAAGGCCAGGCTGCGCTTGCCCGACGGCAACTGGTCGCCGGTGTAAACGTCGAAGAGGCGGGCCTCCACCAACCAGGGGGCGCCGAAGCGGTAGAGGGCCTCGGACACCTGGCCCGCCGGGACGTTGTCCGGCAAAACCAGGGCGATATCCCGGTAAACCGCAGGGTAGCGGGGCAGCGGGGTAAACAGCGGCAGCACCGCGGCCTGGGCCAGGGCCTCCAAGTCCAGGTTGAAGACCAGGATGGAGCCCTCCAGATCCAGCTTATCGCCCACCGCCGGCTCCGTCTCCCCCAAATAACCCAGTTCCCGCTCGCCGGAATAAATCCGGGCCCCCTGACAGAGAAAGGGCGGCAGGCTCTCCCGCCGGAAAGTGACCTCCGGTATCTGCAAGCCCTCCAGAAGGGTCTCCACCACCACCTTGAGGTCGAAGAAATTCAGAGGCTCCCGCTGGGCGGCCCAGGAGGTTTCCTCGCGGCTCCCGTACATCAATCCCGCCAGCCAGGACTCCTCCCGGGGCAGTTCCGCGCCCGCCTGGGGCAGGAAGACCTTGGCGGTTTCGAAGAGGCGCAGGTCCTGGGCCTGCTTCAGGGTGTTGCGCCGCAGGGTGTCCAACAGGCCGGGCAGGAGGGAGGTGCGCATCACCGCCTGCTCTTCGCTCAGGGGGTTGGCCAGGGCCAGGGGCGCGGCCCCGGAGGCCGCGGCCAGGGCCTCCAGGCGCTCCGGCTGGAAGGCGTAGTTGATGGTCTCAAAGAAGCCCAGCCCCAGGAGGAGTTGCCGGGCCTCCTGCCGGAGGCGCGCCTCCGGGCCGGGGCGCCGGGTGGCCACCTCGCCCCGGGGCAGGGTCACCGGAATGTGGTCATAGCCGGCCAGCCGGGCCACCTCCTCGATGAGATCAATTTCCCGGGTCAAGTCGTTGCGGAAAGAGGGCACCTGGATGGCCAGGTTTTCCCGGTCCACTTCCACCGCGGGCAGGTGAAGCCGTTTGAGCAGGCCGGTGATGGCTTCGCCGGAAAAATCCGTCCCCAACACCTGGTTGGTCCGGGAAACCCGCAGGGCCAGGCGCGGGTGCTGCAAGGGAGCGGGGTATTCGTCCAGCCGGGGGCCCACCACCCGGCCGCCGCCCACGGCGCCCATGAGCTGGGCGGCCCGCTCCAGGGCGTGGATCAGGGCGTCGGGGTCCACCCCCCGTTCGAAGCGATAAGAGGCCTCGGAGCTGAGGCCCAGCCGCTTGGAAGTGCGCCGGATGGTGGCCGGATTGAAATAGGCGCTTTCGATGAGCACCTGGGTGGTGCCCTCGGTGACTTCCGAGTCCAGCCCCCCCATGACCCCGGCCAGGGCCACCGGCCCGGCGGCGTCGCAGATGAGCAGGGTCTCCGGGGTCCGTTCCCGGTCCTGGCCGTCCAGGGTGGTGAAGCGGGTCTCGTCGGGCCGGGGCAGGCGCACCACGATCTCCCCGCCCCGGAGCTTCTGAAAATCGAAGGCGTGCAGGGGCTGGCCGAATTCCAGCAGCACGTAATTGGTGACGTCCACCAGGTTGTTGATGGCCCGGAGTCCCGAAACCTCCAAGCGCCGGCGCATCCAGAAGGGCGAAGGCTTGACGGCAAGGCCGGTCAACAGCCGGGCGGCGTAACGGGGGCAATGCACCGGGTCCAGGATGGTGACCTTGGCCTTAATTTCCGGGGGACCGGCTGCGGACGAAACTTGGACCTCCGGATGCCGCAAAGGCACGTCCAACAGGGCGGCCACTTCCCGGGCCAGGCCCAGGACGCTCAAACAGTCGGCCCGGTTGGCGGTCACCGCCACTTCCAGGACCACGTCGGCCAGGTTCAGGGCCGCGGCCAGGTCCGCCCCCGGCGGCAAATCCTGGGGAATGTCCATCAGCCCCACGTGGTCCAGGGAGAGGCCCAGTTCGTCTTCGGCGCAGAGCATGCCTTCCGAGGCCACCCCCCGGAGCTTGGCGGCCTTGATCTTTTGACCGCCGGCCACCACCGCCCCGATGGGGGCAAAGGGGTAGAGGCGGCCCAACTCCAGGTTAGGGGCGCCGCAGACCACCCAATAGGTGCGGCTGCCGTCGGTCACTTCCGCCAGCCGCAGGCGGTCGGCCTGGGGGTGGGGTTCAACTTTGGTCACCCGGCCCACCACCACCCCGGAAAAATCCGGGGTCAGCCTTTCGACGGCCTCCACTTCCAGGCCCGCCATGGTGAGGCGGTCCGCCAGGACCTCCGGGGCCACGGTGAGCTCGACCAAATCCGCCAGCCAATTGAGAGAAAGTCGCATAATTTTGTTAATTTACCTTCCCAGACCGCAAAACTCAAGAAGCCGCGGTTAAAAACTTTTCTAGGGCGCAGGCGAGGGGCTGACTTGCCCGCGCTCGGTGCAAAACTTGGGTACAGAAATACTCGGAGGAAAATAAATTTATTTCCCATTAATTTTATTTTTTCTTGACAATATTTTTATTTAATTGTAAATATATTTTCAATTACATTGAGAATGCTACGGAAGGCCCCTGGTTATTTTAAACCTGTCACCGTAGGGTGGGTCCCATGCAAAAACTTATTTGTTGGGCACTGGCGGGATTGGCGGGTCTTTTCCTGACCATAGGTCCGGCTGCGGCCGTGACGGTCAACTTCAACTTCAACAGCGGCCTGGGCCCCAATTTCACCTTCTACCAGAGAAACACCACCAATGTGGCCCTGGACGACACCGGCGGGAACCTGCGCATTTACAGCAGCGGCATGAGCGGGACCGGAGTCCGGGGCGGGGAGGTGATGTCCAACTTCACCATCCAGGGCGACTTCGACCTGATAGTGGATTTCACCATTAACAATCCCTTGGCGACAAGTCAACAGGTGGAGGTTCATCCCCACGGCATGGCGGTTTTTTACCCCATCCGGGACAACAGCGGCGGGGGTAACAATTATCATGTCTGGACCGGCAGCGTGCAGGGGAGACAAAGCACCGACGATTTGATGGGCACCTTGAGGTTGCGACGGGTGGGGTCAACGGCTTACGGCTACTTCTGGTCCTACCTGGACCATGATTATACTTTGATGTACTCCGGCAGCGTCAGTACCAGCGATTTCGCAGTGGGCCTCATGGTCCAGAACAATGATTCTCAAACCGGCTCCTTTAACGTCGCCTTTGATAACCTGTACATCACCGCGGACGGCATCACCGGCCTGGTGCCCCTGCCGCCGGGTCTCCTGTTGCTCGGCACCGGTTTGGGGTTGCTGGCGGCACACCGCTGGCGGCGCCGCCGTTGATCCCGGCTGTCGCCAAAGAAGTGGGGCCCTCGGTCCTGCTTTTTTTTGCCTTAATTCACCCCCATAAAAAAGGGACCATCTCGGTCCCTTTTTAGCCCGAAGCCCTCAGCCTGCCCTGGGCAGTCCGCTCCCCGGGCTGTCACTTTTCCCATCAGCGGCCTGACCGCCGGCGTCTTACCTTAGGAGGCCGCCGCCGGGCGCCGGGAGCTCCGCACCAAACCCAACCCCTTGTCCTTGGCCAGCTTACTGCGCTGGGCGGAGTATTCCTTGCAGACCAGGGGAAACTTCTTGGGATCCAATTCGTAACGGCGGAAATATTCCGCCGGCATTAATTTATGAGTCTTGCGCAGATGGGCCTTCAGGGTGCGCATCTTCTTGCCGCATTCCAGGCAGACCACGTACTTTTCTTTAATTATCTCATCCAAAGGAATGGACGGTTTCTTTACTACCTCGGCTTCCTTGGCTTTTACGGGAACTTCGACCGCGGCCTCCGCCGCTGCTTCGCCCACTTCCAGGGAGGACAACACCAGATAAACATCTTTGATCTCGTCCACCAATTCTTGGGGCGTCAGTTCACTCATCGAGGCGTGCGAAATTACGATCTGGGCCGTTAATTTCAACACTTCGGTGGCCATGAATAATTTTCCTCTCTCCTCCATTATCCAGCTTTCTTGTAATTACATAATAACCTATACCATACCCTCTTCTTCTTTTGTCAAGAAATTTTTTTTTATTGATCAAGGTTTTTTATTATTTATCCTTCGGAGCTTCTGATACTCGGAAGGCAGCAATTATGGTTTAGCGCCTTGGGCCAGCCGG
This sequence comes from uncultured Desulfobacca sp., assembly GCA_964578335.1. Classification (GTDB taxonomy): domain Bacteria; phylum Desulfobacterota; class Desulfobaccia; order Desulfobaccales; family 0-14-0-80-60-11; genus JAPLJC01. Next base: position 9,003 of record CAZOCQ010000071.1, read on the forward strand.
CGCAAACTGTCGGGGGCCATTATGGTGATACGGGATTTCTCCATTTCGATCACTCCTTCACTTTTGAAGCGGGACAGGGTGCGGGACAACGTTTCACTGATGGTGCCCAGGTAGGCGGCCAGATGAGTTTTGGTGGTGGGCAATTCGAACGATAGGGCTTTGTCGATCCGACCGTGACTCTCCGTACACCTCTCCAGGATGTAACGGGCCAGACGAGCCGATACTTCCTTCAGCGACAAGTCTTCCAATTGCCGGGTCAGGTGCAAATTCAGGCGGCTCAAGGTGGCCAGCATATTGCGGGCCAAGGTGGGCGAGGCCGCCAGATGCCGCAGAAAGTCAAACTTCGGGAAAAACAGGGCGCGGCAATCCTCCAGGGCCACCGCGGTGGCTGGATACGGCATGTCGCCAAAAACCGCGGCCTCCGCAAAGGTCTCCCCCGGCCCCACCAGCCGGAGGATATATTCCTTGCCGTCCGGAGAATTCTTCACCAGCTTGATGTAGCCGGTGATCAGCAGGTAAAACCCCCGAGCCTCTTTGCCCTCCTCAAAGATGGTGTCCTGGCGGGCAAATTTCTTGCCCACCGCCATCTGGGCCAGGGTCTCCAGATCGGAGTCCGGCACTCCGGAGAAGAGATAAATGCTCCGCAAGATCTGCTTTTTTTGTTTGGGTTCATCTTTGACCATGCTCTCCAACGCGGCCTCCTGTAACCCGGCTCTCCTTAGTTTATATCGCTTATGTAACATTTAAGCAAAAATTCCAAAAGAAAAGAACCGTTTTCCCCAGCCCGCGCCGTTACAGTCTTCAAGCGGTCCCGCGTCGCCATCCATCCGCCTGCTGAAGCTGACAGGGTTTTGGAGAAAGTCTCTAAGGGACTTTCCATACCAGCTTGATTTTTCCAGGCTGTTAAGCTAAATTCGGTCAATTACAAGGACCGCTTCAGAAAATCGCTGGCTTTTAACGTTTCGGGGTAAAGGATAGGACCCCCTGGGATCAGTGGCCCCAGGTTGCCGCTTGGGCGCCGCCTCATCTAAAGTATGTTGTTCAATTCCTACGCGTTCATCTTTCTCTTCTTGCCGATAACCCTCGCAGTATATTTTGTATTGAACCGATTAAAACTGACCGTGGTTTCCAAGGTTTGGTTGGTTTTGGCCTCGCTATTTTTCTATGCCTGGTGGGCCCCGATTTATCTGCCGATAATTTCTCTCAGCATTTTGTTTAATTATATCTGTGGTAGAATCATGGCCTACTTGAACCGGAACTTTTCCACTGCCCTGACCTTGAAAAAAATTGTTTTGGTCCTGGCGGTGGGCGGCAATGTGGCCGCCTTATGCTACTTTAAATACATGGATTTCTTTATTGCCAATATTAATTACTTAACCAAAAGCAATTTTAATTTGTTGCATATCGTTTTGCCTCTTGGCATAAGTTTCTTTACCTTTACTCAAATTGCCTACCTGGTGGACGTTCACAAGGATGTTGCTAAAGAATATAATATAATCAATTATATTTTATTTGTAACCTTTTTCCCCCATTTGATCGCCGGACCGATTATTCATCATAAAGAAATGATGCCCCAATTTGATAGTATAAAGAATAAATTATTTAATTACCGGAATTTTGCTCAGGGCCTCTTCTTATTCTCTATAGGGTTATTTAAGAAGGTAATTATAGCTGATACCTTTAATATCTGGGTAGTTCAGGGCTTTAATAATTCAGTTTCCCTTACTACCATCGAAGCTTGGGCTACTTCTCTGTCCTATACTCTGCAACTCTATTTTGATTTTTCCGGATATACCGATATGGCTCTCGGTTTGTCCCAGATGTTTAATATCAAGCTGCCCATCAATTTCGATAGCCCGTATAAATCCTTAAATATTACTGAATTTTGGAGAAGGTGGCATATAACCCTGGGAAGGTTTTTAAAAGATTACATTTATATCCCCCTGGGCGGCAACCGTTTGGGCCAATCCCGCACCTATGCCAATCTGCTGGCCACTTTCCTGCTCTGCGGCATCTGGCACGGGGCCGGCTGGAATTTCTTTTTCTGGGGCTTTCTGCACGGCGCCGCCCTGGTTATCCACCGGGCCTGGCGCTTCTATAATCTGCAGATGCCGAAAATCCTGGCCTGGTTCCTGACCTTCAATTTTTTCAATATCAGCCTGGTGTTCTTTCGGGCCAAGGATTGGCCGGAAGCCCTCCAGGTTTTAAAGGCCATGTTTGGTCTCAACGGCACGGTGCTGCCCCAGTCGTTACAATTTAACTGGCTTTCTGCCTGGGGCGCGAAGTTTGGCAATTGTCTGCAACACCTTCAGGGCACTGATGCTACTATGGCGATGATTTTCGCCTCTTTATTGATTTGTGTATTCTGTAAAAATTCCAATCAAATGGTTGAAACGTTTAAACCAAAATGGCAGCTAGCCTTATTTACTGCGGTAATCGCCTTTGTGGCCCTAATCAATATTGATAAGACTAAAATATTTTTATATTATACTTTTTA
>CAZOCQ010000071.1:11599-13268 GCA_964578335.1 uncultured Desulfobacca sp.
GACAACCTTTTCTGTGGTTGTGGCAGGGAAAACTCAGCTTTATTGACTATTTTAACGTTCTGTTGTTCAAAGATATTAGAAATAAGGTGACTAATTATAACAACATGGGCGTGCTGGCCATCAAGCGATCGGAGGGATTCAGAGAGGACGGCTCTTATTGTTATGCCGGTTTAGTGGCGGGATTTCACCCCAAGTTTTCGGATCGAAAATTTAAGAGAACCATGAAAGAGATGGCGGAGGGCGGCGGCACCTTTTGGCACGGAAAGCGGTTGTCCGGGCATAGCCTCGAGCAGTTAAGCAAAATAATAAAAATATGCCAAGACCACGACATTCAACTGGTGATAATTTTGCCGCCGGTGGCGCCCACCGTTTTTCAGAAAATGCAAACCCTGCCGGAAGCCTATCAATATATCGGCCCACTCCGGCAATATCTCCGCTCACTCCAGGTGGAGGCCTACGATTTCCTGGACGGACGGGGGCTCGAGACCAGTGATTGTGAATTCGTCGATGGTTATCATCCCGGGGATGTGGTCATCCAAAAAATCTTGTTGACGATTATCCGGCAAAACCCCCTATCGGCTCTGCGCCCTTACCTAAATGTGGAGTTAATTCAAAGCGAGGTCAGAAAAAACTGCGGCAAAACCATGACCATCTATGATCCGGCCAATTATAATTTCCCTGAAGTCGATTTTCTGGAGATCGGCTGCCGGAAAAGCCCCATTAAGGAACCGCGGATTGCAGTTGACCGGCAGGGCGGCCTTTGGTAGATTGCTTGCTGTATTACTGGCACATGAGCCGGCTTTCTCCCGGAGGGGCGGCCCTTTCTCGGGCCCTCCCGGAGGGGCCCAGACCGCCAACCCATCTTTACCCCGAATAGGAGTGCGTCATGATCCGGCCCCATTGGTTAGTAGTATTAATGTCCCTGGCGCTTTTATTGGCCGCCGGCTGCGGCGCCGCCCCGGAAAACGAGATCCGTATCGGCGTCAACGCCGAACTCACCGGCAGCAAACCCACCGTGGGCGATTCCTGCAAAAAGGCCATGGAGCTCCTGGCTTCCCAGGTCAACGCCGACGGCGGCCTCAAGGTGGGGGATAAGAAATACCTCATCAAGCTGTTTGTGGAAGATAACGAAGACAAGGCCGAATCCGCCGCGGCCGCGGCCCAGAAACTCATCAGCCAGAACAACGTCCTGGCCGTCATCGGCCCCAACGCCTCGGGCAACGCCATTCCGGCCGCCCGCATCTGCGAAGACGCCGGGGTCATCATGATCAGCCCCTGGTCCACCAACCCCAAGACCACCGAAGGCAAGAAGTTCGTCTTCCGGGCCTGCTTCATCGACGATTTCCAGGGCCAGGTGATGGCCAAGTTCGCCCGGGACACTCTCAAGGCCGACACCGCCGCGGTCCTCTATGACGTGGCTTCGGAATATAACAAAGGCATTGCCGAATATTTTAAGAAATTCTTTGAAGCCGCGGGCGGCAAGGTGGTGGCCTTCCAGTCCTACACCAAGGACGACAAGGATTTCTCCTCCCAGCTCACTGCCATCAAGGCCGCCAACCCCGGGGTCCTCTTCCTGCCCAATTACTACAACGAAGTGCCTCTCCAGGTGCAGCAGGCCCGGCGCCTGGGGATCACCTGCCCCATCATCGGCTCCGACTCCTGGGGCAGC
>CAZOCQ010000072.1:0-13198 GCA_964578335.1 uncultured Desulfobacca sp.
TGGAGTATGTGGCGGACGCGGTGCGGAGAGTGGTCCAAAGGGCGGGGTGAAGCGCCGGAGATGCGGTAACCCGCGGGCAGGCCCACCATTAACCTGCCTGAGATTGACGACAGGAGGCCAGGGGACCGGTACATGGAATCCAGCGGCTATGTCTTTGTAACCCCGGAACTTTCCCCATATTCCAAGATCACCGGAATCGGCGATCTGCTGCAAAACATCATCGGCGAACTGGCCCGCCGGCGCCGGCGCGTGGCGGTCATCTGCCCCGACTTCGGGGTGGCTCCTTCCCGTCTCCATTTCACCAAATCCATGTCTCTCTACTTCACCTCCAACGGTCAGCCCACCTCTCTGCAAGTCAAATGCGCCCGGGACGACCGCGGGGTGGATTATTTCTTTATTAAAGACGAAGAGATCCAGCAATACCTGGGCGAGGCCTCCTCCTTAAAGCTGCGCCGGGATCAAGTGGGCCGCACCTGTCTCAAGTTTTGCTACGCGGCCTATCTTATCCTGGATGCCTTGTGCCGGGAAGAGCTGGAATTTCCGGTAAACCGGCTGGTGATGCACGCCTTTCACTGGCAGACCTGCCCCCTGGTGGCCCTGATCGATCAGGCCCCCTGGCGTGAGCGGGTGCGCACCGTGCTCACCGTGGACATCCTGGACATCCAGGGACGCTTTGAGCCCAAGATCCTGGAGACCCACGAAATCTATCGCCTGCTCAAATCCTCCTTTGGGGAGGAGATCAACTTCCTGCGCCTGGGTCTGGAAAAGGCGGATGTCCTGCACACCGTCAGCCCCAACTATGCCCTGGAGATTCAACATGCCCCCAATGGCCGGGGTCTGGAGCATCTCCTGCGGGAGCGTTATCAGCAGGGGCGGTTGATCGGCATTTTGAACGGGCTGGATCCGCAAAACTTGGATTGGCGCCAGATTCCGGTCTTAAGAGATAACGGCCTGGCCGTTGGTCTCGAGGCCCAGGATCTCCCGGGACAGAAGCAGCGGGCCAAACTCCTGTTCCAGCGCACCGCCGGATTGCCGCAGGACCCCTCAGCCTTCCTCATCAGTATGGGGCATCGTTTTGTCAGGCAAAAAAACTTCAATCTGGTGGTTAATGCCCTGGAAGGGCTCATGTCTCTTTCGCCCCGACCCCAAATCTATTTGCGCGCCTGGCCCGAACCGCAGCCGGACGATGCCGATTGGCCCCTGTGGTGGCGGATCGTCCGCTTCTCTAAGCGCTATCGCTATCACCTGGCTTTTCTGTCGCCCTTTGACCGGGACCAATCGCTGGTTAAGGAAGGGATTTTCATTGACCGCTTCATGTATTACGCGGCCTCCGACCTGTTCCTGATGCCTTCCTTGTGGGAGCCCTGCGGCTTGTGCCAGTTGGAGGCCATGCATCTGGGCGCCATTCCCCTGGTGACCGCGGTGGGGGGGCTGATAGACACCGTCAAACCCCTGGACGGGGACAACGAGGGCTGGGGGTTCCGGCTGGAAGACCCCTTTGACGCCACCGCCCTGGTGGAACTGGTGGCCCGGGCCATGGACCTCTGGGCCCATCAGCCCGACCGCTGGCAGGGCATGATCCGCCGGGCCATGTCCTTTGAATCCAGCATCAGCCGAACGGTGGACAACTATCTCCGACAACTTTATCTGTCTTAAATCAAAACGATGCTGAATATTTACCGCCTGCTGGAATACCCGTGGTTCTATAAACTTACGGTGGGAGTCTTCTCTATGGGAGGACGGGCCCGCAAAATCAGCCGGTTTATCGATAACTTGTTAAATTCGGAGTGCCGCGGGCGGGTACTGGAATTGGGCAGCGGCACCTGCCAGTTTCGCAGCCTGTTTCTGAAGTATGTGGAGAATTATGTCGCCACCGACATTAATCTGAAGTACCTCAAAGATTCCCAGCAGCAGGAGCCAAAACTCGCTTACGTCGTCTCCGACGCCTCCCGGTTGCCTTTTGCGCTCCGGAGGTTTGACCGCATCTTTGCCCTTTACCTCTATCATCACCTCAGCGACCGGCAAACCTTGAACTCTTTAAAGGAAATGGTCCGCTGTTTGAAACCCGCAGGCAAAATCATCATCGTGGATAACTTCCTGCCGGAGCATTGGTATGATCTGATTGCCTGGGCGGTGGCCCGGTTGGACAGGGGCCAGCATATCCGCCGCCGTAGGGTGATGCTCGACCTGATCAGGCAATCCGCCCAGAAAGCCCGGGTGGAAGAATTTAATTCCATCCCCGGCAGTTGGCCTTATGTCATGTCGGCTTACATCATCACTTTAGACCCACAATCAGCGTAGCCCGGAAATCACCGTCCCTCACCCTGCTCGGAGTTTGCTTTTTGTTTCGGGGTAAAAAACTTTAGAGACTGGAAAAAGATCTTAAAGATCACCAGGGGATTCCAGGGATAAACCTTGGGAAAAATAAAGAGCCCCGTCTTGATGATTAAGTAGGCATAACCGATGGGCTTATAGAGGAACAGCCCGTTGAGGCGCAACAGGCGCCGGAAGAGCGGCAGAAAAGCATCGGGCAGATCGCTGAACAGCGGCCCCAGGTAGGAAAGCCTGAGCTGCATATCTTTTTCTTCGTCCGTCAGGTAGTTCAACGGCGATTTGATGCCGAAGACATGGTCATGCTGGTAAGAAGGGTCCAAATACCCTTTTTCAACGGCCAGATCGGTGAGGGCCAGTTTGGGATAGGGGTTAAATACCCCGAAAGTCGGGGCCGTCATCTTTAATTTCTTGGTAAATAAAAACGATTTGTAATCGTCTGCGAAGGTCGTCCCGGGCAGGGCCAATAACGTATTGCCGTAAGTGCTGATGCCGTACTTCCGGGCGTATTTAAATGAATTGATCACCATGGTGTCGCTTAAGCCCCGGTTCAAGAGCTTATTTCTGATTTCCTCGTCCCCTGATTCCACCGACATCCCGATGGAAACACAGCCCGCCGCTTTTAATACCTTAGCCATTTCTTCCGTTAAAGTATTGGACCTCATCAAACAATAAAAAGGCAGCCGAATCTCCCGGCGGTAGGCCTCGCAAAAATCCAGCAGCCACTGGTCCACGGTATGGGAAAAGGTATCATCCGAAATTTTCAGCAACTTCACCGGGCCATAATTGGCCGCGACCTGCTTCATTTCGTCAATGACATTTTCGACCGGCCTTCTTCTGACAATCTTGCCGCAGCCCTTAAATAATTCCTTGAAGGCGTGATTATGGCAATAAGTACAGCCGTAAGGGCAGCCGCGCCCCACCATAAGGCCTCGCATGCGTAGAGCGCGATAAATGGGCATGGCTTCATAATAAAGGTCGCGGTCAATATAGGGGAGCTGACCCAGATCCTCAATTAATTCCTTCTTGATTTCTTCCAGCTTATCGCCCGGCGTCATTACGTTGGGAATGCCGGCCAGGGAGGCGCCCTTGGCGAACCTCCTGACCATTTCCACCAGGGCCCGGTCACCCTCTCCGATGCAGATGGCGTCCAGTTCCATCTCCGTCAAAATTTCCGGGAAAAAGGTCGGGTGTGGCCCTCCCGCCACTCTTAATAATTTTCGGCCTCTCTGCCGGGCCCAGGCGCGGACCACCTGGTCGGCGATCCTAAAGAGCGGCACGTCCGGCGACATGGCGCTGTAGGCGATGACCTCAGGATCAAAACTGCTCAGGGCCTCCTGGAGCGAGTGCTTCTTGAGGGCCGCCATTTTGGTGGCGTGTCCGGCCCCTTTCAGGATGGCCGAAAGCTGCAGCACCCCGATCGGTTCGCCCATAAAAAGGTCTGATACGACAAATAATATTCTCATAACCCGGCGGCATTTCCCCTTAGGGGGATTTTCCTGGAGTCAACCTTTCGGTCTTTTTCAAGTCTTTCGATTTATTAAGGTAACATACCGTAGTGCTATCGGGGTTATTCACCCCAAAGAAGGTTGAGGCCAAAACCTGTCCGTGACGATCAATCGCCACCAGATTCAGGCCCCCTCTTCCCCGGGAATATTCCACCCCGGCGATCTTGATGGAGGCCCGGTTGCCGAAGGGCACCCCGGCGGAATAAAGCTCAATGTCCCGGTCAGCCGCCGCTTCCCGGCCTGAGGGCGCCGCCGGCCGCGGCAGGTCGAGCTTGACCGCGCCCTGCTCGCTGAGCTTCTCCACCGCCTTTTCTCCCCGGCGGAATACCCCGACATAAGACCCCTTAAACCCGAGTTCTTCCAACCTGGAGCCTTTTTGCTGCAAATATTGTTTAACTCCATCCGGCAACAGCACCCGGGCCACATATTCCCGGGCGGCTATCAGGATGGTGTCTCCCTCGTATTTCTTGAGAAAATCAAGAAAGGTCAGGGGCTCCAATTTAATGCTGTTGGCGCCGTCCAGGAAACGGCCATCGGTGGTATAGACCATATAGCCGTCCACCAAGGCGCACTGCTCCCATTGGTTGAATAACTTTAAGGTCTCAGCCTCAACCGGATCGGCAAAAATATAAATCGCCTTTGGATCCAGATGGCCCCGGCGGAAGGACTCCTGCAGTTCTTCTTTATGGAGCTGCATCCGCTTCAACGGAAGCCTGCCGGGGAATCCCGTGTTGATGGCTAAATGATTCTTATAGGCGTAAAGCAAGAAATATTTGTAATCGTCCTCATAGGATATCGCCGAAATAAAAGGAGGATAAATCAGGATTTTGTCAAACTTGCCGCCAAGCGATTGCCAGACCGGTGCTTTCAGGGGGGAAGCCACCGGACCGGCCTGATGGAAATCCTTGTTGAATAACAACTTATGGATATCCACCGCTTGTATGGCCAGGCAGGCGGCCATCAGGGCGATGGACAGCGTCTTGCGCCTCAGGGCAACCACACAGAATAAGGAGCCATATAATATGGCATAAAACAAGGGGATGCCAAAGCGTCCGGAACACCGTAAGATATTAACCATCCGTAATAACGGTTCCGGCAGCGGATATTTGAAAAGAAGAATATTCCCCCAGGTAACTCGGTTAGAAATGGCATAGATAAAGAAAAGCAATAATACAATTCCGAAGGGCAGCAGATATTTTAAGTGGTTAAATTTTGGCCTTTGCCAAATTAAATAGATGATGCTGTACCCTGCTAAAATAATTATTCCCAACCCTAAATAATTATAACCCTCCGTCTGGCCCAGACGATAGGATAACGACGGCAATATCGAAGACCACTGCAACGGGTTGATAAACGCATTAAGATTGAGCGAATAAGTAGTGTAGCTCAGTAAATCCCATTGATATGAAATTTCGGCGTTGAAAAATCCGAGAGAAGCGAAAGTGGCGAACACCAGCAAGGGATATAAAACCATCCCCCCTATTAATTGCAATCTATATGCTGGTGAAAAAAACAGATGGCCAATGGAAAAGGCTGTGGCCAAAGCCATAGTCATCGCCGAAAAATAGGTAAATATGGGAAACGCCACCACTATGAGCAAGGCCCAATATAAAATAACGTTTTTATTCTTAATAGAAGAATAATTTTCAAAATAAAGGGTGAAAGCGGCTAAGATGATCCATTGCGCGCTCGGACCGTCATGACCTTGGGTAATTCTATATAATAACGACGGACTGAGGAGAAAAAAACCGACTCCAAGCACCTGTTGGAGGATATTAGGGGTAATTAACCTCATTAAACGGTAACCAAAATAGGCCTGTAAACAATAACAAATAAGCAGCCACCAGCCGAAATATTGAAAGTCAACCGGGAGCCAGGGAGATATCAACTTCAAAGGTATGGTTAATATCGGATTTCCGCCGACAATGGTGGAATAACTACCGATCGGGTAAAAGTAACCGACAAGTTTTCCTATCGGGAACGACCAGGGAGATTCCCGAAAAAAGGCCCAGCCAAAGTAGGACGTGGCCAGGTCCCCGCCCATTCTAAAAATAAAGCCGATATTAGTGGGATTGAGGGATTGATAACCAAAATTATATAAGAAGAGGCTGACGGCGAGACTTAAGGAAAGCAGCACGGCTAACCTGGAAGAACTATTATCTGCTTCTTTTATCCCGGATTCCAGACCTGGAGATTCGGGTTTATTCCCGGCCATTAGATGAAACATGAGGAATACCTGTTCAAGTAATTATTACTTCAAATCCGAAGTCAGGGCCATTTTCAAGCCCTTCACGTCCTCGATAAAGCTCCAGTTGCGGATAATTTCCAGGCTTTTTTGCCCGAGGCGCGCACCTTTCTCCGGGTTTCCCAGCACCTGCCGCAAGGCCCCGGCGAGTCCGGCGATATCGCCGGCCCGGAAAATGAAGCCGTTTTCGGCGTCCTTCACCAGGTCCGGGCCGCAGCCCACCTGGTCGCTGACGATGACGGCCCGGCCGGCGTTCATCACTTCGTTGACCACCAAGCCCCAGGGCTCCTGCACCGACGGCAGCACGAAGACGTCACAGAGATCATAAAAGGCGGGCAGTTCCGTCTGGTTCCTGAATCCCAGGAATCTCACCCCCTCCAGCCGTTTTTCCCGGACCACCTCTTCCAGGGGCCCGCGTTGCCGGCCGTCGCCCACCAGGAGCAGATAGGGCGGCCCGGCCACGGCCCCGCTCTCAATCAGCCTGATATAGGCGGCCAACAGATCGGCGGGCCGCTTGCGGGGCTCAAGCTTGCTGACATACAGGATCACCGGTCGGCCCGGGGACAGTCCCAACTCGGCGCGCCACTGCTCCCGGCGAGCCGCGGCCCGCTCCGCCCCGGCCTGAAAAAAGGCGTTATCCACCGCATAGGGCACCGGAAAGATTTTGCCGTCGGGAATCCCGTAATGCCGGTAGTAGTCCCGGTTGAGACTGCCGATGGCCAGGAAGCCGCCCGCCAGGCGCTTGAGTCCTGCAAAAAAAGCCCGCTTCAGCAGCCTCTTGGCAGGGCCCCGGGAGGCGCTGATCAGGGTGGCCTCATCCCGCACCAGGACCTTGAGCCCCAGTCTTTTGGCGGAGTGCATGGCCCGCCAGTGGAACCAGCGGTTATAGCCGTGAATCCACAGGGCCTGGAAGCCGCCCTCCCGCAGCCGCTTGGTCAACCCATAATTAAAGGGCCGCCAGAAGGAGACCCGGTCGGAGCGGCCCAGCGCCGGCAGGAATTCATGACGGTAGCCCTCCAGGAGGGGCACGTCCCACTCGATTTGCTGGCCGAATTCGGGATCATGATATTTCTTGACGGCCAAATCGCTGCAAAAAAAAACGGTCAGCGCCAGACCGGGCTCCCCGGCCAGCCGCCGCAGCAGCGGGGCCTGGTACTGAATGGGGTGGGTCACCAGGTAGGCCAGGCGAATCTCAGCCATGACTCTCCAGCCGGGTCAGCTCATCCTGGCACATCAACCGGACCACCTCCGGCATGCGGCTCCGGGCCCGCCAGCCCAACACCTGCTCGGATTTTGCCGGATTTCCCCGGCTGACTGCGATCTCGGTGGGCCGGAACAGGTCCGGGTCAATGCTGACATGCTCCCGCCAGTCCAGTCCCACCTGGGCGAAGGCCGCGGCCACGAATTCCTCCAGGCTGTGGCTCTCCCCGGTGGCGATGACGTAATCGTCGGGCCGGTCGTGTTGCAGCATCAGCCACATGGCCTCGACGTACTCCGGGGCCCAGCCCCAATCCCGGCGGATGGCGGTATTGCCCAGGCGCAACTGCTCCCGGCTCCCCCGGGCGATGCGGCAGGCCGCGGCCACCACCTTTTTGGTGACGAACCGGGCCGGCCGGAGGGGCGATTCGTGGTTAAAGAGGATGCCGGAGCAGGCGAAGATCTGGTAAGCCTCCCGGTAATTGGCCACTTCCCAGAAGGCCGCCGACTTGGCCACCGCGTAGGGGCTCCGGGGCCGGAAGGGCGTGGTTTCATCGGCGGCGTTGGGGATATCCCCGAAACATTCGCTGGAGCAGGCGTTGTACAATTTGATGGGCTGGCCCAAAAAGCGGATGGCCTCCAGCAGATTCAGGGTGCCGATGCCGATGCTTTCCATGGTCTCCACCGGCTGCTGGAAGGAAAGGGCCACCGAGCTCTGCCCCGCCAGGTTGTAAATCTCGTCCGGCTCCGCCTTGATTAGGGCCTGGAGAACGCTGCGGAAGTCAGTCAGGGCCACCGATTCCACCTCCACCTGCTGGCGCAGTCCCAGCCGCTGCAGGTTGGCGAAGGAGGCCATCTGGGCGTCCCGGGAACTGCCCGCCACCCGGTAGCCCCGGCTCAAGAGCAATTGCGCCAGGTAAGCCCCGTCCTGGCCGGAGATGCCGCAAATAAACGCCTTTTTCATGAACCCGGCTCTTAAATGAATAGCTTTTAGCTTTCAGCTTTCAGCTTTTAGAAACAAACCAATTGGTTGCATTATCCAATAAAATAAGCGTTATTAACCCAATCTTGATAAGTGCCTGATTTTCGCGATAGTTGGCTGCTGAATGCTGACTCCTTACCTCTGTTTCTCCAAAATCCGCCTGACGATATCATGGCACCGGCGGGTGAAGTTCTCCAGGGAAAAGTAATTTAACCCCTCGGGGATGACGCCCCGGGGCCTGTGCAGAACTTCCAGGAGGCCCCGCCGCAGGTCCTCCCGCTCCCGGGGATCCACCAAAACCCCCAAAGCGCCGTCCCGCAGGGCCTCCCGGCTGCCGTCCAGTTTGCTGCCCAGCACCGGGACCCCGCAGGCCATGGCCTCCAGAAAGACGAAGCCGAAGCCTTCGCCCCGGCCGGGCATGACGTAGGCGTCGGCCAGCCGATAATGATCCGCCTTCTCCGCCTCGGCAAGATAACCGGCAAACACCACCCGGTCGGCCACTCCCAGTGCGCTGGCCTTTGCCTCCAGGCGCTGCCGGTCGTCGCCGTCGCCGCCGATGAGGTAGGCGATCTCGGGATAACTTCCCGCCAGCTCCGGTAAAAGCTCCAGGACTTCATCCACTCCCTTGTACCGCTCGCTGGCGGCCAGGCGGCCCAAAGTGAGCAGCACGGTCTTGCCGGCCAGGCCGTAGCGCCGCAGCAGGTCGGGATTCTTCGGCCCCGCCCCGTAGCGCCACTGATCCACGGCATTGGGCAGGATATAAGTTTCATCGGCGCCAACCCCGGACCAGTCCCGGAAACGCTCGGCCGTCACCCGGCTGATGGAAATCACCGCCTGCACTCGGCCGGCCAGCCCCGCCGCCAGGCGGCCGGGGGGCGGGCTCCAGGCGTCGATGCCGTAAATCAACAGGGCCAGGGGGGCCCCGAAACGCCTTTGGGCCAGATAAGCCAGGGGCAGCAGGTTAAGGTGCGCGGCAAAAATAATATCATATTTCCCAGGGGTTACCAACCGGCGCAGGCTGCCCAGGAAATATTTGGCTTTGCTCTCCAGGCCGGCGGTGAGGTAAGTGAGCCCGGAGGGCAGAGGCTCCAGGGGCAAAGGGGCGCGCCGGGGGAGGGCCACCACTTCCGTCACCCCCGGATAAGCGCACAAGGCCCCCAGCAGGTCCCGGTTGTATAGGGCGATGCCGCCGATGCCGCCGAAGGCGTCGCTGACCAGGGCCAGGATTCTCATGCGGCTCCCGTGAAGTGCCGGTAGAGCAGTTGCGCCCAGCCCCGCAGCCCCCGCTGGCGGGCCAGTTCCGGGTGGTCCCCGGCCTCCGCCAGCCACTGGGGCACCGGGATATAAAATCCCGATTTGCGGCGGTTGATGACCTCCTCCGGCAGAGACCGCTCCGGAATGCGCCCCAGGTCGGCCTTGGTGGGGCGTTGGGACAGGGCCAGCAGCGGCGCCGCCCGGCGCAGCAATTCCAGGTCCACCAGGGGGACGCGAATCTCCAGGGAATGGGCCATACCGGCCCAGTCCGAATCACGCAGGAGCTGATGGCGCATGTACCAGGTCATCTCCAGGGCCGCCACCTTAAAAAAGGGGCAATTCAGCCCCTGCGCCGTCTCCTCCAGCCGGGCCAGGATCTGCAACTCCCGCCAGCCTTGCCGGGCCAGGTCCGGGTCCAGGACCTCCGGCAGTTCCCAGGGCATGAAAAGGCTGCGGCGCAGCAGGTAGGCCCCGGAGTAACTGCCGCCGTACTCCAGCAAACCGGCGTATTTGGGGGAGGTGAAGTGTTTCCACACCGGGGCCGAAAGGGAACGAAAGGCGCGGCCCAGTCCCGCCATTTTGAAGCCCCAAGGGAGGCCGGCCAGCCGGGGCACATCCTGAAAGCTGGGATAGCCGCCCAGCAACTCGTCGCCCCCCAACCCCGACAGGGCCGCCTTCAAGCCGGCGGCGGCCGCGGCCTGGGCCACGAAATAGGTGTTCACCCCGTCGGTGCTGGGCTGGTCCATGGCCTGCAAAATTCGGGGCAAGTCCCGCTGAAAATCCGCCCGGGAGATCCATTGGCAATGGTGCTGAGCCCCGTATTGCCGGGCCACCCGGCCGGCCAGTAGGGTCTCATCCCCCGGACCGCCTTGCAGTTCCGCAAAACCCAAAGTTATGGCGTTAAGTTGCCCCCCGGTCTCGCAGGCCAGAGCGGTGATCGTGGTGGAATCGAGGCCCGAAGACAGAAAGGCCCCCACCGGCACGTCGGCGATGAGGTGATGGCGGACGCTGTCGGCGACGGCCTCCCGGAGGCGGGCCTGAACCTCCTCCGGCCCGAGGTTCAGGCCCTCCCCGGCGGCCTCGGCCTGCTGCAACTCCTCGGCGATCCGGCAAAACCGGCTGATCCGGGGACGGCCCCCGGCCTCCAGCACCAGGAGGGTCCCGGCCTCCAGGGCGCGAATTCCCCGGTACAGGGTGTAAGGCTCCGGGAGACAGCCCCAGAGGAAAAAGCCGGCGTGTCCGGCGGGCTCCGGGGCGGTGTCCACCCCGCCTCCAGCCAGCAGCGCTTTCACCTGGGAAGCGAAGCGCAAGGTGCGGCCGTCGTCGGCGTAATAGAGGGGCTTGATGCCGAAGGGGTCCCGGGCCAGCAGAACGCCCCGGGCCGCGTCATCCCAGAGGGCGAAGGCGTACATGCCCCGGAGCCGGTTCACCATCTCCGGGCCGTGTTCCCGGTACAGATGGAGCAGGACCTCGGTGTCGCTGCCGGATTGGAAGCGATGCCCCCGCCCTTCCAGGTCCCGGCGCAGTTCCCGGTAATTGTAAATCTCGCCGTTGAACACCACCCGCAGGGCGCCGTCCGGGGTAGCCATGGGCTGGGCGCCCGCCGGGCTCAGATCAATGATGGACAGCCGCCGGTGGGCCAGGCCCAGCCGGCCGTCCGCGGCCAGCCACAGGCCGGCCCCGTCCGGGCCTCGGGGTTGCATGGCCTCCCGCATCCGCAGGAGTTCCTCGGCAGCCACCGGCGGGGCGGCGTCGCGGTAGGCGAAAATCCCGGCAATACCGCACATTTACTTGACCGCCAGGCAGAGCAGATTCTGGCTGAAGATCTCCCGGCGGTCGAAGCTGCCGGTTTCCACCGCCAGGTGGAAGCGCCACCA
The DNA here is from genome assembly GCA_964578335.1 of uncultured Desulfobacca sp. Lineage (GTDB taxonomy): Bacteria > Desulfobacterota > Desulfobaccia > Desulfobaccales > 0-14-0-80-60-11 > JAPLJC01. Next base: position 11,395 of record CAZOCQ010000072.1, read on the forward strand.
GCCCCGCAGGGCCTGCCAGAGCAGCCAGCGCAGGAGGCTCACCGGACCGTGGACCACGGGTAGGTCCTCAAAACATTCCACTCGGGAAAAACTGCAGGCCGTCAGTAATTGCGCCAGGGACTCCCGGGTGAAGACGGTCTCATGGGTGAAATCCCCCCAGGCCACCCGGCCGCCCAGGGGGGAGGCGCCGTTGGGGGTGTGGATGAGCGCCCGGCCCCCCGGCGCCAGCACCCGGTAAACCTGGTCCAGGAAGGCCAGGATTTCGTCTTTGCGGAAGTGCTCCAGCACGTCGAAGGCGACGACCAGACCCTGGGAGGCGTCGGCTTGGGCCTCCAAGGCCGCCAGCAAATCACCTTCCCGCACGCAGGTAAGTCCCAGGCGGTGGGCCGCCGCCACCTGCTGGGGCGAACGGTCAATGCCCACGATATTGACATAGCCGCGCCGGCCGGCGACATACTCCAGGGCGCCGGCGCCGCAGCCCAGGTCCAGGATGGCGGTCTGCCGGTCCGCCGGGAAGTGCTCCCGGATCAGTTTCTCCAGGTAAGGCGCCCGGCGCTGAAATTCCGCCGACTTATCTGCCACCGCGGCCGCGGCCCCGGCTTCCAGGTAGCGTTGATAAATTCTCCGGCGATAATCAGACATCTCGAAGGCTCGGGGGCTCCAGGAATATGGCGGAAATAGGCAACGCTACAACCTTTGTAGTTTACTCAAAATTTCCCGGTGAATCAAACCCAATTTCGGGGCCGGACGCGGCTGTCCAAACCAAGCAAACCAGGTTGCCCATCTCGAAAAAAAATCATCCAGCCCTTGCTTATTGATATATAGTAATTAATATTCTCTGATACTCACTATTTAAACAGTCATTGGAGGATATCATGGCCGAAGATTTATTGGAAAAGGGAGCCATCATCCAGCGCGACAAGGCGACCTACGCCATCGCTCCCCATATTCCCGGCGGCCTCATCACCGATTTCAACCTGTTGCGCCGCATCGCCGACGTGGCGGAAAAGTACCAGGCCCGGGTCATCAAAATCACCTCGGCGGAACGTTTTGCCCTGGTGGGCGTCCAGGCCCAGGACCTGGATCAGATCTGGCAGGAACTGGGGCTGGTGCCGGGGGCGGCCCTCGGCCTCTGCGTCCGCTCCATCAAGATCTGCCCCGGCACCACCTATTGCCGTCTCGGGGTGCAGGACGCGGTGGGGGTGGGGCTGAAGCTGGATGAAAAATACCACGGCCTGCCCCTGCCCTACAAGTTCAAGATCGGCGTCTCCGGTTGCTCCAACAACTGCTCCGAAGCCTCCATCAAGGACCTGGGCCTGGTGGGCGCGGCCAAGGGCTGGCGGGTGCTGGCCGGGGGCCTGGCCTCGGGGCTTAACCCCCGCCTGGCCGACGTTATCGCCGTCAACCTGAACGATGAGGAGGCCCTGGCCCTGGCCGCCCGGGTCCTGGACTGGTTCGAACGGGCCGGCAAAAAGCGCCGCCTGGGCAAGATCATTGACGAAATCGGCCTGGCCCGTTTTAAGGAGGAGTTGGGCCTGCCGGCGGAATGAGCCGGGACTGGTTTTTGACCGCCGATAGACCCCTGGTTTTGGAGTTTATCGGCGGTTTTATTGCTTCATGTAATCGATTGTGATATTGTAAAACAAAACCGTCATCGATGGAGCAATCATGAACACCGTCACCGTTTCCTCAAAATTCCAGGTAGTGATCCCCCGGCAAGTGCGAGAGTCCATGGATCTTCAACCCGGCACCCGGGTTCAGGTCCTGCAGTATGAGAACCGCATAGAACTGATCCCCAGGCGCG
>CAZOCQ010000073.1:0-13164 GCA_964578335.1 uncultured Desulfobacca sp.
GCGTCCCGGGCGGTGATGGAGGAGATGCCCGCCTCCGCCAGGGCCTTCTTGGTCTGGTTCATCATATTGATGCGCACGATGGCCATGACTTCTTTCATGGCTTCACCTCTTCCACCCCGCCGGCGGTCTCCTTGATGCCGGAACTGATGGTGTAAACCTCCTCCACCGGCGTCACGAAGATCTTGCCGTCGCCGTAGGCGCCCTTGTCGCCGCTCTTGGCCGCCTTGAGCACGGTCTTGATGACGAAGTCCTTGTCGCCGTCGTTGACCACCGTGAGCAGCAGTTCCTTGGGGATTTCGTCGTAGGTGATCTCCCCGATCTTGATGCCCCGCTGCTTGCCCCGGCCCACCACGCTCATCTTGGTGACCGCCGGAAACCCCGCTTCCATTAAGGCGGCCAGCACCGCGTCCACTTTCTCCGGCCGCACCACCGATCTGATCATGATCATGATTCCGTCCTCCAGGGCATCTCTGCCAGGAATAATTCCGTTTTGGCCGACATCTCCGCCTGTTCCCGCCAAAAGGCGGCGAACCAGCGTTTGGTTACTGTCATTAGGTTAATAAAGCTCATGGTCCTTCTCCTCACCATCTCTGGTGGCACAGGCTTTCCAGCCTGTGCGCAGGCTGAAGCCTGCGGCTGCATAATGCCTGGTGGCCCAAACGTCCCGCCTGGGCGCCCAGCCGTTTACCCCGCCAGGCCGTACTCGATGAGCAGTTTCTCCAGGTCGTCGGTGTGCATGGGCTTGGGGATGACGTGCATCTCGTTGGCCTCGATCTTCCGGGCCAGGGTGCGGTATTCGTCGGCCTGGGGATGGGCGCCGTCGTACTCGATCACCGTCTTGCGGTTGATTTCGGCCCGCTGCACCATGTTGTCCCGGGGCACGAAGTGGATCATCTGGGTGCCCAGCTTTTTGGCCAGGGCCTCGATCATCTCTGCTTCATTATCCACCTTGCGGCTGTTGCAGATGAGGCCGCCCAAGCGGACGCCGCCGGCCTCGGCGAACTTGACGATGCCCTTGCAGATGTTGTTGGCGGCGTACATGGCCATCATTTCGCCGGAGACCACGATATAGATCTCCTTGGCCTTGCCTTCCCGGATGGGCATGGCGAAACCGCCGCAGACCACGTCGCCCAACACGTCATAGAAGGCGTAATCCAGCTGTTCGCTGTCGGCATAGGCCCCCAACTGCTCCAGCAGGTTGATGGAGGTGATGATGCCCCGGCCGGCGCAGCCCACGCCGGGCTCCGGGCCGCCGGATTCGACGCAGACGGTGCCGGAAAAACCGGTGCGGCGGATGTCTTCCAACTCCACGTCTTCCCCTTCTTCCCGCAGGGTGTCCAGAACGCTCTTCTGGGCCAGGCCGCCCAGCAGCAGGCGGGTGGAGTCCGCCTTGGGGTCGCAGCCCACCACCATCACTTTGCGGCCCATTTCGGCCAGCCCCGCCACGGTATTTTGAGTGGTGGTGGACTTGCCGATGCCACCTTTGCCGTAAATTGCAATCTTACGCATAGCCAAACACCTCTATCCGAAATTTTGATTAGGATAGAAGCAAGCCATGTGCCAGGTTTGCGGGCAAATTGATAAGATGCTGATTATTAAGGGAAAGAAAATTTAAAGGAGAATAGCCGAGTGGTCACAGGTTGGATATAATTGACAATATTGGCTAATTAACTGCCTATTATTATACGTTTTCGTATAATTACCAATTATAATTATTACATAATGGTATATTTAAAGGGCCTACCGATGGCGGCGGCAATCCCCCTAATTTCCTTTCAAGGTCTGCCACACCTTCAATTTATTGATAATTTTGGGGATGAACAGGGAGAAAATAAAGAGGGCCAGAGAAAATAGCACCTTCCAGGAGAGCAAGTCACCCCACTGGCCGCCGGCCCAGACTTCCTTGACGGTGCCGATGAAGAAGGTGAAAATGAAGGTCCCCACCAGGATGCCCAGGGCCGTGCCCCAGAGATAGTCCAGCAGGCGCACCTTGGTCAGGCCCATGCCGAAGTTCATGGCGGTGAAGGGAAAATAGACCAGGCGCAGGTAGAGCACCGTGGCGAAACCGTTTCTGGCGATGGCGTCATCGTACTTCCGGAGGCGGTCTCCGATAAGCCCGGCGGCAAACTCCCGCCCCAGGTAGCGCCCGATGAGAAAACCCCCGGCCGCCCCCAGCATGGCGGCGAGATAGACATAGACAAAGCCCCAATAGGGGCCGAAGATGGCGGCCCCCAGGGCGGTCAGCAGGGTGCCGGGAATAAACAGGCAGACCCCCGCGGCATAGATCACCATGAAGGCCAGGGGGGCCCACCAGCCGGCCGCCTGCAAGAGCTGGCCCAGCCGTTGCACGGTCAGGAAGTCCCTGACCGCGGGCTGGCGGACCAGCAGGATGGCCGCGGCCACGAAGACCGCCAGGACCACGGCCTTGAGCACGGCCGTTTTTTGAAGTTGGCCCGAGGCCATTTCTCACCTCATGTGCAACGTTGGCTGAGAAGTTGACTTGAATTTTTTGGGCCGCAGGCTTCAGCCTGCACCGCTCTGGAGGGCGGTGCGAGCATCGCCCCTACGCACCAATTAAGAGCTTTTACTGAAAGCTGGAAGCTGAAAGCTGACAGCTAAAAGCTACTTCCCGAACAAGCGGCCGAAAAAGCCTTTCTTCGGCGGCTCCGGCTCCGGCAGGCCCAGGTGCCGGCAGATGACCGCCTCCAGCTTCTCTTCGGCCACGTCCGAGCCTTCCACCACGATCTCCTCGCCCACCATCACCGCCGGCGCGGTGGGCAGGTCCAACTCAAAGTATTCATCCGTTTGGTATTCGGCAATGGGTTTGGAGATGACTTCGCATTCGAAGCGGTATTTTTCGCCCAACCTGGGCATCATCTGTTTGAAATGCTTTCAGGGCTTGCCGTTGGGCTCGTTCAGGAAAAATCTGACTTTAAGCATTTGTTTCTCCTTCTGGAAAAATTTTTTCAAAAAGACTTGACAAGGATTCGGGAGTCGCTTATATATTTAAGCAACCTCTTAATTACTTAAAAGGATGCCAGCCCGTGAAATGGGAAATCTCCGAGATGTTCAAGGCCCTGGCGGTGGAAACCCGGGTGAAGATCCTGGAACTCTTGAAGACCCAGGGGCCGTTGGGGGCCAAAGAAATCGCCCGGCAGTCGGGCATTACCGCGGCGGCGGCCTCCCAGCATCTCAAGATCCTGAAGCAGGCCGGCCTGGTGCGCAGCGAGCGCCAGGGATATTGGATACCGTACGCCGTCAACCCCGAGGTCCTGGAAAAATACCGCCAGGTCTTGTCGGAGGTTTGCACCTGCGGCTGCCGAGGCAGCGGCCGGTGGCAGGAACAGGAAAGGCGCAATAATCCTCTGGAGGCCCTGGAGCACTACGAACAGGACCTGGCGGATGAGTTGGAAAATGTGCGCCAGAGGATCAAGGAATTGAAGGCCAAAGAGTAAGCCAGGGCTTTTTTTTCGCAATATAGTTAAGTGATTAATTAAATACCTTAACAGAAAGGAGGTGAGTAAGATGGCAGAGCAGAAAAGCACTTGCGGCTGCGGTTGCGGCTTGAAGAAAGGCCAGGCCGAGACCGGCAAACCCCAGCCGCAGGCGGAAAAGCCCAAGGAAAAGTAAGACATCCCCTTAACCTCTCACCCCGAGGCGGGCCCTCACCAGGCCTGCCTCGTTTAGGCCGGCAGTCCCAAATGCCGCCTAATTGCCGCCTCTATCTTCCCTTCCGAGATTTCCGGCCCCTGGCCGGCCACCTCATGCTCCACCAGCACCGCCGGGGCCGGAGGCAGGCCCGAAGCCTTATAGGCGCCGCTTTGATAGGCTTCCCGGGATTTGGAAATTTCCTCCAACTCCAGCTCATATTTCTCGCCCAACCTGGGCATGATCTCGTGGAGGCGCTTTCAGGTCATCCCGCAGGGGTCGTTCATGAAGACTCTGATTTTGAGCAAAATAATTCTCCTCGCCGGCTTAATTCTGCTTTGCCGCCGCCAGGCGGGAGAGCATCTGCTCCGGCGGCAGGTAATCCAGCAGGCGCAGGTTCCGGCACTCCTGGCCGGCCTGATCCAAAAAGATTACGGTGGGCACTCCCTTGACCCCGTAGTCGCTGAGCAGGCGGGTGGTGAGCGGATCGCCTTTTTGGGTCAAATCCACCTTGACCATGACAAAATCTTGCTGGGCCATTTTCACCACCTCGGGGTTATGAAAGGTGATCTCATCCAATTCCCGGCAGGGGGTGCACCAGGTGGCGTAGAAGTCAATGATCACCGGCTTGCGGGCCTCTTTGGCCTGGGCCAGAAGTTGATCCGAATAAGGTTGCCAGGCGACGCCGGGACCCTTGAAAACCCAGGACCCCGCCAGGAAGGTGGCGAAGATCACTCCCGCCAGGGCGGTGCAGGTTTTAAGCCCGCGGAAGCCTCGAAAAGCCGCAGTGGTGCGGTCCAGCCAGCCCAGGTGCACCGCCGCGGCCAAAGCCACCGCGGCCAGCAGGAACACGCTGGCGGATTCGGGCAGCAAAGGTTTGAGAAAATAGGCCGCCATGCCCACCAGGACCCAGCCCATGAGTTTGCGCACCCAGAGCATCCACTCCCCGGACCGGGGCAGCTTCTCCAGGCTGCCGGAGAACAGGGCCAGGATAAAGAGCGGCAGACCCAGCCCCAGGCTGAGGGTAAAAAAGACCAGGAAGCCCAGCAGAGGAGAGCCCATACTGGCCACCCAGGTGAGCAATCCCAGCACGAACGGTCCGATGCAGGGCGCCGCCACCACCCCCAGGGTCAGGCCCATGAAGAGGCTGCCGAAGTAGCCGGCATAGGATTTGGACGCCGCCTGGGTCAGGCGGCCCGGCAGACGCAATTCCCAGAGGCCGAAAAGGCTGCTGGCAAAGACCACCAGGATTACGGCAATCCCCACCAATACCAGGGGATTCTGCAGCATGGCCCCCATGAGGCCGCCGCTCAAGGCCGCCGCCACCCCCAGGGCGGAGTTGGTGGCCGCCAGGCCCGCCAGATACAGCAGACCGTGCGCCAGCAGACGACCCTGGCCCTGGCCGCTCTTGCCGCCGAAATAAGAGACGGTGATGGGCAGCAACGGATAGACGCAGGGGGTCAGGTTGAGGGCCAGGCCGCCTGCAAAAATGCCCAGCAGAGTCCAGAGCAGGCCCCATCCGGAGAGCAAACCGGGGGCGTAGGCTTCCGGGGCGTAATCGCACAGCCCCAAAGGATCGCTGGCCACCGGGAGTCCGGCCTTCTGCCATTCCGGGAATCCCAGGGGATCGCGGTAGATATTTTTGTATCCCAGTTTAACGGCCACCCGGGCCGCCGAGTCGCTGCGGACTCAGGCCAGGCCCGCTCAGTAAAAGACGATGAGCCGGTCGCGGTCGGGTCCCAGCAATTGGGCCAGGGCCCCCTGGGAGCGCCAGCGTCCCCAGGCGCTGGGTTCAATGGGAAAATTCACCGCGCCTTTCATATGGCCGCTGCGGTATTCCCAATCCTGCCGGGTGTCCACCAGCAGGACTTTGCCGGCCTCCTCGCGGTAGCGGGCCGCCAAATCTTCGGTAGTCATCAGGCGGTAGCCGCCGCTCCGGGCTTCGGCCTTGACGTCCTCCCAGGTGGACTCGTGGATGATTACCGGCCGGTGGAGATACCAGAGCACCCCCAGGGTCAGGACTGCGGCCGCCAGAGCTAAAAAGGTGGTTCCCTTGCGCTGCATTTGCTGGCCTCGTGGCGTTTAAGATATCTTTCCTTCCCGCGACAATTTAGAGAGGAGGAAGGTGGCGCCCCTTTCCGACAGCCCGAGCTTCCGGGCCAGGTCCGCGGGGTTTAACGGACCGTGTTTTTGGGCCAGGGAGATAACTTCGTGTTCCAGTTCATCCAGCCAATCTTCAAACAGCACCAGGAGGTCCGGGTCGGATACGGCCGTCAGTTGCCGGGACTGGGCCACCCGCTCCACCAATCTCTGACACATGTGCGTTGGATCGACACCTTCGTCCAGGCATTCCGCCAGTCAGAGGTGCACCATGCTGACCGTCTTGTCATCGCCGGCGCCGCCGATGAGATTGACCACGAAATTGAGGCGGTCCTCATCCGTCACCAGGGGCAAAACGGTTTTCAGCGCCGCCTCCATCTCTTTGAGAGCCTTTTCCGGGGTCATCCGCTCCAACCGCTCTTGAATTCCGGGCATAAGTGCCTCACCTCCCCCCTTTAAAAAGTATTGCGCGCCGCCAGCAGGTCCGTGGCCAGGTCCTTCAAGGCTTCCAGGATCCGGGGGATTCTCGCATCGGCGATTTCGTAGTAAATGAAGGGGCCGCGGCGCTCCACCTGCACCAGCAGCGCCCGGCGCAATTCTTTCAAATGATGCGACACCAGCGGCTGCGACAGGTTCAGTTCCTCCACGATGCTGGAGACGGATTTTTTTTCCTCATTGACGCAGAGGAGGATGCGCAGGCGGTTTTCATCGGCCAGGCTCTTGGCTACAAAGGCCACCGTCCGCAGGTTTTCTTCGAGAATGGCGGTTTCCGGCCCCTTAGCCGGGGTCAAGGTCGCCTGCCGCTTTCCTGGTTTCATGGTTACATCCGTCCCGCCCCAGGCGCCGCCCGCCCGGCCTCAATCCCGGACGCCGGGGGACCGGGTTCGGCCCGGGGAAAAACTAAATCAACATATCAATGAGTATTAATATGATTATTCCATGGAATTTTGTCAAGCAGAAAAATCCCGGAGGCGGTGAGGCCGGAACGGAGGGAAAGGGTGGCAGGGGCGGGCCGTCGGCTCGCCCCTGCCGCTCAAACGATGTCTACCATTTGTTGGTATGCACTCGGGCGGGATCGTAGAGCTTCTCCCGGCTCTTCTTTTCCGCCGGGTAGCCCACCGGAATGACGTTCAGCGGGATGACGTCCGGAGGCAGGTTCAGAATTTTTTGCACCTTGGGGATCCGATCCGGATAGGGATAGATGGCGGTCCACACCGCGCCCAGACCCAGGGCGTGAGCCGCGATGAGGATGTTCTCCGAGGCCGCCGCGCCGTCCAACTGCCAGTAGCCCTGGTCTTTGAACTTCTGTTTGGCCTGGTTGCCGCAGACCGCGATGGCTACGGTGGCCTTCTTGAGTTGCAGGGAGGCGGGATTGACCTTGGAGATTTCCGCCAGCAATTTGGGGTCATTGACCACCACAAACTCGGTGGACTGCTCGTTGAAGGCCGAGGGCGCGGCCTGGCCCGCTTCCAGCAACAGCTTGATCAGTTCGTCGGGCACCGGCCGGGGGGTATAGTCCCTGATGCTGCGCCGGGTCAGGATGGCGGTGAGGGCGTCCGGAGTGCCCGGGGGAATCTGAATCCCTTCCGGGGGCTTGGGTTGGGCCAGGACCGGGGACGATCCCGCCAGCGGCTGCCCCAACAGGGCTATGAGGGCCAGGACCGCCGCCCCCAGGGTGCCGGCTGACCTGATGAAATTCTTCATGTAATTCCTCCTAGGCGAATACTTCCTCCTAATATAATTACCCCAAAGTAAAGGTCCAGCCGCTCCAAAATTTTCCCCGGGGCTTGACAAGGCCGGAGCCGGGGGTTATCATTATTTCAATGTTTCGAAACAATGAAAAAATGGCGAGCCCGGACCTCGAAGCCGTTTCCTCCGACGAGGCGCAGCTTTGGGAAATGCAGGCCGACATCTGCCAGACCCTGGCCAACCCCAAGCGCCTGCAGATTCTTCACCTCCTGAAGGACGGCGAACTTTCGGTGGGCGCCATGGTCAAGGCCCTGGGGCTGGCCAAGGCCAACCTGTCCCAGCATCTGGGCCTGATGCGGCAAAAGGGGATTCTCACGGCCCGCCGCCAGGGCACCGCGGTTTACTATCGCCTGGCCACGCCGGGCATCACCAAAGCCTGCGGCATCATGCGCCAGGTGCTGCAAGAGGCGCTCAGCGCCCGCAACCGGCTCTCCCGGAGTCTCCTGGAGGCGGACAAGCGGACGGCGGTGGATTGGGAAGAGGAATAAGGGCTGGCAGGAAAAATTTTTTGAATTAATGATGCAATATTTCTAAACAATGAAATAAAGGGGGATTAAAGCATGGCAGCAGGAGCTTATAATACGGTAAGGACCAAGGAGCCGGCCCGCCGGCCGAGGCCGGTTGAATCCCAGGTGGACCGGCAAGCCAGAAAGGCCGCCGCGGCCCTGGTCCAAAGACGAAGAAGGATCAAACAGTCGGTGGCAGGGACGGGTTTTCTGCTGCTTTTGGGGGCGGGTTGGTTCTACCCCCTCATCGGCTATTTCATCCCGGCCTGCATGCTCTTGGGAATCGGGTTGGCCGCCTTTAAAGGGCGGTCCTGGTGCAACTGGCTCTGCCCCCGGGGGTCGTTTGAGGACGCCCTGGTGGCGAAGCTCAGCCGCCGGCGCTGGATTCCCGAGGTCTTTCGCCGCCTGCCCCTGCGGCTGGGCGTCATGGCCCTGCTGATGGGCCTGCTCACCTTCCAGCTCATCCGGCTGTGGCCGGACCCCTGGGCCATCGGCGGCGCCTTTGTCCTGCTGCTCACTCTCACCACCGCGCTGAGCGTGGTCCTGGGAATCATTTTTCAGCAGCGCGCCTGGTGCTATCTCTGTCCCATCGGCACCATGTCCAGTTGGGTGGGGAAAAACCGGCAGCCCCTGGCCCTGGCCCCGGAGAAGTGCGGCCAATGCCGCCTCTGCGCCAAAAACTGCCCCATGCAGCTTGCGCCCGCGGCCCTGATGCAGCAGCCCGCCATGGCCCACCGGGGCGACTGCCTCAAATGCCGCCTCTGCGTGGCCTCCTGCCCCACCGCGGCCCTGAGCTTCGATGGCGACCGCATCATTAACCAAGCCGCTTGATACCATTACAATTCATGCTATCCACCGTCGGGGCGAACCTGGTGTCCGTTCTTGCTTGTTTGTTTGACAAATATATGTATTTATTGATACATATACCCATATGAAAACAACCATAGAGATATCCGATCCCCTGTTGGAGGCGGCCCGACAGGTGGCCGTTCAAGAGAAGACTACGGTCAGAGCCCTGGTGGAGGAGGGTCTGCGCAAGGTCATTGAAGAAAGGCGGCAAGGTTCCGCTTTCAAGCTGCGTAAGGTCACCTTTAAGGGACAGGGCCTCCAGCCTGGGTTAGCCGGCGCTTCCTGGGAGCAGATTCGGGAACTGATTTACGAAGGGCGCGGGGCATGATCGCGGTGGACACCAACCTCCTGGTTTATGCCCACCGGGAGGATAGCCCGTGGCATGAAACCGCCTATGCCCGCCTGGCAGCCCTGTCGGAAGGGCGCGGCCCCTGGGCCCTTCCCTGGCCCTGTCTGCACGAATTCGTGGCCGTCGTCACCCATCCCCGGATTTATGATCCGCCGACCCCCTTGGAACTTGCCCTGGAGCAGGTGGATGCCTGGCTGGAATCCCCCAGCTTATTATTACTATCCGAATCTCCTGGCTATTGGCCGGAACTGCGCACCATCCTCCACGCAGGCCGGGTAGCAGGCCCCCAGGTGCACGACGCCCGGATCGCCGCCCTCTGCTTAAGCCACGGCATCCGGGAATTCTGGTCCGCGGACCGGGATTTCAGCCGCTTCCCGGCCGTGACGGTGCGGAATCCGCTGGTGGGGTGAGCAGATGAGCTTGCAGATAACGGAGGTTGCCTATCTGGCGGATTACCGCTTACGCTTGCAGTTCAATGACGGCAGCGTTAAAGAGGTGAACCTGCGAACTAAATTGTACGGCGAGGAATTTGCGCCGCTGAAAAACCTGGAATTCTTCCGGCAAGTGCGGCTGAATCCCGCCTCCCACACCATCGAATGGCCCAATGGAGCCTACTTTTCCCCGGAGTACCTGCACGAAATCGGCGTGGAAGTGAGAAAGACCGCCTGATGGCGGCAAACCTGCTTTCGCCAGAAGTTGCACAACCAACTCTAAGCCGTTAGCATTAAGATTATATCTAAAAATTTCCAGGGATGTTTGCCGGCCTCAAAACCTGGGGCCGTCATCGGTTTGGAATTCAGGCCAGAGGTTGGCAAGTTTGTCATATTTGGTGGCACCGGCGTCCCGCCGGTGCTTTTTATGTGGTGCGTAGGACGCACCCTACAGCAAAACCAGTGGCAGAAGCTCCGGCCTGTGATCGCAGGCTGGAAGCCTGCGCTACCGATATTGGGCGCGCAGGACGCACCCTGCACGACGCCAGGACTCCTGGCCCGCCTCACCGGGGCACCAGTTCCACCCGGCGGTTCTTGGCGCGGCCCTCCTCGGTGGTATTGACCGCCACCGGCGCCAAATAGCCCACCCCGTTGGGGGTCAGGCGGCCGGCGGCGAGGCCGTACTCCTGCGAGAGCGCCGCCACCACCGCCCCGGCCCGGCGCTTGGACAGACCCAGGTTGAATTCATAGCCCCCGACGTTATCCGTGTGGCCCACCACGTGCAACTTCAAGTCGGGCTCGTTCTGCAGCAGCTTGGCGATCTCCGCCAGGGCCGGTCTGGACTCCGGCTTGATCTTCGCCTGGTTGGTGTCGAAGAAGATGCCGTAGAGGGCCACTCGTCCCGAAGCCGCGATGGCCTTGGAGATTTCGCCGGCGCTCACCACCACCATGTGCTGGGTCATGGGACGCACCTCGATGACGTCCAGCGCCGCGTAAGCGCCACGTTTGGCCTTATAGACGGGTTCATCCTTGGGCCACTGCACCGCGGTGAGAAAGACGTAAACGTCCCCTTCGGGCCGCTCAAGCTTAGCGCTGCCGACCCGAATGCCGTTGGGGTCCGCGGCATAAAAGACATAGTAGCTGCGGTTGGTTTTAATCTTGCTATCCGCAAAAGGCGCCAGGAAGTTGGCCCAGTTGACCGCGGCCGGGTCCTGGGTGGAGTCGTAGAGCAGCTTAAGGCCCTGGCCTTTAAGCTCATTCTGGTAATTGCGCAGGAGTTCGGTGGCGCTGGTTTCTCCCGGGGCTTCATACCAGATCTGGGTGCGGCTGCCTTCCAGCTTCAGGGGCGGCTCGGCGAATTCCCGTTTTTTGGTTTCGAGATTGTAGCGTTTAAAGGTGGAGGTCTGGAGCTCATAGGCGTCGAAGCGCTTCACCTCATAGCCCACGATCTCCGAGCCGGCGAAGCGCTTGAGCCCTGGCGGGTCCTTGGCGCCGGGCAGGTCTGCGGCCCAGGCAGTGGTGCTGGCTATCACCAGGATAATAGCTAAAATATAGGGCACCGCTTTCCACATTCCCGGTCCGACCTTTATCATAACCACATCTCCTGAGGCGGCAGGTCTCAGGCCACCTATGATAATTACAAGCATTGTTCGTCATTTTACGATAATATTAATAAATAATCTAATTCTTTGAGCGAGTTGCAGAAGGCCTCCTCTGGTTCCGGGTAATCCCAGCCGTTCCGGCCTCCTCCTGACAACAAAATTCCTGAAAAACGTGATGGGCCGCGAGTATTCGGCCTGTCCGGAGATTGTTATGCAAGTTCGCGAAGATTTACGCAACATCGCCATTATCGCCCACGTGGACCACGGCAAGACCACCCTGGCGGACGCCATGCTCTGGCAGAGCGGCATCTTCCGGGAAAACGAGCAGGTGGCCGAACGGGTCCTGGACAGCCTCGACCTGGAGCGGGAAAAGGGCATCACCATCATGGCCAAGAACATGGCCGTCACCTACAAAGGGGTGAAGATCAATATAGTGGACACCCCGGGCCACGCCGACTTCGGCGGCGAAGTGGAGCGCACCCTGAATATGGTGGACGGGGTCATGCTGCTGGTGGACGCCACCGAAGGGCCGCTGCCCCAGACCCGCTTCGTGTTGGGCAAGGCCCTGGAAAAGGGCTTGCCCGCCATCGTGGTGATCAACAAGATTGACCGCCCGGACCGGCGCATCAACGAGGTCCTGGAGGAAATCTACGACCTGTTCATTGACCTGGACGCCACCGACGAGCAGTTGGAGTTCCCGGTTCTTTATACCAACGCCAAGGCCGGCCTCGCCCTTACCGACCCCGAGGGTGAAGGCCGGGACTTGGGGCCGCTGTTTGAGGCCATCTTGAGCGCCATTCCGGCCCCGGCCTACGACCCGGCGGCGCCTCTGCAATTCCTGGTCACCAGCCTCGATTACAGCGACTACGTGGGGTTGATCGCGGTGGGCAAACTGGTCGGCGGCGAACTGCGGCGGGGCCAGGAAGTGGCCCTGCTGAAGCAGGGGGAAATGGCCGGCAAGGCCCATCTCAGCGTGGTTTACGGCTTTGAGGGGCTGAACCGCATTGAACCGGAAGTGATCCGGGCCGGGGACCTGGCCGCGGTGGCCGGCGCGCCGGCGGCCTTCATCGGCGACACCCTGGGCGATCCGCTGGACCCCCGACCGCTGCCCGGCATCGTGGTGGAGGAGCCCACCATCTCCATGGTCTTTTCAGTGAACGGCTCCCCCCTGGCGGGCAAGGAAGGGAAACTCCTCACTTCCCGGCAGATCAAGGAACGCCTGGACAAGGAAGTGCTCTACAACGTCAGCATCCGGGTGGAGCCGGGGGAGACCCGGGACGCCTTCAAGGTGAGCGCCCGGGGCGAGCTGCAACTGGCGGTGCTCATCGAAATGATGCGCCGGGAGGGGTTTGAATTGTCCCTCTCCAAGCCCCGGGTCATTACCCGGGAGATAGACGGCAAGCTGTCGGAACCCCTGGAACTGGCGGTGGTGGACATCCCCGAGGAGTTCATCGGCATCGTCACCGAAAGGCTGAGCAGCCGCCGGGGCCGCATGGTGAAGATGATCAACCACGGCTACGGCCGGGTGCGGCTGGAGTTCGAAATCCCCTCCCGGGGGCTCATCGGCCTGCGGGGCAGTTTCTTGAACGACACCCGGGGCACCGGCCTCTTGAACACCATTCTGATCGGCTTCACTCCTTATGCCGGAGAAATCGCCGGCCGCCCCAACGGCGTGCTGGCGGCCGACCGGCCTGGCAAGGCGGTGTCCTACGCCATCTTTCACCTGCAACCCCGGGGCACCATCTTCGTCAATCCGGGCGATCCGGTTTACCGGGGCCTCATCGTCGGCGAAAACACCCGGCCCGAAGATATGTGGGTTAACATCACCAAGGAGAAGAAGCTCACCAATATCCGGGCCGCGGGCAGTGATGAGGCCCTGCGCCTGGTGCCGCCGCGGCAGTTCGGCCTGGAGCAGGCCATGGAGTTCATCA
>CAZOCQ010000074.1:0-2316 GCA_964578335.1 uncultured Desulfobacca sp.
CAAGGTCTTGCGATGCTGCGGCGGCCGCCCGATGGGACTCTTTCGTAGGGTGATTTCAAGAAACATGTTTTTTGCTCTCAGCTTTCAGCTTTCAGCAGTCAGCTAAAGAATCACTGCCTTTGCTGTTTCTATATTCCTACCGGCGCAGGCTAAAGCCTGCGGCTACCTCTATCAACAGCCATAAGCGTCAGCTTTAAGCTGATAGCTGAAAGCTGACCGCTGATAGCTTTATCCCAGCAACTCCGCCAGGGGCCGGTTTCTTCGGGTGGCCACTTCCTCCGGCGACGCCAGTTGTTTCAGGGCCACCATGGTGGCCTTCACGGCGTTGTGGGGGTTATGGGACCCGAGGCATTTGGTGAGGACGTTCTTGATGCCCGCCACTTCCACCACCGCCCGCACCGGACCGCCGGCGATGACCCCGGTGCCTTCCGAGGCCGGTTTCAGCAGCACCCGACCGGAGCCGTACTCCCCCAGCACCTCATAGGGAATGGTGTTGTTCAAAATGGGGATCTGCACCATGGCCTTTTTGGCCTGCTCCACCGCCTTGCGGATGGCTTCCGGGACCTCGTGGGCCTTGCCCAAACCGGCGCCCACCTTGCCCTGGCCGTCGCCCACCACCACGATGGCGCTGAAGCGGAAGCGGCGCCCGCCCTTGACCACCTTGGCCACCCGGGCGATGCTCACCACTTTGTCGGTTAACTGTTGTTCCTGCGCCTCTGATTCGAACAAGCTATCCTCCGATTAGTTGTCAGTAGTCGGTTGCCAGTTTGCAGAACTGGCTACTGGCTACTGGCTACTGGCTACTAAAACTCCAGTCCGTTTTCCCGGCAGCTCTCGGCCACCGCCTTGACCCGGCCGTGATAGAGAAAGCCGTTGCGGTCGAAGACCACCCGGGAGATGCCTTTTTCCCTGGCCTTGGCGGCCAGCAGTCTGCCCACTTCCTTGGCGGCCTCGGACTTTTTCAGGCCGCTAAGTTTTTCTTTGAGTTCGCCGCTCAGGGTGGAGGCCGCCGCCAGGGTCCGGCCCTGGCCGTCATCGGTGAGCTGGGCATAAATGTGCCGGGCGCTGCGAAAGACGCACAGCCGCGGCCGCGCCTCGCTGCCGCTGATCTTTTTTCGGATGCGCTGTTTGCGCTTCATTCTCGCCGCCTGTTTGAGGTTCATCTCATCTCTCCCTTAACGGCCGCCGGCCTTGCCCACTTTGCGCCGGATGATTTCGCCGGCGTGCTTGATGCCCTTGCCCTTATAGGCGTCCGGCGGCCGCAAGGCCCGGATCACCGCCACCGTCTGGCCCAAGACTTCTTTGTCGTGGCCGGTCAGTTCGATGCGGGTGGCCTTCTCCACTTTGGCGCTGATCCCCTGGGGCAGGGGAAAATCCACCGGATTGGAATAGCCCACGCTGAACACCAAAGAATCGCCCTTGGCCTCCACCTTGTAGCCGGTGCCCACCAGTTCCAGCACCCGGGTGAAGCCTTCGCTCACCCCGGTAACCATGTTGGCGGTCAGGGTGCGGGCCAGGCCCCAATAGGAGCGGGTCAGCCGCGACTCATCCTGGGGCGCGATCTTGATTTCCTGGGCCCCGATGTCAATGGTGACCCGGGGCGGCACCAACTGGCTCAAGCTCCCCTTGGGCCCCGTAACTTCCAATCTGCCCTCTTTAAGCGCCACCTTCACCCCCTTGGGCAAAGGCACGGTCTTTTTACCGATACGGCTCATGGTCTCACCTTACCAGATTTCGCAGAGAACTTCCCCGCCCACCAGCAACTTGCGCGCCTGCCGGTCGGTGACCACCCCCTGGGAGGTGGAGACCACCGCCACCCCCAGGCCCCCCTGGACCTTGGGCAGTTCGGCGTGGCCGCTATAGACCCGGCGGCCGGGCTTGCTCACCCGGCGCAGGCCCTGAATGAGCGGTTTCTGCTGTTCGGAATATTTCAGGTACACCCGGAGGATGCCCTGGCGGCTATCCTTGATCACCTTGTAATTCTTGATGAAGCCTTCTTCCTTAAGGATGCGGGCCAGGCTGATCTTCATGCGGGACGCCGGAATATCCACTTTATCAAACCGGGCGTGCCCGGCATTGCGGATCCGGGTCAACATATCGGCGATGGGGTCGGTCATGCTCATTTTTGGCCTACCAGCTCGATTTAATCACCCCAGGGATCTCCCCTTTGAGGGCCATATTGCGGAAACAGATGCGGCAGATGCCGAATCTCCGCAAAAAAGCCCGGGGCCGACCACACAAAGGGCAGCGGTTATATTTCTGCACTTCAAACTTGGTGGGGCGCTTTGCCTTGGCTATCAGCGATTTCTTGGCCAT
>CAZOCQ010000074.1:2416-13021 GCA_964578335.1 uncultured Desulfobacca sp.
GGCATTCCCAACAGTTTCAATAAAAACTTGCCTTCTTCGTCGGTGCGGGCGCTGGTGACAATGGTGATGTTCATGCCTTTGACCTTGTCGATCTTGTCGTAGTCGATCTCGGGGAAGATGATCTGCTCTTTGACGCCCAGGGTATAATTTCCCCGGCCGTCGAAGGCCTTCTCCGGCACTCCCCGGAAGTCCCGCACCCGGGGCAGCACCACGTTCACCAACTTGTCCAGGAAGAAATACATCCGGTGTTTGCGCAGGGTCACCATGCAGCCGATGGGCATGCCTTCCCGCAGCTTGAAGGCCGCGATGGACTTCTTGGCCTTGGTCACCACCGGCTTCTGCCCGGTGATGGCGGCCAGTTCGGCGGAAGCGGAATCCAGCAGCTTGATGTTCTGGATGGCTTCCCCCAACCCCAGGTTGATGATGATCTTCTCCAGCCGCGGCGCCTGCATGGGGCTCTTATAGCGAAACTCCTGCATCATGCGGGGCACGCACTCGGTCCGGTAATATTCCAGCATCCGGGGCGTTTCCAGCTTCGCCGCCGCTTCCTGGACCTCAGCCGCTTCGGGTTTGGCCTTGGCCTCGCCCTTGGCCTTGGCCTTGGCTTCGGCCTTGGGCTGGCCTTTGCCGGCGCCCTGGGCTTTAGCCTTCGGTTTTTTCTCTTTTTCAGCCATCAATCATATCCTTGCATTTCAGACAGACCCGCACCTTTTTGCCTTCCCCGGTCAGGGTGAGGCGGAAGCGGGTGGCCGTGGCGCATTTGGGGCAGATGAGCATCACTTTGGAGACGTTCAGCGGCGCCTCCTTTTCGACGATGCCGCCCTGGCCGCTGGTGGGGCTGGGCCGGGTGTGGCGCTTGATCATGTTGACCTTTTCCACCAGCACCTGGTTCTTTTCCCGGAAGACCTTGAGGATCTTGCCGGTCTTGCCCTGCTCCTTGCCGGTGGTCACTTCCACCAGGTCATTCTTTTTCAGGCGGATGCGCACCGGTTCCGGTTTTTGTTTCTGGGCCCGAGCCATCACAGCACCTCCGGGGCCAGCGAAATGATCTTCATAAACCGCCGGGCCCGCAATTCCCGGGCCACCGGCCCGAAGATGCGGGTGCCGATGGGATCGCCCGCCTGGTTGATGAGCACCGCCGAGTTGTCGTCGAATTTGATGTAGGAACCGTCGGGGCGGCGGGTCTCTTTAACGGTGCGCACCACCACGGCCCGCATCACGTCGCCCTTCTTCACCTTGGAGTGCGGCAGGGCTTCCTTCACCGACACCACGATGATGTCTCCCACCCGGGCGTAGCGCCTCCGGGTGCCGCCCAGGACGCGGATACAAGAGACCCGCTTGGCTCCGGAGTTGTCCGCCACCGTCATCTGTGTTTGCACTTGAATCATGGTCGCTTGCCTTATATCTCGCCCGGGATAATCTCCCCCCGGCTGACCTTTTGTTACCAAATTTCGGTTTTTTTCTTTATTACCGAAAACCGAAAACCGAAAACCGAAAACGGTGTTACTGGGCCTTCTCCAGGATCTGCTTGACCCGCCAGTGCTTGTCCCGGCTGAGGGGCCGGGTCTCTTCCAGCAACACCTTGTCGCCCACCTGGCAGTTGTTCTGGGGGTCGTGGGCCTTAATCTTCACCCGGCGCCGGATGATCTTGTGATAAAGCGGATGGGCCACCAGGCGCTTCACTTCCACCACCACGGTCTTGTCCATCTTGTCACTGACCACCAGGCCTACTCTGGTCTTGCGAATGCCGCGCGCTTTTTCCATATCTACCTAACCTTCCGGTTACTGCTGCGTCCCGGTTTTGGCGCTGAGTACGGTCTTGATCCGGGCCAGGTCTTTCCTGGCCTGGCCCAGCCGGGCGGTGTTGTCCAATTGCTGCCGGCTGTGTTGAAAGTTCAGGTTGAACAACTCTTCGCCCACCTCTTTCAACTTGGCCTGGAGCTCTTCCACGGTCAGGTCACGCAAGTCGGCGGCCTTCATGATCCGGCCTCCGCCTCGGCGGCCTCAGCCAGCGGCGCCGGCTCCGGTTCGCTCATCACCACCTTGGCCCACTTCGACTCGGATAACGGCTTGATGTCGGCCCGCTCGATGAACTTGGTCCGCAGGGGCAGTTTGTGCGCCGCCAGGCGCATGGCCTCCTCGGCCACGTCCCGTTCCACTCCCGCCATCTCGTAGAGCACCAGGCCGGGGCGGATCACCGCCACCCATCCTTCGGGGGAGCCTTTGCCTTTGCCCATGCGAGTTTCCGCCGGTTTCTTGGTGAACGGCTTGTCGGGAAAGATTCGGATCCAGACCTTGCCGCCGCGTTTGACGTGGCGGGTGATGGCGATCCGGGCCGCCTCGATCTGCTGGGAGGTGATCCAGCCGCATTCCGTGGCCTGCAGGCCGTAATCTCCAAAGGCGATAAAGTTGCCCCGGGTGGCCTGCCCCCGGCGGCGTCCCTTCATCACCTTGCGATGCGCTACTCGTTTTGGAGCTAACATTTCTATTTCCTCGGCCTGCCCCTCCTCTCTAAAAAGGGGGCAGAGGGTTTACCTCGTTTTTCGTTTTTCGTTTTTCGTTTTTCGTTTTTCGTTTTTCGTTTTTCGTTCTCAGCCTGGCGAGGTTTTGTAACCAAAAACCAAAAACGAAAAACCCAAAACGGCCTTTAAAAGCCCATGCCTTCTTCGGCCCCCAAAACCTCACCGTGGAAGATCCAGGTCTTCACCCCGATGATGCCGTAAGTGGTCTTGGCTTCGGCAAAGCCGTAATCAATGAAGGCCCGCAGAGTGTGCAGCGGCACCCGGCCCTCCCGGTACCATTCCTGCCGGGCGATTTCGGCCCCGGCCAGGCGGCCCTTGCAGCGAATCTTGACGCCTTTGGCGCCGAACTTCAGGGCCTGGCCCACCGCCTTCTTCATGGCCCGGCGGAAGGAGACCCGGCGCTCCAGTTGCTGGGCGATGTTCTCCGCCACCAACTGGGCGTTGATTTCGGGCTTGCGCACTTCCTGCACGTCGATGACCAGTTCCCGGCCCACCACCTTCTCCAGGCGGCGGCGCAGGTCTTCGATCTTTTTGCCCTTCTGGCCGATGACCATGCCCGGCCGGGAGGTATGGATCTTGATGGTCAGCTTGTTGGCCGCCCGCTTGATATCGACACCGGCGATCCCCGACCCTTTGAGCTCCCGGTCATCCTTGATGAACTCCCGAATCCGGCGGTCCTCCAGCACCAGGGAGGAGAAATCCTTCCGGGCGAACCACACGGAATCCCATTTACGGTAGCTCCCCAGGCGGAAACCGATGGGGTGTACTTTCTGACCCAAACCATGCCTCCTATCGTTTTTCGTTATTCGTTTTTCGTTTTTCGTCAGTCCCGAATCGTTGGCTTTTTACCAAAAACGAAAAACGAAAAACCAAAAACGGTTACTGGCTACTGACTACTTCTTCGCCGGTCCTTCTTTGAGGACCACGGTAATGTGACTGCTTCTCTTGAGGATGCGGTTGACCCGCCCCATGGCCCGGGCCTGAAAGCGCTTCAGGCTGGGGCCGCCGTCCACCATGACGCCCTTCACCATCAGGGTGTCCACGTCTATTTGGGGCCGCTGTTCGGCGTTGGCCAGGGCGGCCGTCACCACCTTGTGCAATACCCGGGCGCCCCGCTGCGGCATGAAACGCAGCATGGACAGGGCGTCGTCCACCTTCTTGCCGGGCAGCAGCCGGGCCACCAGCCGCAGCTTCAAGGGGGAGATGCGTATGAATCTGGCGCGGGCTGTGATTTCCATGGCTATTTCTTACCCACTTTCGATTTGCGATCGCCGGCGTGGCCGCCGAAGTGGCGGGTGGGGGCGAATTCCCCCAGCTTGTGTCCCACCATGTTCTCGGTGACGTACACCGGAATAAATTTCTTGCCGTTGTGCACCGCCAGGGTCAGCCCGATAAAATCCGGGGTGATGGTGGAGCGCCGGGACCAGGTCTTGATCACCCGGCGGTCCTGGGTGTCCCGGGCCTTGGCGACCTTGGCCTCCAGGCTGT
The DNA here is from genome assembly GCA_964578335.1 of uncultured Desulfobacca sp. GTDB lineage: Bacteria > Desulfobacterota > Desulfobaccia > Desulfobaccales > 0-14-0-80-60-11 > JAPLJC01. The sequence continues at coordinate 6,427 of CAZOCQ010000074.1, forward strand.
CCTGCACATAGGGTCCCTTTTTCAGTGAACGGGCCACGATTATCCCCTCATTGTTGGTGGGGCAGGCGTCCCGCCTGCCAACTACTTCTTCGACCGGTGCTTGATGATGTAGCGGTCGCTTTCTTTAGGCTTTCTGGTTTTGTATCCCTTGGTGGGCACGCCCCAGGGGGTCACCGGATGCCGCCCGCCCGAGGACTTGCCTTCGCCGCCGCCCATGGGGTGGTCCACCGGGTTCATGGCCACGCCCCGCACGTGGGGCTTTTTCCCCAGCCAGCGCTTGCGCCCGGCCTTGCCCAGGGAGACGTTTTCCTGTTCCACGTTGCTGAGCTGGCCGATGGTGGCCCGGCAATCCACCGAGACCATGCGCACTTCCCCGGAAGGCAGCTTCAGATGGGCGTTCTTCCCTTCCTTGGCCATCAACTGGGCGTAAGCCCCCGCGGCCCGGGCCATCTGCCCGCCCTTGCCCGGCTTCAGCTCCACGTTGTGCACCAGGGTGCCGGTGGGGATGTTGGCCAGGGGCAGGGAATTGCCGGGTTTGATGTCCGCTTCGGGTCCGGCCACCACTTTATCGCCCACCCGCAGTTCCTGGGGCGCCAGGATGTAGCTCTTCTCGCCGTCCAGATAATGCAGCAGCGCGATGCGGGTGGTGCGGTTGGGGTCATATTCGATGGAGGCCACCTTGGCTTCCACTCCCAACTTGTTGCGCTTGAAGTCGATGAGCCGGTAACGCCGTTTGTGCCCCCCGCCCAGGTGACGGCTGGTAACCCGCCCGTGGTTGTTGCGGCCGCCGGTCTTTTTCAGGGACCGCACCAGGCTCTTCTCCGGGGCGGTGCGGGTGAGCTCGCTGAAATCCAGCGCCGTCTGGTGCCGCCGCCCGGCGGAGGTTGGCTTCCGGGAAATAAGAGCCATTATTCTCAGTCCTTTTGATTGATTAAGCTTTTCGCTTTAGGCTTTTAGCTTTTAGCTTTTCGCTTTTAGCAGTTAGCAGTTAGGAAAATTCAAAGGCATTTGTTGGTGCTAACCCCTAATCCCTAACCCCTGCCTTTAAAGTCCTTCGTAACCGGCGATCTTTTCGCCCGGCGCCAACGTCACAATGGCCTTCTTCCAGTCCGGCCGTTTCCCTTCGTTGCGCCCCATCCGCTTCTTTTTCCCCATCATCTTGATGGTGTTTACCCCCAGCACCTTCACCTTGAAGAGGTCCTCAATGGCCTTGCGGATCTCCACCTTGTTGGCCTTGACGTCCACCTTCAGGGTCAGCTTGTTGTTGGCCTCCCTCAGGCTGTGGGTCTTTTCCGTAATGATGGGCCCCTTGATGAGGTGATGATATGCCTTCATTTGGCCAACCTCGCTTCAATGGCCGCCAGGGCCGGGGAAAACAGCACCAGGTGGTCGTACTTGAGAATGTCGTAAACGTTCAGCCCCACCGGCAGCATCACCTGGACTCCGGGGACGTTCCGGGCGCTCAATTCCAAGGCCCGGTTCTCTTCCGGGGAGACGAACAGGGTCTTGCCCAGTTCAAAGGCCTTGAGCACGGCCATGAAATCCTTGGTCTTGGGTTCGGTGTGGGGGTAGCTGTCCAGGACCACCAACTGTCCGCTTTCCAGCTTGCTGGAGAGGGCCATCCTCAGGGCCAGACGGCGCACCTTCTTGGGCAGGGTGTAGGCGTAGCTCCGGGGGCGGGGGCCAAAGGTGGTGCCGCCGCCCTTCCAGATGGGCGAGCGGTTGCTGCCGGAGCGCGCCCGGCCGGTGCCTTTCTGGCGCCAGGGTTTGCGGCCGCCGCCGCGCACTTCGCCCCGGGTCTTGGTGCAGGCGCACCCGGCCCGGCGGCAGGCCCGCTGCCAGGTGACCACTTCGTGGAGCACGTCGCCTCTGACCTCCACCCCAAAGATGTCCTCTTTGAGGTCCAGCTCCCCGACCTTTTCCTTCTGTATATTGAAAATATCCACTGTAGGCATAAGCTTAGCCAACCTTCTGGATGAACACCAGACCCTGCTGGGGTCCGGGCACCGCCCCTTTGACGATCAGCAGGTTTTCTTCCGGGCGCACGTCCACCACTTCCAGATTCTTTTGAGTCACCCGGGCGTTGCCCATCTGCCCCGGCATCTTCTTGCCCGGCACGACCCGGGAGGGATAAGCGCTGGCGCCGATGGAGCCGGGGGCCCGTTTGTTCATGGAGCCGTGGGTCATGGGGCCGCGGTGGAATTTATGGCGCTTGATGGTGCCGGCAAAACCCCGGCCCTTGCTGGTCCCGATAACGTCCACGATGTCGCCGATGGCGAACTGCTCCACCGTGATCTCCTGGCCCTCCTGAAAGTCGCCCTCCCCTTCCAGGCGCAGCTCCCGCAGATATTTAAAGCCGCTCTTGGCGTCGTGCTTTGCGAAATGACCCTTTTCCGGCTTGTTGAACTTCCCCAAAGAGCGCCGCTCGAAGCCCACCTGCAAGGCGTCGTAGCCCTCTTTGGCGCCGGTCTTCTTCTGGACCACGAAACAGGGGCCGGCTTCGATGACCGTGACCGGAATGGCCAGGCCCTCGGAATCGAAGATCCGGGTCATGCCCAATTTTTTGCCGATTAAACCGCCAGGCATTTGATGCTCCTTCGGTCGCGGTTTTTCGTTTTTGGTTTTTGGTTTTTCGTTTCAGACCTATTGCTTGGCCGCGTTAAAAATCACCGCTCTTTCAACAACCGAAACGAAAAACGAAAAACGAAAAACCGAAAACGTCTTTATACTTTTATTTCCACATCCACCCCGGCCGCCAGGTCCAGCTTGCTGATGGCGTCCATGGTCTGCTGGGTCGGTTCCAGGATGTCCAGGAGGCGTTTATAAGTGCGCATTTCAAACTGCTCCCGGGACTTCTTGTCAATGTGGGGCGAACGCAGCACCGTGTACTTGTTAATCACCGTGGGCAGCGGGATGGGACCCGCCACCCGGGCCCCGGTGCTGCGGGCCGTCTCCACGATCTCCAACACCGATTTGTCCAGCAGCTTGTAGTCGTAGGAACGCAGGCGGATGCGAATCTTGGGTGTGATCATTTATCTTCCCTTATTCCACAATCTGGCTGACCACGCCGGCGCCCACGGTGCGGCCGCCTTCCCGGATGGCGAAGCGCAGCCCCTCTTCCAGGGCCACCGGGGTGATCAGGGTCACTTCCAGCGAGACGTTGTCCCCCGGCATCACCATCTCCACCCCTTCGGGCAGCGTCGCCACGCCGGTGACGTCGGTGGTGCGCAGGTAAAACTGCGGCCGGTAGCCGGAGAAAAACGGGGTGTGCCGTCCGCCTTCCTCTTTGGTCAACACGTAAACCTCGGCCTTGAACTTGGTGTGCGGCGTGATGGAACCGGGCTTGGCGATGACCTGGCCCCGCTCCACTTCGTCCTTCTTGATGCCCCGCAGCAGCAAACCCACGTTGTCGCCCGCCTGGCCGTAGTCCAGGGTCTTGCGGAACATCTCCACCCCGGTGCACACCGTCTTCTGGGTGGGGGCGAAACCGACGATCTCCACTTCCTCGCCCACCTTGATCTGGCCCCGCTCGCAGCGGCCCGTGACCACCGTGCCCCGGCCCGAAATGGTGAACACGTCTTCGATGGGCATCAGGAAGGGCTTGTCCACGTCCCGCACCGGCTCCGGAATGTAGCTGTCCAGGGCGTCCATCAATTCGAAAATCGGCTTTACTGCTTCGGCGTTGAAGTCGTCCTGCTCCAGGGCCTTCAGGGCCGAACCCTTGATGATGGGGATGTCGTCCCCGGGAAAATCATACTTGGAGAGCAACTCCCGCAGCTCCAGTTCCACCAGCTCGATGAGCTCCGGGTCGTCCACCAGGTCCACCTTGTTCAGGAAGACCACGATATAGGGCACGCCCACCTGCCGGGCCAGCAGGATGTGCTCCCGGGTCTGGGGCATGGGGCCGTCGTCCGCCCCCACCACCAGGATGGCCCCGTCCATCTGGGCCGCCCCGGTGATCATGTTCTTGATGTAGTCGGCGTGGCCCGGACAGTCCACGTGGGCGTAATGGCGGTTGGCCGTTTCGTATTCCACGTGGGCCAGGGCGATGGTGATGCCCCGCTCTTTCTCTTCCGGCGCCTTGTCGATCTGGTCGAAGGGCACGAACTGGGCCAGACCCTTTTTCGCCAAATGTTTGGTAATGGCCGCGGTCAAGGTCGTCTTGCCATGGTCGATGTGACCGATCGTCCCTACGTTCACGTGCGGCTTCTTCCGCTCAAACTTCTTTTTGGCCATTAGGACTTCCTCCTAATTAAGGGTCAGGCCCGGGCTTGTCGCCGGCCCAGGATCTCTTCCGCCAGCGAGGCGGACACGGGCTCGTAGTGATCGAATTGCATGGTGAAGGTGGCCCGGCCCTGGGTGGAACTGCGCAGGGCCGTGGCATAGCCGAACATGGTGGCCAGGGGCACCTGGCCGTGGATGATCTGGGTGGAACCCCGGGATTCCATGCCGGTGATCCGGCCCCGCCGGGAGTTCAGTTCCCCCATGACCTCGCCCACGAAATCCTCCGGGGCCACCACTTCCAGGTCCATGATGGGCTCCAGCAGCACCGGCCGGGCCCGCTTGGCCGCCTCTTTAAAACCCATGGACCCGGCGATGAAAAAGGAGCGCTCCGAGGAGTCCACTTCGTGGTAGGAGCCGTCCACCAGGTCAATCTCCACATCCACCATGGGGTACCCCAGGATGCCGGTGGCCGCGGCTTCTCTGATGCCTTTCTCAGCCGGAGCGATGAATTCTTTGGGGACCACGCCCCCGACGATCTTGTTTTGGAAGACCACGCCCTCACCCGCCGGCAGGGGCTTGACCACCAGAACCACGTGGCCGTACTGGCCGCGGCCGCCGCTCTGGCGAACAAACTTGCCTTCGGCCCGGGCCTCTTCGGTGATGGTCTCCCGGTAGGCCACCTGGGGTTTGCCCACCCGGGCGTCCACCTTGAACTCCCGCATTAGCCGGTCCACGATGATCTCCAGGTGGAGTTCCCCCATGCCGGAGATGATGGTCTCACCGGTCTCCGCGTCGGTTTTGAGCCGGAAGGAGGGGTCCTCGGCCGCGATGCGCCCCAGGGCCTGCCCCAGTTTGTCCTGGTCGGCCTTGGTGGCCGGTTCGATGGCGATGTCAATGACCGGCTGGGGAATGTGCAGGGCCTCCAGGACCACCGGGGCCCGCTCATCCGCCAGGGTGTCGCCGGTGGTGGTGTTCTTCAGGCCCACCGCGGCCACGATCTCACCGGCGTAAGCCGCTTCGATCTCTTCCCGCTTGTTGGCGTGCATCTTCAGCAAGCGGCCGATACGTTCCTTGACGCCCTTGCTGGAATTGAGCACTGCCGCGCCCGAAGTGAGCACCCCGGAATAGACCCGGATAAAGGTGAGATGGCCGACGTAGGGATCGGAAATCAGTTTGAAGGCCAGGGCGGCCAGGGGGGCGTCATCTGAGGCGGGGCGCTCCACCACTTCGCCCTTGGGATTCATCCCGTTCACCGGCGGGATATCCTGGGGCGAGGGCAGGTAGTCCACCACCGCGTCCAGCAGGGGCTGGATGCCTTTGTTCTTGAAGGCGGAGCCGCACAGCACCGGCACCAGGGCCAGGCCCACGGTGCCCCGGCGCAAGGCCCGGCGCATCAGCTCCGGGGCCACCGGCTCATCGGCCAGGTAGCGCTCCATGATCTCTTCGTCCACTTCCGCCAGGGCCTCCAGCAGCAGGGTCTGCTGTTCCTGGGCCAGTTCCCGGTAGTCCGCCGGGATGTCGGTGATCTCAAAGCGCATCCCCTTGGTGGCTTCGTCGTAGATCACCGCCTTCAGGTCCAGGAGATCGATGATCCCCTGAAACTTGTCCTCTTCGCCTATGGGCAACTGCACCAGCACCGGGTTAGCCTTGAGGCGCTCCCGCATCATGTCCAGGCAGCGGCCCAAGTCGGCGCCCACCCGGTCCATCTTATTGACAAAGGCCAACCGCGGCACGCCGTAGCGGTCCGCCTGGCGCCACACCGTCTCGCTTTGGGGCTCCACCCCGCCCACCGCGTCGAAGACCGCCACCACGCCGTCCAGCACCCTTAAGCTCCGCTCCACTTCGATGGTGAAGTCCACGTGGCCCGGCGTGTCGATGATGTTGATGCGATGGTCCTTCCAGTAGCAGGTGGTGGCGGCGGAGGTGATGGTGATGCCGCGCTCCTGTTCCTGTTCCATCCAATCCATGGTGGCCTGGCCGTCATGCACCTCACCCAGGCGGTGCGTCACTCCCGTGTAGAACAGGATGCGCTCCGTGGTGGTGGTCTTACCGGCGTCGATGTGGGCCATAAAGCCTATATTCCGTACCCGGTTTAACGGGGTCTGTCTTGCCATGTTCGTTTTTCGTTCTTCGTTTTTCGTTATTCGGGTTTATGGTCGTTTTCTTGGGGCCTACGGTTTTTCTTTTGGCCTGCGGTTAACCAAAAACCAAAAACGAAAAACCCAAAACGATCTTTATCTTACCAGCGATAATGGGCGAAGGCCTTGTTGGCTTCCGCCATCTTGTGCGTATCTTCCCTTTTCTTGATGGCCGCGCCGCGGTTGTTGGCGGCGTCCAGCAGTTCGGCGGCCAGTTTGGCCTCCATGGACTT
>CAZOCQ010000075.1:0-12999 GCA_964578335.1 uncultured Desulfobacca sp.
CCACGACGCAGAGCGACGCGGCGGTTCGAGACCCCCCCCTACGCGACTTTCGTGGCAGAGCAAGGTAGGACAGGCGCCCTCGCCGGTCCAGGACAGCCGGGGGCGGTTGTCCTACATCACTACCGTTTTGCCGATGCTACCCAGGAGGCAAGGTTTTTCACGCAAATCCTGCGGCTGCATCTTACCTTGTATGCTAACCTATTATGACATTACAGATAACCCTTAGCGACGCGGAGCGTGGGAACGAGCAGATCCAGTGCCCGCCTGCGATGGTGCGTGGAACGCACCCTACCTTTCGTCCCCGCTGGGTTTTCCTGGCTACTGGCTACTGACTACTGGCAACTGCCTCAACTGTCTCGGCTGGCGGTGCGGACGCAGTGCAGCTCGTCACTGCCCGGCAGCAGTTCCACCGGTTCGCCCAGCAGGAACTGGCCGGAAGTTATCCAATCCTTCAGGAGATTGGCGATCTCCCGGGCCCGCACCAGGCTGGACAGGGGCACCGTGGGCACTTCCTGGCCGCCGAGGGTGAGGCTCCCCCGCTTCAGTTGGGCGTAGCTTACTTCCCCCAGGACCCGGCCGGTGCCGGCGGGATAGTCGCTGCCGTAATCCACAATGGGGGCCAGCAGGTCTTCGTCGGAGACCCCGCAAAAATAGGCCATCTCCTCATTCAACAGGGGGATGGGGATCCCCAGACCCACGCTCAGCGAGCAGCCGTAGCCCAGCAGGCTCACTCCCACCAGGTAATGGGGACTCATCTTTTTCAGGTCGCCCATGACGAACAGGGTGCCCGCCGGCCCTTTAGGCACGCCGCGGTCGGAGCGGGGCTTGCCGGGGTTGTGCTGGGTGCCGGGAAAGACCACGTAGCCCACCCCGCCTCCCAGGAAGATGCGGCTGCCGATGCCGGTGGTGCGGTAATAGGGATCGTTGAACAGCGGGCTCAAGGCCCCCGAAGTGCAGAAATTGGCGTTGCCGGCCTTGGGTCGCAGCGGCCCCATATAGGTGTAGATGGTGCGTTTGGACAGGTTCACCGCCACGTTGTAGTTCTGGTAGCAGTTGCGGGGATTGCAGAGGATGGCGTTGACCATCTGCTTCAGGGTGATCTCCCGGTCCAGGCGCTTGTTGGGATAGCAGTCGGTGCCGTAGGCCTCCGCCTCCAGGCGCACCGCCTTGCCCGCCACCAGGTCCTGGATCACGTGGCCGCCGCCGTACTTGAATTCACCGGGATAGACCTTGTTCAGAGGATCGTCCACGGTGGGCTCGGTGGCGCCGATATAGACGTCCACCGCGGCCAGTCCGGCGTAGGCCTTGACGTTGTTGATCCAGACCTTGGAGGCCTTGATGGGGGGCTTGGTGTGGCCGAAATTGAGCATGGCCCCGGAAGAACACATGGGCGAAAAGGTGCCGGTGGTCACCACGTCCACGGTGCGGGCCGCCTCCACTTCGCCTTTGGTCCGCACGATATCGATTATCTCTTCGGCGGTGACCACCACCGCTTGACCTTTCCTGATTTTGTCATTAATTTCCCGGTAGGTCTTATTCACTTGAAAATTAGCCATAATTCATCCTTCTCTGCCGGAGCGCCCCTGCACCATGTTTCTCGAACACCTGAGTCCCCTCTGGCCCTTTTTCATCACCAGCCTGGTCTCGTTCTTTGTCATTATCGACCCCACCGGCAATATCTTCGCCTTCCTGGCCCTGGCCGCCGGGGCCCCCGCCGCGGTCGCCCGGCATCTGGCCAGCCGGGCCTGCTTCTATTCTTTCGTCATCCTGGCGTTATTCGCCCTGGTGGGCCGGTATATCATCGACTTTTTCGGCATCAGCCTGGCGGCCTTTCAGATCGCCGGCGGCCTCATCCTTTTTCGCATCTCTTTTGACATGCTCCACGGCCGGGGCCACTTCAACCGCCTGGACACCGCCTCCAGCCTGAGAGCCGAGGACTACGGCGACATCGCCCTGGTGCCCCTGGCCGTGCCCTTGATGGCCGGCCCCGGCTCCATCACCACCGCCCTGGTCCTGACCAGTCGGGCCCGGACCCCGGCGGAAAATCTCTGCATCCTGCTGGCGGCCCTCTTAATTCTGCTGATCTGCTACCTCTGCTTCCTCTATGCCGAGCGGATTCTGGCCCTGTTTAAAGAAAGCGGCCTACGCCTGTTGACCCGCATCATGGGGCTGATCCTCACCGCCCTGGCGATAGAGTTCGTCATTCAGGGAATCAGGGCCGCCTTCCCCCGGCTGGCTCAATAAAAGTCCACCGGATCGATCTTGCGCATGGCCGACCAGTGGAAAAAGAGGTTGCTGGGAATCCCCTGGAAGATGTAGGAGGTCGGCGGCATGAGCAGCCGGCGGCAGATGGAGCGGAAGGAGTAAAACTCCTGAAAGCAGCGCCAGACGCCGGCTTCGCACTCCTCCGGGGTCATGTGCTTGGGGAAGAAGTTGCACACCATTCCCAGATACTTCTCGGCCTCGGGGTTGTGCACCCGGCCCTCCAGGTTGAGCTGGTCCCACATGGGCGTGCCCCGGCGGGGGGTGGCCACGTTGAAGAAGGCCATGGGCGCCTTGACTTTTTCCAGGAAGGCCAGGGTCTCGTCGAAAAGTTCCTTGTGATCCCCGTCCAGGCCGAACATGAAGTTCAGGGAATAAAAGATTCCCTTTTTCCGCAGGCGGCCCAGGAGCCATTCGTACTCTTTCACCGGATTTTGCAGCTTGTCGATGGAGTCGATGGACTCGGCGCAGACGTTCTCGATGCCGATGTTGACGTGGCTGCAGCCCGAGCGCTTGGCCAGGTCCAGCAGTTCCTCATCCCGGGAGGTGTTGATGGTCCACAGGCAGCTCCAGCGCAGGTTCAGGGGCATGAGGGCCTGAAACAGCTCCTTGGCGTAATCCCGGTGGCCGGTGAGGTTGTCGTCAATGAAATAGATGTTCCTAAGGCCGGTGATGCGCACGTTGGCCTTGATCTCCTCGATCACCTCCCCCAGGGGACGGCGCCGGTAGGTGTGGCCGTAAACGATGGGCACCTCGCAGAAGGCGCAATGATACGGGCAGCCCCGGGTGGTCTGGGTGGGGATGATCTTCACCCGGTAGCGCCGGAAGTCCACCAACTCCAGGCGGGGCCGGGGCAGGCCGGCCAGGTGGTGAAAATCCGCGGCCTGGTAACGCCGCTTGAGGCGTTTGTAGCGGGCGTCCTCCAGGACTTCCTCCCAGACGGACTCCGCCTCCCCCACCACCACCGCGTCGCAGTGCTCCAGGGCCTCCTCGGGATGCAGGGTGACGTGGAAGCCGCCCATCACCACCGGGACCCCCCGCCGGCGGAACTCCGCGGCGATCTCGAAGGCCCGCTCGGAGGTGGCGCAGGTGCAGGTGATGCCCACCAGGTCATACTGGCGCTGATACGGGATGTCCATCAGGCGGTCGTCGGCCAGGTCCACCTGGATGGAGCGGGGGGTCAGGCCGGCCAGGTAAGGCAGGGTCATGCCCAGAAGCCAGCGGGTGCGGCTGCGCAACACCCGGCGGTCCGGGTATTTGGTAGTGGGTTGAACCAGCAGGATTCTCATAGATAATTAGTATATGTATAAAGCCGGGGGAAAAGCAAGGCCCCCAAAGGCCATTAAGTCAAGACCTTCAAGAACTTCGGGATAAATCAGGGCGCCGCCGGGCCGCAGTGCAGGAGCCCGGAGCACGACGCCGGTCCCGGCGGCCCTCAGGTCTTCCGGGTCAGGGGGATCACCTTGCCCTTGCCTTTGGAGGGGCCGGTTTCCGGGGCGGGTTGCGGCTTGGGGGGAATGAGTTCCAGAGTCACCGGCCGGCCGCCCATGGTGAACTCCTCGCCATTGAGGTGGGCTTCTTCCAGGATCCACACCATGGTCTGGGCCGGTTGGGTAAGCACCAGGAGTTCCACCTGATACCAGCCCCGCTTGAGGTCGGGGCTGATGTCGTTGAGGCGGGCGTAAAACGCGGGCTTGCGGTCCAGGTGCACCAGCACCAGGTCGTTGATGGTGGCCATATTTTTTTAAATAGCAGGCAGCCGCAGCTGAGGATTCGCCTTATCGGGGCGGCCTTAATTTAACAGATCGGCGGGAAATTGCAAGGTTGAGCAGGCATGAATAATCAATCCAGCAGCAGGAGCAAGGCCGCGGCCTTCGGCTGATACTCATAGGCGCCCATATCGAAGCCCGCCCCCTGGGGACGGGGCACTCCCCGGTAATCAGCGGAGGGGGCGGCGACCGCAGAACCCCGGTCAATGGCGGGAGAACCGGCCCGCAGGCGAAAATCGCCCTGGGCGGCATCAACAAAGCGGGGATTCCCTTCGACATAGGCGGTGCCGTAAACATCGCTGGGGCCGTCGATGAGGTTATGGTCGATCTGGCAATTGGCCGGATTGACCTGGGCGTCCAGGGTAATTTGCGGGCCGGAATTCTGACTGCAGATATTATTGCGCAGCACGGCGTTTAAGGCCTGGGGATTGTCAAAGGCGATGCCGCAGCCCCATTCCTTGCCGTTATTATAAAAGGTGTTGTTAATGATCCTGATATTGGTCATCGGATGGCTGGCGATACAGCAGGCCGACACTTGAATGCCATGCCAATAGTTGCCATGGGAAATATTATTAAAAACCTGGATATTTTCCAGCGACCCGCCTACTTCGGAAGCCAGGGCAATGCCGTTGCCGCCATAATAATGAAGGCCTTGCCCGCCGTTGTGGTAAACCAGATTGCCATAAACCTGGATATTGTAGGTGTCTCTGGCCTGGGCGTCCACATAGATCCCCACCAGGGTGTCGTGCACCCGGTTGCCATAGACCTTGCCGTTGGCGGAGCCGTCTTTGGCGCAGATGCCTTCCTTCATGAGATTCGGGTAGGCATGATGAACGTAATTATTCCTGACCTCAAAATTATCCGTGACGCCCACGCTGATGCACTCGTTATAGATGCCGGTGCAGGCGCGCTCCACTTCATTGCCGGCGACGATGACGTTCTGGCTGCCCCAGACGCCGATGCCGGACCCCACGGTGTTATAGGTATAGTTGTTCTCGATAATGATATTACTGGAACCGTCCGCCTGGATGCCCTGGTCGCTGGAATTGAGTACCCGCAGGCCCGAAACCCGGATATAGTTCTTCAGGGCCAGATCGATCAAGCCGCTGTACTGGGGCACCGGCAGGCCCGCGCCGTCAATGGTCACCGTTTCTCCCGGATAGGCGGTATAGGTGATGTATTGGCCGGGAGCCCCGGAATTCTGCGGCATCACCCATTCCGGGTAGGTGCCGGCCCGGATGAACACCGTGTCTCCCGCGGTCAAAGTGGCCGCGGCCTTGCCAATGGTCCGCCAGGGTTGCGCCAGGGTGCCGGGATGGGCGTCATTGCCGGTGGGCGCCACATAATAGACCGCCCCGGCAGCCGGCAGGGCCATGAACCCCAGCAGCAGAGCCAGTATCAGACCGATTGCTCCATCCCGGATTAACTGTCTGGCGGCACGCATGGGCTTGGCCTCCGCTTCGGCAAAGGTGGACAGGGGTAATGATATAATTTACAACATATTATCCTTGTCGTCAATCTCGCCAGCCAGGGATAATTCTGGCTCCCGGCACCGTTAGCTGATATATTCTGATACCGGTTTCAACCAGGAAGAAAGGGGTTTGCCCATGGCCGAGGTGGAATTTATCGAAGTCTCCGGGCAGGTCAACCGGGGGGGGCGGGGTTTCAGTTTTTTTCCCTGGGCAGGACGGCTTCATGATGCGAAGGAAGTCCTGCGCACCGCTCACCTGGTCTCCATTGAGCCGGGCCACAGCCGGGGCCATCATCTCCATCCCGGCCACGAGGAGTGGCTCTACCTGTTCCACGGCGTCGGAGTTTTGGTCTGGGAAGCGGATGGGCAAGTTAAGGAGAGCACGATTGCCGGGGGCGACCTGATGCTCCGCATCCCGCCGGGGGTGGCCCACGCCCTCACCAACCCCGGCCCGGAGGTCCTCTACCTTTTGGCCTGGCGGGAGCCAGCCGGCGAGGGGCCTGCGGAGCCGGAGAGCGTGGCTAAGTTCATCGGCAAATAATAATTCGGTGCATAGGACGCACCTTACTGACTGCCGTATTCCCTACGGCGCCAGGCGTGCAGGGCCTCCAGCCGCTCGTAGGTGAGGCGTTCCTGGCGGGGCATCTTCCCCAGGGTGATCTCCGGCTTGTTGTCCCCGTGGAAGTCGGAGCCGCCGGTGACCAATAAGCCCAGTTCCCCGGCCAGCTTCAGATAAAGGGCCTCCTGCTCCAGGGTGTGCTCCGAATAGATGCACTCGATACCGGCCAACCCCAGGGCCATCAGTTCAGTCAGGGTGTTTTTCAGGGCGTAGGCCGAACCCAGACCCAGGGTGAAGGGGTGGGCCAGCACCGGGACGCCTTTGACGTCCCGGATCATGGCGATGGCCTCGGCCGGCGGGAAACGGAACTTGGGGACGTAGGCCCGGCCGTCGTTGCGCAGGTAGAGATCGAAGGCCTGCTGGATGGAGCCGACGTAGCCCGCCTCCATCAAGGCCCGGGCGATGTGGGGCCGGCCCATCTGGCCCCGGCCGGAAATTTTGGCCACCTGCTCCAGGGTGATCTTGACCCCCAGGGCGTTGAGCTTGGCGATGATCTGGGGGTTGCGGTCAGCCCGGGCCTGTTGCAGGATTGCCAGACGCTCGCTCAGGTGGCCGTCGCCGTATTCGATCCCCAGCCCCAGGACGTGCATGGAGCCGCCGGGAAAGCGGGCGCTGATCTCCACCCCGGGGATGACCTCCACCCCGTATTGGGGCCCGGCGGCCACGGCTTCGGCCAGGCCGTCCACGGTGTCGTGATCGGTGAGGGCCAGGGCCTTCAGCCCCCCATCTTTAGCCAGACGCACCACCTCCGCCGGCGCAAAGGTGCCGTCCGAGGCGTTGGAGTGGGTGTGCAGGTCAATGAGTTCCATATCAAAGGTATTCTATCCGAAGCCGGAGCTTCGGGCAAACCGGCGTTCCCAAGCGGGAGCTTGGGAACGAGATGATAAGCACTACACAAATATTAATTTAGTTTAACTTTTTATAATATCCAATAAACCTATAATAATGACACCTATACATGCAATTACTATCACTATTTTACTTACTCTTATCTCTTTTTCTCCAAAATTAAAACCAATGTTATTTTGACATTCAATAATCTTTTTAGCCAATAAATTACGAAAAATAAACACAATACAACTTATTATTAAAGTAATCCACCCTTGTAATGCCTTATCGCTCATATTTTTTCTCGTTCCCAAGCTCCTGCTTGGGAACGCACTTTGGTACAAAGCTCCTGCTTTGTCCTGACCTCTTTTAGACTTCCAGTGTGTCGACTACCAGCAACCCCGGCAACCCCAAATAATTTCTGGCGCTGGAATAGAGCCAGTCCTCAGGCTTTTCCACAATTCCAATCCTTACCGGATTATAATGAATATATTCTATTTTCTGAGCCAGCATCTCTTCTGAAGTAATCATTTTGGGGTGAAAACCCTCTTGCCAAACCTGATAACCGCTCTCTGCTTTGTGTTCCAACTTATGAAACTTCAATTGGCTTAACAGCCAGCCTTTCTCTTCCTCCTTAGCCAGCCGAACTATTTCTCTGGCCGTAAAGCTTTTAAACTCTTTAATGGCCTTTGAGAGTTTTTCACCAGCTACTACCAAATGAAGATGATTATCCAGAATCACATAAGCGAATATTTTCATCCCCTTGTTTTGGCGGGAAAAATTTAACGTGCTCAATAAAATATCGAAGTAAGGTTTCCGAGTGAAGATAGGAATCCAGGCCACGGTGGTGCAGGTTATAAAATATGGCGGCTCCGATTCTAGAATTTTATAACGAGTACGCATCGTTTCAATATAAGACTCGAAGCAGGAGCTTCGAACAAACTGGCGTTCCCAAGCGGAGCTTGGGAACGAGAGTCAGAGAGTAAAGCTCGTTAAAACAGGCGTTCCCAAGCGGGAGATTGGGAACGAGAAGCTAGCCTTTAAACGTCTGCACGCAGCCGGCCCAGTAATTCAGGACCTTGTCCGCCAGGGGGCCCAGCAGTTGGAGCTTTTCCTGCTTGGTTAGCGGCTGGATGAAGAGGTTGTCCAGCAGATAACCCACGGTGATGGGGCAGGACAGGGCCGCGGGGTCCAGGATGTCCTGCTTGAATTTCTCGCCGTATTCCTCGTAGCGGCCCCGGCTGAGGTCATGAAATTTATCGGCTGCCGCCTGAATCTCTGCGGCGTCGCTAATCTGATGGTCCTGCCTGATGACCTGGTTGATGAAGTAGTCCTCCAGGTCGTCGTAAAAGCGATGGATCACGGCGATGGCCTGTTCTTTATCAGGCTTGGCCAGGCTGTAAGTGTCGGCCACGATGAACATGGCGAAGGCCAGGGCCTCCACAATGTCAATGGGGTATTCGCCGAAGCCCTGGTCCGCCAACAGCCGGCTGAGGTCGCTCACCATGCCGCAGGAGAGGGTTTTCAGGTTTTTACGATCTTGTGGTTCGTTGGCGGGCATATTTTCCTTGAAATCTCCAAATATCCGGCAGGAGGTCTAAAAAATGGCAATGCTTGAGAATCGGTGTCACCTATAAAACTAGGACAGCCTAAGCAGAAAAACCCCCTCTCCCCTGCGAGGGGGTTGGGGTGAGGGGAGGCTTCGTCAACGGCTCACTTCCCCCTCACCCTGCCCTCTCCCCCATGGGGGGAGAGGAGGAAAACAAAGAACTCCATATGTTATTGGGTTGGGCAGATTTGCTGGCGTTTTGTCTTTTTTACTGCAACAACCTTGCCCTGCCCTAATCCCCCCTCAGGGGACACGCTTATCGCGCCCATTTTATCCCCGGATCAGTTCGATCATCTCCCGGACGGCCCGCTCCAGGCCCACCAGGATGGCCCGGGCCATGATGGCGTGGCCGATGGAGTATTCGGCGAACTCCTCCCGGCCCCGGAAAGGCTTGATGTTGCGGTAGTTGAGGCCGTGGCCGCACTTGACCTTGAGGCCCAGGCTGCGGGCGTGCCGGGCGGCGTTGAGCAGCTCCTGGAAGAGCCGGGTGGCCTCGGTCCGGGTGGGCGCTTCGGCGTAGGTTCCGGTGTGCAGCTCCACCCATTCGGTCCCCACTTCTCTGGCCGCGTCAATCTGGGCGGTCACCGGGTCCACGAAGAGGCTGACCCGCAGCCCTCCCTCTTTCAGTTGCCGGACGTAGTCCTTGAGAAAGGCCCGGTTGCCCGCCACTTCCAGGCCGCCTTCGGTGGTGAGTTCCTCGCGCTTTTCCGGCACCAGGGTCACCAGGTTGGGCTGCACCTCCAGGGCTATCTCCAGCATCTCCTGGGTGGCGGCCATCTCCAGGTTGAGGCGGGTCTTGACGGTTTGCCGCAGCAGGTGCAAATCTCGGTCCTGGATGTGGCGCCGGTCTTCCCGCAGGTGGACGATGATGCCGTCGGCCCCGGCCAATTCCGCCAGGGCGGCGGCGGTCACCGGATCGGGTTCGTCAATGAGGCGGGCCTGCCGCAGGGTGGCCACATGGTCAACGTTTACTTCGAGTCGAGGCACGCCGGTCTCCTTTCGTTTATAGCTCTCAGCCGTCAGCTTTCAGCTATCAGCTTTAAAACCATGCTTGTTTGATGTTCCTCCGCGGAGAAAATTCAAGGAAAATGTGTCGCGATTCTTTGGTTTTTAAGCTGAAGGCTGACCGCTGAGAGCTGACAGCTTAGGGTGAAGAAGCTTCATCAACTCCCAGGTCTTCGAGGTCATCTCCTCCTCCGCCTGAGGAGAATCATGATCATAGCCCATCAGGTGTAATATACCGTGAATGAGGAAAAAGTCGAAGAGTTCCTGCCAGGGCCAGCCGAATTCTATGGCCTGGCGCCGGGTGGCCTCCAGGGAGATGACCACTTCACCCAAGAGGGGCGGGGGTGGTGGCACAGGCGTCTCGCCTGTGGGGACCTGGGAAACAGGCGGGGGCGGCTGTTCTACATCCACCGGAAAGGCGATGACGTTGGTGGGGCCCCGGCGGCCGAAGGTCTCCCGGTTGAGGCGGGCCATGGCCCGGTCGCCCAGCAGGGTGAGGCTCAGCTCGGCCTCAGACCTGCCCAAGGCGTTTAAGATCTTCCCGGCTTTTTTCCTGATTTTCGACGGACTTATGGCCGTTTTTCTTTGGCGGTTGCTTATCCAGATCCTCATTGCTCTTCTTTTTGTCGGCGGCCTGGGGGTAATGGATGCGCTGGTGGAAGATGCCGCCCAGGATCTTATGGAAGCTCTTGGCGATGTGGTGCAGGTCCTTCAGGGTCAATTCGCATTCGTCCAACTGGCCGTCGGCGAAGACGTTGTTGATGATTTTCTGCACCAGTCCCTGGATGCGGGCCGGGGTGGGGTCGGTGAGGGTCTTGGAGGCGGCCTCCACCTGGTCGGCCAGCAGCACCAGACCGGCTTCCTTGGTCTGGGGCCGGGGGCCGGGGTAGCGGTAGTCCTCGATGTTGACCTTTTCGGGGTTGGCCGCCTGGGCCTTGGCCTTATGGTAAAAATAGCTGATGAAACTGGTGCCGTGGTGCTGGCGGATGATGTCCACAATAGGCTCGCCCAGTTGGTGCTTCCGGGCCAGGTCCACCCCGTCCTTGACGTGGGAGATGAGGATCAGGCCGCTCATGGAGGGGGCCAGCTTTTCGTGCTTGTTCTCCCCGATCTGGTTTTCCACGAAATAGCCGGGCTTTTTGATCTTGCCGATGTCGTGGTAGTAGGCCGCGGCCTTGGCCAGGAAAGGATTGGCGCCGATGGTCTCCGCCGCGGCCTCCACCATCTGGCCCACCACCAGCGAGTGGTGGTAGGTGCCCGGGGCCACCAGCATCAGCTCCCGGAGGATGGGCTGGTCCAGGTTGAGGATTTCCAGGAGGCGGATGTTGGAGGAGTAGCGGAAGGCCCCTTCCATGATGGGGGTGAGGCCCAGGGCCAGGATGCCGGTGAACAGCCCCCCGGCGAAGGCGTAGGCCTCGCTGTTCAGCAGATCTTTAAAGCCGAAGGGATATTCCACCAATTTAAAGCCTGCCAAAAGGGCCATATTGGCCAGACTGATGGCCAGTCCGGCCTGGATCAGGGCGTTGCGGCGCCGGCTGTTTTTCACCCCCAAGACCGCCACCAGGCCGGCGGTGACGAAGTAGATAAACAGGGGAAAGGGCCGGGGCACCATCAAGGCGGTGAAAGTGGCCATCAGGAAGGCCACCCCCACCCCGGTCTCCAGCCCCAGGAACATGGCGGCGAAGATGGCGGGCAACCCCAGGGGCAGGATGTAAACCAGGTTAAGGCCCACATCGGGCAAATTTTTGGAGAGGTGATCCCCCAGGAACAACAGGGACTTATTCAGCAGGGTGCCGCAGATCAGCAACGCCGCCAGAAAGGTCAAGTCCCGCAGGCGCACGGAAAAATTCCGCAGGGTGAGGCTGGCCAGCCGGTAAAACACCGCCAGGAGCAGGGTCAGGCAAAGGAAGATGCCCAAAAAGACCACCACCGCCCGCCGGCTGGGATAGAGTTTGTTCTGCCATTCCAGCTTGGCCAGTTGCAGCGGGGAGATGGGCTCCCCTTCCCGGATGAGCATCTCGCCCCGCTTGACCATGAAATAGGCCGGCTGCAGCTCCTTCAACCTGGCTTGCTGGCGGTCCTGGGTTTCCGCCCAGTTGGGGGAGACGTTGGGCAACAGGAGGTATTGGGTCAGGTCGCACACCACCCAGCGGTCCCCCGGAGTAAACTCCACCGCCACTTCCCGGCAATAGGTGGCCGCGGATTTGCGCCCTTCATCCAACTCCAGGAAGGGAAAGGGCTGCCGCTCCAGGGTCTCCTTTTTGGAGGGCAGACGCCGGACCGTAATCTCCTTGGGGGGCGGTTGCAACACGGCGCGGCTGGAGATCACCCCCTGATTGAAAAACTGGTTCAGCACCTGGCAGGTCATGGCCTCCAGGTACGGGGAGAAATCCGACTTGGCCAGGAGTTGAAAGGTGGGGGTGGGGATGGTCACTCCCAGGAGCCGGTCGAACTCCGGCTTGTGCGCCATCAAGGTCTTGCGGGGAAAAGCGCCTTTGTTTTTTGAGGCCGGGGAGGCGCCGCCGGGGGAGTCAACCTGGCTTTCCTGAATCACCCGGCGCATGTGGTCCATGGCCTTCTGCAGGCGCTGCTGCACCTGGTCGCCGATCTGTTCCTCCAGGTCGAAGACCGGGGGGGTTTGCGCCACGATTTCCTGCTGCCGCTTGGTGCTGGTCTCCTTGTCCTCCACCCGGAACTCCCCGGTGGCCTCGAGGTTTTC
The DNA here is from genome assembly GCA_964578335.1 of uncultured Desulfobacca sp. GTDB lineage: Bacteria > Desulfobacterota > Desulfobaccia > Desulfobaccales > 0-14-0-80-60-11 > JAPLJC01. The sequence continues at coordinate 12,283 of CAZOCQ010000075.1, forward strand.
CCGAGCAATGTCCCCCACCTGGTAGTGCCGGGAGGGGCCGGAGGTCCGGGGCGCCAGGATAAAGGCCAGGCTCAGGCTTAATCCCAGGAGCAGGGCCAGTTTGGCGAGCCGATCATGCCAAACAGGGGCCGCCAGCTTCCGGGACAGGGAACCGGGCAGGCGGGAACGCAGGCGCTCCAGGCCGAAGATATGCCGGATCTTGGCGACTGGTTCTTTGTCAGGCACGGGAGTGTTCCAGTGGCACAGGCGTCCCGCCTGTGGTCCCCCGCCGGGGGCGGCGGCTCTCATAGGCCCGGATGATATCCTGCACCAGGGGATGGCGCACCACGTCCCGCTCGGTGAAGTGGATGAAGGCAATGCCCTCCACCCCCCGCAGCAGGTCCCGGGCCTCCACCAGCCCTGAGGTGGCTCCGGCCGGCAGGTCAATTTGGGTCACGTCGCCGGTGATCACCGCCTTGGAGCCGAAACCGAGGCGGGTAAGGAACATCATCATCTGCTCCGAGGTGGTGTTTTGGGCCTCGTCCAGGATGACGAAAGAGTCGTTCAGGGTGCGGCCCCGCATAAAGGCCAGGGGGGCCACTTCGATGATGCCCCGCTGCACCAGGCGGCTGGCCTTCTCGAAGTCCATCATGTCGTGCATGGCGTCGTACAGCGGCCGCAGATAGGGATTGACCTTCTCCGCCAGGTCGCCGGGCAGGAAGCCCAGCTTTTCGCCGG